>CAJVZM010000034.1 GCA_913020475.1 uncultured Flavobacteriaceae bacterium
TTACTTTCAGGATTGTCTTGTACAATTAAACCTGGACTTTCACTCAACAGCTTTCGTATCGCTGCTAAATCGAAGTCTTTTTTCAACTGGACATTAATTGATTCACTGTGTCCTCCGACCACTGGGATTCTAATCGCAGTAGCAGAAACTCCAATAGAATTATCATCGAGAATTTTATGGGTTTCATTAACTAATTTCATTTCCTCTTTGGTATAGCCATTATCCATAAAAAGATCACAATGTGGGAGTGCATTTTGATGAATTTGGTATGGATAAGCCATTTCACCTATTTCACCTTTGTACTCATTTTCCAACTGTTGTACGGCTTTGACTCCTGTTCCTGTAATCGATTGATAGGTGGATACTATGATGCGTTCAATTCCATAATTTTCTTGTAAAGGTGCTAATGCCATTAACATTTGAATAGTAGAGCAGTTAGGATTGGCAATGATTTTATCCGCTAAGGTTAATTGGGCTGCATTGATTTCCGGGATGATCAGTTTTTTGGTTGGATCCATTCGCCAAGCAGAGGAATTGTCTATCACCACAGTCCCAGCTTTGGCAAACTTGGGCGCCCATTCCAAAGATGTTGATCCACCTGCGGAGAATAGGGCAAGGTCGGGTTTCATGGAAACAGCTTTATTCAGTCCTACCACTTCGTGGGAATTACTCCTAAAAATAATTTTTTTCCCTACAGATTTCTCTGAAGCGACGAGAATCAATTTTGAATAAGGGAAATTTCTCTCTGACAGGATCTGAAGCATTACTTCTCCAACCATTCCTGTTGCGCCAACAACTGCTAATTTCATGGATTAAGATTTATGGCAAAATTAAGCTTTATGGGATTGCCTACAACTTCAATTGGTTTTTTTTCAAAATCCCAACAAACTGTTTGATTTACAACATTTTTTTTGCTGAATTATATTTTTAGTACTCTTGGAATACGATTTCCCAATGCTGTGATTAGCTCATAGGAGATGGTTCCAGCACTTTCAGCTAGTTCATCTGCCCTGATCCCAGATCCTAGGATTTCCACTTCGTTCCCTTCCTTGCATTGAATGTCACTAATATCCACCATTAGCATGTCCATACAAACATTGCCGACTATATGAGCTTTCTCTCCATTAATCAAGACCCATCCTTTCCCATGGCCATATTGCCTCGAAAAGCCGTCTGCATGACCGATAGGTAAAACTGCTATACGACTGTTTTTTGGAGCTTTCCAACCACAATTGTAACCTACAGTTTCACCCGAACTGATTTGGTGAATTTGTGTAATCTTTGTCTTAAGTTGGGCAATTGGATGCAGGGTTTTATTCCATTCTGGTTGGTTGGCGAAGCCATACAATCCAATCCCAATTCTTACCCAATCCAAATGATATTTTGGATAATTGAAAACCCCCGAGGTATTTAAGAGGTGGAATTCTGGCTTTTGACTTGAAGCTTGACTGTGCTTGTCCATAATTTGCTCGAAAAGGGAAATTTGATGTTCCGTCTTTTCATTTGGTTTTGGAGCTTCGGTTTGAGCCAAATGGCTGTAAACAGATTTGACGTTAAAAGAAGAATCTTTTAGTTGTTCCAAAACCCAGCCTGCCTCGTCAGGATGAAAACCAATCCGGTTCAAACCAGTATTGTACTTTATGTGGATGGGATAGGATATTTTTTTTTCTTCGCTAAGAGCCTCTTTAAACTTTTCCCAACTAGTTTTGCTGTACAAAACAGGTTCAATATTATTAAGGATAATGTCTCTAAAACTTTCAACTTGTGGATAAAATACCATTAAAGGGATTTCAATCCCATCTCCTCTCAATTCTATAGCCTCTTGGGTATATGCAACTGCTAGAGCCTCTACTCCCAATTCAACTAATTTTTTTGCAATGAGCCCAGACAGGCTTCCATAGGCATTGGACTTGACAACACCTATCATTTTGGAATGTTGATTCAGTCTATTTCTGAGTGAAGTATAGTTTTGTTCTAACTTATTTAAATCAATTTCAAGAAGAGTCAAGATTTTTTCTTTTTGTTATTTTTTACTTTTAATTGTCTGAAGCCTTACTGAATGTAACCTTACCAAGTGGTTCATGGTCGTCTTTTACCCCCAACAGAACTGAGTCCTCTTGATCTGATTTTCTATGATTGCATTGGGCCAAATTACCCGTTTTAACAAAAATGGCATGTAATTTTGTGACATGTTCGGCCGTGGCCATAAATGCAGGCATGGGACCAAAAGGATTTTCTTGATCATCCATATCCAGTCCTGCGACAATAACCCGCATACCACTATTGGCTAATTCATTACAAACTTCCACAATTTCATCATCAAAAAATTGGACCTCGTCAATGCCCACCAATTGGGATTCATTGGCCAAAACAGGAATATTTGCTGCGGTAGGAACCGAGGTTGAAGGAATCTGATTCGAATTGAGAGAGGGGATCATCTTATAGTCATAGCGAAAGTTAATGGCTGGTTTAAAAACCTCTATTTTCTGATTACCGAATTGGGCGCATTTGAGTGGCCGAATCAACTCCTCTGTTTTTCCTGAAAACATAGAGCCACAGATCACTTTGATCCATCCAAATAGTTCTTTGTGGTTTAGGGTATTTTCTAAAAACATTTTGTAATTTACAAACAAACAAAGGTATTAAAACAAAGCGTTGTAATAGTATAATTTATGCCCAATAAAATCCATCAACAACTTCATCAATTGGCAAAAGAAATTCTGGAGATGGAAGAACCTTTTGACTATCAAAAGGTCTACGATGCCACTTTATTACTCTTTGAGCGTCTGATTTTAATCAAAAATGCAGAGGGATTCAATAAAGACTTTTGGGAAGATTTAGAAACTAATTTTGATCAGGCAGTTGATTTTATCAAAGTTGAATCGGAGTCTAATTCGGCTCATAAAAATTTCAATGAGCGTAAAGAATTACCTCCCATTATGGATACCATTAAGGAAATTGTCAAAGAAATTCCTGAAGCAAAGCCTTCTGGAGCCGAGATTATCAAAGAGAACAACAATGAGTTGTCTTTTGAACATAAAGAGGAAGGTCCTGTAATCGAAAAAGAAGTACAAAAGAGTTTGAATGATAAGTTTTCTAAAGGACTTCAAATAGATTTAAACGACCGCTTGGCATTTATTAAACATCTCTTTAATCAAAGCTCCAATGACTATCAGCGCGCCATTTCTCAAATTGCCACTATAGAATCGTGGGACCAGGCCCAAAAATTCATATTGGAAATGATTAAGCCCGATTACAATTATTGGGAAGGAAAAGAGCCATATGAAATTCGTTTTTTGAAAATTGTAGAAAATAATTTCCAATAGTATTTACATTATATGAACGACCAAAAAGTATGGGGGAGCTTTTTCTAGTACCAACACCGATAGGCAATTTGGGGGACATGACCTTTCGGGCAGTAGACACCCTAAATGAAGTAGATTTAATCTTGGCAGAGGATACTCGGACCAGCGGTAAGTTGCTGAATCATTATCAAATTAGCACCCCGATGCAAGCTTTTCACATGCATAATGAACATAGAAAGTTGGAGGGTGTAGTGAAAAAATTGACCTCAGGAATGAAGATCGCACTTATATGTGATGCAGGTACTCCTGGTATTTCAGACCCCGGTTTTCTTTTGGTTCGTGGGGCTTTATCCCTTGATATAAAAGTACGTTGCTTGCCTGGACCCACTGCTATGATCCCCGCCCTGGTTCAAAGTGGTATGGCATGTGATCGATTTGTTTTTGAAGGATTTTTGCCCCCCAAAAAAGGAAGAAATAAACGCTTGGAAAATCTTAGAGATGAAAATCGTACTTTAATTTTTTATGAATCTCCACATAAGCTGCTCAAAAGCCTAACTCAATTTTCTGAAATTTTTGGTCCTGATCGAGTGGTATCTGTTTCGAGAGAACTATCAAAAGTGTTCGAAGAAACTTATAGAGGAACTCTGAATGAAGCCCTAAATCATTTTAACGACCACCTCCTAAAAGGGGAATTTGTGATTTGCGTGTCCGGGTCTCAAAAAAAATAATCAATATGCATTGGACTCCAAAACCCATACCTGACGTGGATAAAGTAAAGCAACTTCAAAAGTTGATAGGCGTTCCTTATGAGATTGCTTGTCTTTTAATTCAAAGAGGCATCGAAGATTTTAATACTGCCAAATCCTTTTTTCGACCAGAGCTGTCAGACTTGCACGATCCTTTTTTGATGGGGTCTATGCGGCAGGCAGTAGACCGTATTTCTCAGGCCATCGACAGGGGTGAAAAAATAATGGTATATGGAGATTATGACGTCGATGGCACCACCGCAGTGGCTTTGGTATTTTCTTTCTTAAGACAAAGTCATCCTCATTGTATCTATTATATACCCGATCGTAATGATGAAGGTTATGGAATCTCGACCAAAGGGATTGATCAAGCCAAGGCTGAAAATGTAAGTCTAATCATTGCTTTGGATTGTGGGATCAAAGCCAAGGATAAAGTCTCCTATGCCCAAACTTTGGGGATAGATTTTATTATTTGTGACCACCATTTACCTGGTGAAGAACTTCCGAATGCTGTAGCCATTTTGGATCCCAAACAACCCGACTGCTCCTATCCTTTCAAAGATTTATGTGGTTGTGGTATAGGATTTAAGCTCATCCAAGCCTTGAACTCTGTTCAGGGAGGTGTGCTGGAAGATATCATTCCTTTTGTGGATTTGGTGGCTATGGCCATTGCTGCCGATATTGTTCCTATGGTAGGAGAGAATAGAATTCTAACCCATTTTGGAATTCAGCAAATCCAAGAAAATCCTAGACTAGGTATACGTTTTTTCATCAGTGAAATCAAAAGAGATATTAACGTTTCTGATTTGGTTTTTGTCCTTGCCCCGAGAATCAATGGCGCAGGCAGGATCAAACACGGCAGTCATGCTGTTTCCTTACTTTTGTCGGAAGATAAGGAGGAAGCACTCTCTCGAGCTAGAGTCATAGAATTATTTAATAGCGAACGAAAAGAGTTGGACCAAAAAATTACCGCCCAAGCGTTTGATCAAATTAATCAAAATCAAGAGGAAGAGTTTTATTCTACAGTTGTTTTTCAACCCGATTGGCACAAAGGAGTGTTGGGGATTGTGGCTTCACGTCTCATAGAAACCCATTATCGCCCTACAGTAGTTTTTGCAGCCTCAGGAGATTATTATACTGGTTCGGTTCGTTCGGTCAAAGGAGTCGATGTCTATCAGATTTTAGCGGCCTGTAAGGAGCACATTGTTCAATTTGGGGGACACCGTTATGCCGCTGGCTTGACAATTAAACCCGAAGAATATCTTCCTTTTAAAAAAGCTTTTGAATCTGCTGTGAAAAAGCACATAGAGCCTAAACAACGGATTCCGTCTATTGTATATGACTTGGAGATAAGTTTGAATAAAATCACCCCAAAATTCTATCGGATAATGGCACAAATGGCTCCATTTGGACCTGGCAATATGCGACCCGTATTTTTTACAAAAAATTGTTTGGACGGGGGGGGAACTAAGGCTGTAGGAGTTGATCAGAGTCATCTAAAACTCGAAGTCATTGACGACACAAAAGGTAGCTTAACCGGTATTGGATTTGGGATGGCAAACCATATAAGCAAAATCAAAAGCAGGGATCTTTTTCAAATATTATATTCAGTAGATGAAAACAAATTTAGGGGTACGAAAAGCTTACAACTCAAGCTTAATGACTTAAGGTTCTCAAATTAATTTCTGAATTTTTTGTAAAACTTGATAAGACCTTGCGTTGAGGGATCGTGGTGATCAATTCTTTCTTTGTCGAAATCTTTTAGGATTTCGTTCGCCAACTGTTTGCCCAATTCCACGCCCCATTGATCGTAGCTAAAGATATTCCAAATGATTCCCTGAACAAATATTCTGTGTTCATATAATGCAATGAGAGAACCTAAGTTGGCAGGTGTAAGCTGTTCGATAAAAAGGGTATTGGAGGGGCGGTTCCCTTCAAAAACTTTAAAAGGGAGTAGCGCCTCAATTTGTTCTGGAGATTTTCCTTGTTTGGTCAGTTCTTCTCTTACGGTTTTGGCATTTTTACCCCGCATCAAGGCCTGGGTTTGAGCAAAAAAATTGGACATTAATTTATCATGATGATCGTTCCCATTGTGGAGGGGTTTGGCAAAGCCGATAAAGTCTACAGGAATCATCTTTGTGCCTTGGTGCATCAATTGGAAGAAAGCATGTTGGGCGTTGGTACCCGGTGCTCCCCAAATGACATTGCCGGTTTGATAATTAACCGGTTGACCGTTTCGGTCAACTCCTTTTCCATTACTTTCCATAATGGCTTGTTGGAGATAGGCAGGAAAGTTCCTTAGGTATTGAGAATAGGGAATGATGGCTTCGGTTTCTACTTCCCAAAAGTTATTGTACCAGACTGTAATCAAAGCTAAAAGTACAGGCATATTTTCTTTGAAATCAGCGCTGCGAAAGTGTTGATCCATTTTTCCTGCTCCTTCGAGTAAAGCTTTAAAATTCTTTGGCCCTATGGCCAGACAGATTGATAGTCCAACAGAACTCCATAAAGAAAAACGACCTCCAACCCAGTCATTCATAGGAAAGATATTTTGGGCTGCAATTCCAAATTCGGTTACCTTTTCTAAGTTGGTCGAAACAGCTATAAAGTGATTACCTATAGCCGATTCAGGTGCGTTATTTAGAAACCATTTCTTGAGGGTTCTGGCATTGATTAGCGTTTCTTGGGTAGTAAAAGTTTTTGACACAATTACAAAAAGGGTCGTTTCCGGATCAACTTTTTTGATCACTTCTTCCACATGATCGCCATCAACGTTAGAAACAAAAGTCAATTGGAGTCGGTTACCATAAAACTCAAGTGCTTCGGTTACCATTGCAGGGCCTAAATCCGACCCACCAATTCCGATATTGACCACATGCTTGATGGCTTTCCCCGTATGTCCTTTCCACTCTCCGGAAATTACTTGGTTGGCAAAATCAAACATTTGTTTTTTGACTTTTTCAATTTTTGGGGTAATATTTTTTCCATCAACGTTTATTGAAGAAGGTCTGATTTGCCGCAGTGCGGTATGGAGTACGGCTCTGTCTTCGGTCTCGTTGATCTTTCCACCTTCAAAATAGGCTTCAATGGCCTGACTGAGTCCCGATTCTTCGGCCATTGATGTCAGTAGGTCTAGGGTCTCCTGATCGAGTAGATTTTTGGAGTAATCCACATAAAAGGATTCCCACCTAATGGAAAGGTTTTTTACTCTTTCAGCGTCCTCAGCAAAGTAGTCTATAATCTTTTTTTGAGCATTTTTTTGGAAGTTGGACTCCAGTAACTTCCACGATTTAAGAGACAATGGGTTGTGCTTATTGAATGTCACTATTTGATAGAGCTATAGCTGAGTTAATATAAGTTGATTCTGTTGAGAAAGATATGCAATCGAGTTGGGTTTTCAAATCCGCGATGGCATTTAAATAATCAATTTTTAATTCTTTGGAAATAGGCTTGGCGTCGGGGAGTTTTTGTTTGAATGGATCAACCTGTCTACCATTTTTCCAAAATCGATAGCACACGTGGGGTCCAGAAGTATAGCCTGTCATGCCAACCAATCCTATGATCTGACCCTGATTAACCCATTCTTCCACTGTTACATTTCTGCGTTTCATGTGTAGGTATTGAGTGCTGTATGTATTATTGTGTTTTATGGTAACATAGTTTCCGTTCCCTCGGCTGTAGGCAGATTTAATCACTATACCTTTGGCAGTGGCCAGTATGGGGGTTCCCACAATAGCAGCAAAATCTGTACCGCGGTGGGGTTTTATGCGGTTGCCATAATAGGCAATTCTTCTCTTGAGATTGTAACGTGAGGTAACTGGCCCAAATTTTACAGGCGCTTTAAGAAATGCTCTTCGTAGGTTTTTGGCATTATGATCGAAGTATTCTACAATTCCTTTGATCGAATCGGGTTGAAACTCGAAGGCATAAAAATCTTTCCCAGCATGTTGAAAAATAGCTGCTTTGATGCGTTCAATTCCAATGGAAACTGTGTCATCGACAAATTTCTCGGTATAGATCACTTTGAATCGATCTCCTTTGTGGAGTCGGTAAAAATCAATGTTCCAAGCGTACACATCGGCGAGGTAATAAGTTAACTGGTCGTTTAATCCACTAGTCATCATAGTTTCGTATAGTGAATTTTCAATAAGACCATTTCCCTGTTTGGTAACTATCTTAATTGGCTTGACCACCCTTTTACCATAAATACTGTCTCGAAGTTGAACAATTGTATAACTTTCAATTTGGGGCTCGTAAACAAAGGCTTTGAGCATGGAAATACTATCTTTTGAAAAGAAAAGACTATAATATTTTCCTTCCACCAGCCTCTTGACGTTAACCTTATTTTTAATGATTTTAAGAATTTTGTACACCTCGGGGTAATCAATACCATTTTCCTCAAGAATAGAACCGAAAGTGTCCCCCCTTCTTATTTTCTTTTTTACCACTCTAAGCTGATCCAAGTCAAAGCCATATTTAATGTTTTTTGATTTGATTTCGACTTTAGCCTCTAAAGGGTCAGCATAAGTAAATCGCTTTTTGGTCTCACACGTGGAAAACAAAACAACAATTAAAAGTAAATATAGTTTTACAAAAATTTTATTCAAAACTGCCCGAAATAATTTTTTGTTTTACACAAATTTCTTGCTTTATGCTTTGAATCACAAAGCTTTTAACAGAAAGTTTACAAAGAGTAATGAACAATTAGAGGGATCTAATTGAATTGAATTTCAAAAGGAGCGACGAGATTTTTGAACTTTTCCAAATCTACCTTGATGGAACCAATGGCCAAATTTGCTTGTAGTCGAATAGGAATCTTATTACCGTCGTCTGTGATCCAAAGGGTAACACTTTCCTGCTCCCTAAAAACTCTCCCAGACTGAACATAGGGACGAAATTTCATACATCGAATTTTACCAAACTTTGTATGAAGGGTTTCTTTTCCTAAAAACTTCATTTTAAAAACATAGTTTTCTTTATCGAAAAACATATTGATACTAAAGGTTTCATTGGGTTTTAATCTATTGCTGGGATAAAATGCTCTAAGGTAGTAAAAGGCAGAGATAAGATCTTGAGCACTATCTGAAATTTTAAAAGTTCGCTGTTTTTTATATTTTAGGTCATTGACATGTGCCAAATTTTGAATGTGATCGAAATTAATCTCTAAATTTTTGGTATAACCCCCCTCGTAGATATCACGAATAAACCAATAAGGGATGATTTTTTTTTCATCAAAATAGGTATCGTAGTGATCTTCAACTTTAAAAAACCAACGGGCTAAACCAGTTGTTGTTCCATAGCCCTTGGCATGTAAAACTGGTTTGCCGTTCAGTGTATCTTGCGAGAGTTCTAAGGTAGCATAGCTAGCATTGAAAAAACCGTAGTGGATTCTAAACTCAAACCACTCTCCTGCCTTGAAGGGCAGTTTTACTTCACCCGGAGTACTTTCTGTTATCGTTTGAGTAAAACCAAGAAGGCTTATGCTTGAAACAAAAAGAATTAAAAGTTTATTTTTTTTTATAAGCATCATCAGGTAAAATTAATTAATTATAAAACTATTTTTTAAGATCTAGAATAACTAAACTAATTATTAAAGCCCCTGAAGTTTTTGAAAAATTTTGAGTCCTTTTACACTCCCTAGCAGGTCTATGATTTCTTCTTTGGGAGCAGCTTTAATTCTTTTTAACGATTTAAACTTTTTAAGCAACATTTCTTTAGTTTTGGGGCCAATGCCTTCTACCCCGTCCAAGGGCGACCTTAGTGCATTTTTACTTCGGATGTTGCGGTGTAGTGTCAACCCAAAACGGTGAGCTTCATTTCTCAGTTGCTGAATGACTTTTAAAGTCTCTGATTTTTTGTCCAGGTACATCGGAATACTGTCACCAGGATAATAGATTTCTTCCAATCTTTTGGCAATCCCGATGATGGCGATTTGGCCCCTTAGACCCAAACGATCCAAGCTTTTAACAGCCGAGGAAAGCTGTCCCTTTCCTCCATCAATAACGATCAGTTGGGGAAGGGATCGTCCTTCTTCGGAGAGGCGTTTGTAACGTCGGTACACCACTTCTTCCATAGAGGCAAAATCATCTGGCCCCTCCACGGTTTTAATTTTAAAATGGCGGTAATCCTTTTTTAAAGGTTTGCCGTTTCTAAAAACCACACATGCGGCGGTGGGGTTGGTTCCTAGGATGTTGGAATTGTCAAAACACTCTATGTAGACAGGTTCGTCTTGGAGGCGCAAATCTGTCTTCATCTGCTGCATTAACCTCTTAACATGGCGTTCTGGATCTACGATTTTCATTTGTTTAAAACGTTCTAATCGAAAGAACTTGGCATTCCTTTTAGAAAGTTCAACCAGCTTTTTTTTGTCACCAAGTTTTGGAACCGTTACCTTAATTTTAGGGCCTAAGTCCAGTTCAAAAGGCAGGTATATTTCCCTGGATTCAGAATTGAAACGTTGTCTAAGGTCAAGAATTACGAGCGGTAACATCTCTGCGTCGGTCTCCTCCAGTTTTTTTTTTATTTCTACCGTATGGGACCTTATAATCGAACCAAAAGCCACTTGAAAAAAATTGACATATCCATAGCTTTCGTCTGAGATGATGGAAAAGACATCTACGTTGGTGATTTTTGAGTTAACCACCGTAGATTTAGCTTGGTAATTTTCTAATGACTCTAGTTTTTCTTTGATCTGTTGTGCGCTTTCAAATTTCATTGCTCTAGCATATTTTTCCATTTGGGTTTTGAATTTGTCTAGTGAACGACGGAAATTACCCTTAATGATGTCTCTGATTGCTGCTATGTTTTGATTGTAATCATCCTCACTCACTTTGGACTCACATGGGGCCTGACAATTACCGATATGATATTCAAGACAAACTTTGTAGGATTGCTTTTGGACTTTTTCTTTGGAGAGGTCGTAGTTACACGTTCGGACAGTATAGAGCTCTCGGATGAGTTCCAAAAGAGTATAAACGGTTTTTACATTAGGGTAGGGTCCAAAATACTCTGAACCGTCTCTGATAACCTTTCGAGTGCTAAATACGCGCGGAAAAGCTTCTTTTTTGATGCAAATCCACGGGTAGGTCTTGTCATCTTTGAGAAGAATATTGTAACGGGGTCTGTATTTTTTTATCAGGTTGTTTTCCAGCAGAAGGGCATCAACCTCCGTAGGAACCACTATGTGTTCCATACGGTGAATTTTTTTGACTAGAATACGGGTTTTAGCGTTGTCATGTACTTTGGTAAAATAGGAAGTCACCCTGCGCTTTAAATTTTTAGCTTTACCCACATAAATTACGGTATTATTTTTGTCAAAATACTGATAGACCCCTGGATCGGTAGGGAGCGTTTTGAACTGTATCGCAATGGGTAGTTGTTCCATGGGACGAAGTTACGTTTTTCTCTAAGCAATAGAAAAAAGGGATTCAGGGGGCGGTATGCTTAAATATGTATAATTTTAAAGATAAAATTTAAAGGATTTGAACACCAAATCGGCCTTACGAATCGAATATCGGAAACGCAGAGAGGCCTTAACCGAAGATCAAATTACCGATTGGAGTATTGAGATTTCCAATCATTGTTTAAAACTAGATATCTGGGGGTACTCCTTATATCATCTTTTCATGACCGCCGAAAAAAATAAGGAGGTCGATACTTCATATCTGCTTTCCATTTTACAAGGAAAAGATAAACAGCCGATTGTTCCAAAAATGATTGATAACCAGTCTTTGGAACACTACTTGCTTACAGATCAAACCCCGCTAAAATTGAATCGCTTGGGCGTCCCGGAACCGCTCTCTGGCATTGCCATAACCCCCCAAAAAATTGAGGTGGTTTTTGTTCCCCTATTTGTCTTCGACAAGGAGGGTCATCGTGTGGGCTACGGAAAAGGTTATTATGATCGTTTTTTGGTACAATGTCCCAATAATACCGTTAAGGTAGGATTGTCTTTTTTTGATCCCATTTCCAAAATTGAGGATTTAGATGACAATGATATTGCTTTAGATTATGCAGTTACCCCTAAAGAGGTTTATTCTTTTTGATTAGGATCTTCTGCTGTTTTTTGGCCAAAAATCCTTTTGTTAAAAACGATTAAAATACCCACCCCCACACTAATGGCAGAGTCGGCAATATTAAATACATATTGAAAAAAAGTATAGTTTTCGCCACCGATCAAGGGCATCCAATCGGGCCAATTCCAACTTACTAGGGGAAATTGTAACATGTCTACCACATGGCCTTGAAAAATAGGGGCATAACCCCCTCCCTCCGGGAAGAGAGTGGCCACTTGTCCATAACTATGAGAGAAAATCACACCGTAAAAGACAGAGTCAATTATGTTGCCAAAAGCACCTGCAAAGATCAAACACAGCGCCCAACGAAACAGATTGGCCGTTTGCTTGCGGATATTGTCCCACAACCAGTAAGCAATTCCAATGATGGCCAACAAACGAAAAACGGTTAAAACCAGTTTTGCGGTTCTTTCAGATAAATAAGGAAAAATATCATTGAGTTTTGTTCCCATGGCCATTCCTTTGTTTTCCACAAAAAGGAGTTTAAAAAACCCCCAGTCAACGATCGCACCATTCCCATAGTGAGAGAGTGGATAATTCAGTTTGATGAAAAACTTTGATGCCTGATCCATCAACAACAACCCCAGTATGATAATTATGGCTGTCGCCAGGTTAATATTGGATACCTTAAATTTCAAACGCTATTTTTGCATATTTTTAGCCTCAATGCTTAGGGTAGCATGTGGGACCAGTAAGAGTCTCTTGTTGTTAATCAGTTTGCCAGTTACACGACAAACGCCATAGGTCTTGTTTTCAATGCGTATCATTGCGTTTTTTAGGTCACGAATGAATTTTTCCTGACGGATGGCCAATTGTGTATTAGCTTCTTTGGACATGGTTTCTGAACCTTCCTCAAAGGCTTTAAAGGTAGGGGAGGTGTCATCTGTACCATTGTTGCCATTATTCATGTATGCGCTTCTCAACAGGTCTAAATCTGCTTGAGCTTTATTGATTTTATCTTCAATCAATTTTCTAAAATCTTCCAACTCTTCGTCTGTATATCGAGCTTTTAATTCTTTAGCCATTTTCAATCTTTTTAATGGTTATTTTTGTTTTAATATTTCCGAATACAACCTCAGTTCCATTGTATATTTGTGCGGGAAAATCAATATTTTCTCCTAGGGTCTCCAAGAGTATGTAAGCACTGTTATTTTCAATTCGTTCTTTTAAATCATCGTCGGCCAAAAAGCTAATATTTATTTTATCGGTGACTTCTAGTCCGGTGTCTTTTCTTATATTTTGTATTCGGTTGATCAACTCCCGAGCAATACCCTCATTTATCAAATTTTCGGTCAGCGAGATATCCAAAGCTACAGTTAGCCCATTACCATGGGCCACCAACAATCCTTCAATATCTTTGGAGGTAATTTCTACCTCGCTGAGGTCTAAAATAATATTTTTTTCATTAAACGGGATCTTGATCTTGCCTTCCTTCTCTAGGGTTCTTATTTGAGCTTCCCCAAAAGCATTGATTTTACTAACTACTTTTCCTATAT
>CAJVZM010000035.1 GCA_913020475.1 uncultured Flavobacteriaceae bacterium
TAAAAAGGGAAAACCAAATGTCTTCCCATTCCTTTGAAATTATATTACTAAGCGGTTTTTAATTTCTTCTGCCAAAAATAGAGAATCGTAAATAAAATAATCAAAACCCCAGGAAAGCTTATCATCGTGGTAAGGGTTGCCTGTCCCGAGGCCAGCTCCAATGCCGTTCCACTTAGCCCCTCCGCTTCCATTTGGGCGGTCGAAGAATCTATCCACCCTCCAATAATGGGTTGGAATATCGATGTGGAAAACATCCCCATCGCTCCTATGATAGACATCCCCAGTGCGCCACTTAAAGGAATTTTTTCAGCGATAAAGCCTATCATATTAGGCCAAAAATAACAAACCCCTAATGCGAAAAATACCGCCGCAACATAGGTCATCGCTCCTGTCTGTGTGCTGAATAAAAATATCCCTATCGCTGTCAATACCGCTGAGCCCAAAAGAACTCCTGTTTGATCGTATTTGTGAACCATATCTCCACCAAAGTATCTCCCTACGGCCATCAAACCCGTAATCAAGGCTAAAATCACCATGGGCTGTGCTCCGCTACTGCTCAAGATCAGTGTGGTCCACTGTTGTGGGCCGAATTCTGAAATGGCAGTAAATGCCATACACACCAACATAAAAATATACAAGGGAGTAGCCATGGCCTTGAGGTTCTCTCCTACTGAACTGATCGCTTCCAATTTGGGCTTGGGAAATACTTGCCCATAAAAAAGATAGAAGTAAATCAGTGTAGGAATCATAATAATCCATATCTGTGCTTGCCATCCCATGTCCAGATCTGTCATGAATTTTGATACCAAACTTCCCACTACAATTCCTCCAGGAAACCACATATGAAAGCGATTCAATAGCGTATTCATCGTTTTGCCTTCATAGGCATCAGCTATCATCGGGTTACAGGCCGCTTCGGTACAACCATTTCCTATTCCTATCAAAAGAGTGGAGATCAAAAGGCCTGTATAACCTCCTGAATAAATGGTTAAAATGATTCCCAAAGTATGGGTCAAAAAGGCAAACTGCATGATTCTTTTAGGTCCCAATTGATGGTAAAATAACCCTCCCAAAACCATGGAAATTGGAAAACCTAAAAACCACATCGAATTGATAAATCCAAGTTGTTGACCCGAAAGCTGGAAAGCATCTCCCAATTGGGGGAGGATTCCTGCTCGGATACTAAAAGAAAATGCTGTGGTAATCAGAGCAAAACAACTACCGTAAAAAAGTCTTTTATCGTTATTCATGTTATTTGGTTTATCGTTCGTACCACAATTTATAAATATTCTTTTAATGGGTTCTAAAAACTATTAGCTAAGATGCTTTCATATAACTCTTGCTTACCACTGATGTAGGGAATATAAACCTGTTCTAAACCAATTTTATATAGGTCTGTAACGGAGAGTTCTCCTTTTTCAAAAGCTTTCCCGTGACCGCTGTCATAGGATTGATAGCGTTGATTGAGCATGTCGGTATATGCTGTATTGGTCAAAATGTGTTCTGCGGCCAAAAGTCCCCTGGAAAAGGTGTCTGCACCCTGAATGTGTGCGATAAAGAGATCTTCCAAATCGGTAGAGTTTCTTCTCACTTTTGCATCAAAGTTGATCCCTCCTCCTTGAAGACCATCGGATTTTAAGAAAATCAACATGGCCTCAATGGTTTCATATAGATTGATGGAGAATTGATCGGTGTCCCATCCATTTTGATTATCTCCACGATTGGCGTCAATGCTTCCCAACATACCGGCATTGGCTGCCACTTGCAATTCATGTTCGAATGTATGTTGTGCCAATGTAGCGTGATTGACCTCTATATTTAATTTAAAATGATCTTGTAAGCCAAATTGATTCAAAAAACCAATGACGGTAGCACTATCAAAATCATACTGATGCTTGGTGGGTTCGGCGGGTTTAGGCTCAATAAAGAAATTGCCTTCGAAACCCTCATCTTTGGCATAGTCCACCATTTTATTAAAAAATACTCCAAGGTGATCCAACTCTCGTTTCATATTAGTATTCAGTAAGGACAAATAGCCCTCTCTGCCACCCCAGAAAACATAGTTTTCTGCACCGAGTTCCATCGAAGCGTCAAAAGCAATTTTGATCTGCGCTGCAGCCCTAGAGGCTACCCTGAAATCGGGATTAGTGATAGCACCGTTCATATAAACAGGATTTGAGAAACAGTTGGCTGTTCCCCAAAGGATTTTAATACCGCTTTGTTCTTGTTTCTCTTTTATATAAGATGTAATTTTAATAATCCTTTTTTCCGTTTCGGTCAGGGATTCTCCCTCAGCAATCAGATCAATATCATGGAAGCAAAAGTAGTCAAAGCCCATTTTTTGTAAGAATTCAAAAGCAGCATCCGCACGATTTTTTGCCTGTTGCAAAAGATCTGTCTCTTGATTCCAGGGATATTGATTCGTAATCCTTCCAAAGGGATCAGCACCGTTGTCATTCATACTGTGCCAATAGGCCATGGCAAATTTAAAATGCTCTCGCATGGATTTGCCCATTACTTGTTGATCTGGATTGTAGTATTTATAAGCTAGGGGGTTGTCGGATTCCTTCCCTTCGAATTTTATCCTCTGAATGTTTTTGAAATAATTGTTTTCCATTTTAAATGATGTTATTGAGTAGTTGTCCTTTCCATTTTTCAAACGAAGCAATGCTTTGGTCTTGAAGTTTAGGATTAGGGTTTATGGTTTTGGTAATGACGATATTATCGTTTTTTTGAGTTTGATGGGAGTCATAAATACTGGCTTTGGCTGCGCCTTCAGCTCCAGTAGCTTTATGCATTTGAATGGATATCCCCAATGTGTTTGCAATGGTTTTGGAGAATACATCAGATAGAAACAGATTATCATTTCCTACTTTAAGGTTTTTGATATCCACTCCGTCATTTTTTAAAATTTCTATCCCATAAACCATCGCAAAAGCAATCCCTTCCAAGGTGGCCCTGATCATATGGTTGTTGTCGTGAATATTGAAATTGATATTACTGATGTGTCCATTGACAATCTTGTTATCGAGCATTCGCTCAGCTCCATTTCCAAAAGGAAAAACTTGCAGTCCATTACTTCCGATGGGTGCTTGTTGAGCGATTTCATTTAGTTTAGCATAACCCACTTCACCCATCAATTGATGTAACCAGCGGTATTGTATCCCAGCACCATTTAGATTAAGGAGTTTGCCAAACATTTTTTGCTGGGGTTGATAGTTGATATGGGCAAAGGTATTGACCTTGGTTAATTCATTACCTGACAATTGATCGGTAAGGGCATAGACTACACCAGAAGTCCCTCCGGTTGCTACCACATCTCCGGGTTTACGGGCTCCTAAGGTATAAGCATTGTTAGGCTGGTCTCCCGCTCTATAGGTGATTGGAGTTCCTTCTTTTAGTCCCGTGGCTTGAGCACCTGCATTGGATACCGTTGCTTGAACAGTAAAATTATCAACCACTTCGGGCACCAAACTTTGATTGATTTGGTAATGGTCAAAAAGTTTTTGAGAAGTTTGATCGTTTTTAAAATCCCAAAAAATGCCTTCAGACAAACCAGTAATGGTAGTCTGAGGAACCCCTGATAATTGGGCCGCAAGAAAGTCTCCCGGCAGCAAAAGTTTATAGGCTTTTTGATATAGCTCCTTTTCATTTTCTATCACCCAGGCCAATTTGGAGGCAGTGAAATTACCTGGGGAATTAAGCAGATAATTTTTACAGTACTCCTCTCCCAATTTTTTAAAAGCTTTTTCTCCATAAGGAATGGCTCTGCTGTCGCACCATAAAATTGATTTTCGCAAGGGGTTAAGGTCTTCATCCACCAAAACCAGTCCATGCATTTGATAAGAAATCCCAATACTGGAAATTTGTTCTGCCTTGATACCGGAATTAGCCAAAAGCTCTTGGGTAGCTTCACAAAGGTATTGCCACCATAGGTTGGGATGCTGTTCTGCCCAGCCCAATTTATGGGCTTCCATTGGCATTTCTACTTGAGGAATTCGGACCCGAGCAATTGATTTTACAGTCTCAGCATTTACCAATGAACCCTTTACAAAGGAACTCCCTATATCGAATCCAATTGCAATCATTTTATATAAGCTGGTGTTATAGTGGTTTCTTTTTTCCTGTATTTTCCTTCAGCTGCCCAACGAAAACCCCTCATCTGTAAGGACATTACTTCTGGTACATCAAAATCTGTAAGGTTGTGTCCAATTGAAGAATAAAATACCCTACCCTTTCCGTAATTTTTTTTCCAAACAACCGGCATGGTACTTCCTGTTACTTTATTTTCATGTTTTCCAGGCTTTTCATAACTCTCCCTTTCAAATTCTGAAATAGCTAAAACCTTAATGTTTGGGTCAATGAGCATATAATATTGTTCGGTTTTCTTTAAATCAAAGTCATCGATTCCATTTGTAATAGGATCATTTTTATCAATTATCTTGATTGAATGATTAATTTTTCCTCCAGGATGGGAAACAAACTGTCCCCCAACCATAAATTGATAGTTTAGATTATCTCTAAAAGCATCTCCCAAACCTCCATGCCATCCAGAAAGACCTGTTCCATTCATTACCGCTTTTTCCAAGCCTTTGAATTGTTCTTCGGTAATTTGTCCCAAGGTCCAAATTTGTATTATCAAATCAGTTTCTGCCATAAGTTTTTCATCGCTATAAACAGAAAGGGTATCAAAAACCTTAACTAAGGCACCTTCTGCTCTTAATTTGGGAACAAATAAATCTACACTTTCGGCAGGACTATGACCCTTCATTCCACCATAGACATAGAGGATGTTTTTACCCTTGAGGGAAGGAGAAGAATTGTCTTGAGAAAAACTGACCGAAGACATTAATAATGTAAGGGTAAATATAAGTGAACGTTTGATGGATAAAGTTTTCATAATTTGCTTAATTGATTTATCTCATAAGTTATGATATTTTTTTAGCACCATTGGGAAATCTGTGATTACATTTCTTTACTTTAAAGTCCCTTTGGATTGATCAGGTTAACTTCTGCAATTTGCAAACCAAAAAAGATGTCTAAAAAGTCCTGTTTCAATATATATTTATAAAACCCTATTGATCACTTTATATCTGAC
This sequence comes from uncultured Flavobacteriaceae bacterium, assembly GCA_913020475.1. GTDB lineage: Bacteria > Bacteroidota > Bacteroidia > Flavobacteriales > Flavobacteriaceae > UBA8316. The sequence continues at coordinate 5,099 of CAJVZM010000035.1, forward strand.
AATTTAAATTTCTGTCACAATAAAAAACAATGAAATATATTTTAATAGTTTTTATTTCTTATTAATTATATTTATTATTAATAAAAAAACTCATTATGAATGAATTAGATATTTTAAACCACTTCCAACTTGCTTTTGTTGCCAATGCAGTATATATGCTAACCTTTACAGGCTTGGTTTTTATAACCTTTAGACTCATACGTTTTCAAAGAGAGCAAAACTCAAATATTCTGGGAAAAATATTGGTTTCCGTTTTTGGGCTGTGCACAGTTTTTTATGGATATACCGTTTTTTCCTATTTAAGAAACGCACAACTTGCACAATCTTATCGCTTATCCGAGTTAAAAGAGAGTGGAGTAAAATTGTCTAAGGTAACCGATAGTTTTATTGATTTTACTGGGCATACTGTTTCAGAAGGATGGCCTCCAGCATTTATGCCTGAACCTGCTGCAAATATTTTTTTGATCACCTTCGCTGTGATGATTATTGCTGGAACTTGGCTTAAGCTTTCAAAGGAGTAAAGCATTTGGTCTAAGCCGTAATGAATTATGCCAATGGGTTTGTAATACGCTTATTCTGTATTGAGGATTCGAAAATCGATGATGGTATATTCTGAAATTTGTAAAAAATATTTGATGATTACAAAAAAAAAATGCTGGCTAATCTCGATACTTACCTTGATTGCATCTTATACCCAGATTAACGGTCAAATAGTTGTAAAATCAGATTCCCTTTTTTCCAATCAAATACCACTCAAAGTTCAATTGAGCTATTCGAATAGTGAATTGAATCTCAAAACCAATGATTCTACTTATATTCAAAGTTCAATTGTTTTTTTTACAGAAAACGAACCCAAAGAAATTCAAGTATCACTCAGAGCCAGAGGGAATTTTAGAAGGAAAAATTGTTTTTTCACACCCATCAAAATGAAGATCAAAAAAAGTACTTCTGCTGAAACTATTTTTAGCGGAAATACTTCTTTAAAAATGGTCTTACCCTGTAAAAAAGAAAAGGATAAGAACGACAACATCATTAAAGAATTTATTGCCTATAAAATCTATGAGATAGTCTCCCCTCATTATTTTAAAACCAGAAGATTGGAAATCGAATTGAACGATAAAAGTTCTAAAAAAGAGAAAAAATATAAGCTAAAAGGGTTTCTTATTGAAGACGATGATAAGCTTGCCAAAAGGTTTGACGGTAAAATCGTAAAAAGAAAAATACCCTCCATGGCAATGGATCATTTCAATTCGATGAACTTATCTTTCTTCAATTATTTGATTGGAAATACTGATTTTTCCTCCTCTCACCAACACAATGGAAAATTACTCTATTACGATAAAAAGATCATCCCCATTCCCTATGACTTCGACTTGACCGGTTGGGTAAACCCAAGCTATGGGAAAGGAGTCATCAACCGATTGGGCTATCAGACTGAAAAGAGAAAATACATCGGTTTAAATAGAAAGAATGGGCTTTTTGAAGAGGTAAGAAATCATTTTAAAGCATCTAAAGAACAAATTTTCGCTCTTGTTAATAGCTTCCAACCTGAATTCGAGCAACAATCCGAATTTGACTCCATGGTTGATTACCTGAAAGATTTTTACAGAATTTTGGAAAGTGATAAGCTTTTTAAACGATTGGTGGTCTCCCAAGCCAGATAAAAAGCTATTTAAACTATAGAAATGCCCTCCTAAATTTAATATATTCTGATCGATTATGAAATCTATTTTATTTAAAAGAGCTTATGCATTGGGAGTGCTTTTGGAAATTGCACTATTTCTATACTTTTACAATGTAAAACCAGACATAAATGAAGTGTTTAGGTATGCGGCCCGTTATTCAGGCCGACTTTCCCTGGGAATTTATCTTTTATGTTTTTTTCTATTCAGATCGGCCTTCCTGAACAACAAATCTCTGAAGATTACCCAAAAGGCTCTTGGGGTATTTGGGGTGATGCATGTAATACATTTTCTCTTTTTGGCTTATTCGATTTACCTAAATCAAGTCCCCATTGTACCTACAAGATTGGCAGGAGGTTTTATAGCCTATTTAATGATTGTCATTTATCCCTTTATAATTGAAAAGATAAACCGAAAAGCTATTCACTTGACCTATTTCTACTATGTAGGTTTTGTGATGATCTTGACTTATATTTCGCGCGTTAAAGGTCAATTCATGGGTGCAGAGCCTGAGATTTTCCACTTTATCGCCTTAGGCGTTCTCATTTTTATTTTATTGATTTTTGGAACCCAAATGGTTTTAAAAAAGAACTAAAAGCAACTTACCTTAAATATTTTTACTGGTCCTTTTCAAACCAAAGCATCACACGATTGTTGTTGAATAAATTGAGATTGGTCACTGCAAAATTATTGTTTCGATTATTGATCATAGGTAAAGTCCCGTTCAATTCCAATTCAACCCCTTGGGTAACAGCTTTCAATACAAAACCTTCTGACTGATACTCTTTTATCAACCGAACAATGGAGGGGTTCTTAACTGTTTCTCGTTTCACCTCTTCTCCATCATCAATTTTGTAAACCAGCTCCTTTTTTGATTGTTCCAAAATATCAATAATTATCCATTCTTGGGAATGAATCGTTAATGAAAACATCAGAAGCAACCCACATATAAAATTTTTCATTTTTTTAAATTTTAAAAAATTTATAACGATTATTTTTCTAATTTTTTACTCACATGCACTAACGTAATCATTACTATAGCGACCATTGCATGTAGAAACCCAAAGGCAAAAGCATCCAAACCGTTGAGGTCTCCTTTCACGGAAGAAAGCGAAAAGAAAAATACCGCCAACAAATTAAAAAGGGCGACACTGTAGCCATAGATAGTTCTTATTTCGGGCTTGTGCCATACTTTTTTAAGAATAAAAAAAGTCACAAACCAAAAAAGAAATTCGTACAGATATTGAATATCATTTAATCCCAACATATATCATCTTCATTTAATTCATTATAAAGTTAAAACAAAAAGCTCGGGATTCAAACCTTGATTTTTTAAAATTTATAAAACCTTTTTAGGACTAATTCAATTCCTATAATATTAAATTAGCACTTGAATTATATCGTTTCTAGCGCATGAATTATTTAAAATTTATTTTAATAGCCTTGTTTTTAATCTCCAATTTGGTAGCCCAGCAACCTCTTGATAGTCAGGAAGTAGATAAGTTAAAGATCGATGATGAGAAAGAAAATAAATTCAAATTCTTTGGTTTAACCCAATTCAATTTCAACCAAGCCTATTTTGAAAATTGGGTTTCAGGAGGAGAAAATTCTATGACTGGACTCTTGAGCGTTGACTACAATATCAATTATTTGGGTGAAAAGGGTTGGGTGTGGGATAACAACCTGATGCTTTCAATTGGAACAACCTACCTTTCAGGAAATGTCTTTTTCAGAAAAGCGGATGATCGGATAGAAATCAACTCAGTACTCAGTAAAAAAGTAAATACCTATTGGAATTATTCTGCTTATTTCAATTTCAAAACCCAAATGCTTCCAGGTTATAGATATTTTAAAAATGATGGAGAGGATCAAAAAGAAAAAATTTCAAGAATCCTGTCCCCTACCATAATTCAGTTAGGTTTGGGATGGTACTACAGGGAAGGAGATCTCGCATGGTTTAATGTTGCTCCACTAGCCGCAAGAGGGATTTTTGTCTCTAAAGACTACACCCAGAACCTGTCCCCTGGCCAAAAATACTTTGGGGTGGAGAGAGGAGCCACCAGTGTCGTGTCAATGGGTGCATCATTCTCTGGACTCATACAATCTAACTTGATGGAAAATATCACAATGGACAACAAATTCAATGTTTATATAAACTATCTCAACAACATTAAAAACATTGATTTTGAGTGGAACGCCAACATCAGGCTCAAGGTAAACGATAAAATATCAAGTAACTTGATTTTGCATCTCCAATATGATGACGATCTTATTAGTCGACTACAAATCAGGGAGTTATTTGGGCTGGGATTGAGTATTCACATATAACCCAATAAAAAAGTTAAGTTGTAGTCTAAGGTAATCCTATATAACCATGTAAAAAGATAAAATATGACAAGAGCCACCATCTTAGAACAACTATTGGCGACCAAAATCATCGCCATCATCCGCTTGTCGGAATCCAAACCCATATTTGATTTGGCACAGGCCCTCCATCGCGGTGGTATCAAAGCCATAGAAGTGACTATGGGAACCCCCAATGCTTTGGAGGAAATACACAAGTTGACCCAAATAGAGGGAGTCATTCCCGGAGTAGGTTCTGTCATCGATGCAAAAACTGCCAAAGCTGCCATTGAAGCTGGTGCCCAGTTTGTGGTTACACCAGTCAGCAAACCCGAGGTGATAAAAATGGCACATCAATACGACAAGCCCATCCTTTCTGGAGCCATTACTCCCTCTGAAATTTTACAAGCCTATGAGTGGGGAGCAGATGTAGTCAAACTTTTCCCCGCCGCTGATTTTGGTTTGTCTTATTTCAAAGCTGTAAAGGCTCCGATGCCCCACGTACCCATCATGCCTACCGGAGGCATTAATGTTGAAAATGCTGCCGAATGGGTCGCCAACGGAGCAGTTTGTCTAGGTCTAGGAAGCAGCTTGATGGACAAAAAAATGATCGTAGAGAAAGATTTTGAAGGTATCACCGCTATTGCTCGGGCGATTACAGAGACCATTAAAAATTGAAGGGAAATGGATGCTGAAATGATTACAAATCCTTTTATGGTTCTATTGAAAAGCTTGTTATTGGTTTTTCTGCTGATCCCGAAAGGAATTAAAGTAAGGTTCATCACAGATTCGCCATCCACAGAAATTTATATAAAAGTTAACGAAAAAACACCTTTCAAATCCATTAAACCCCTTGGTTCAAAAATTGGGGATTGATTTGCTGATCTATTTTAACTCCAACTTTTTAGTTTTTCCATACCCCTGACCCCTGACTTTTTCAAAATCAGTCAACATTTCTTGAAGCTTTTCTGGATGACTCTTTGCAAGGTTGTTTTGTTGGCCTATGTCCTGAGCGAGGTTGTACAATTGATATTCATTATCATTCCCCAACTCAATTTTAACCATGTTGTTTTTTGAAGGACCTTTGTATGGGGGAATCATAACCCAACTTCCATTTTTATAAGCCGTTCTTGAGGTCGCTTCAATGACCAATTCTTCCCTGCCTTGATCAGATTTTCCCATCAACAAATTCATTAATGGTTTACTATCGTCAGTCCGGACATCACTTCCTGCCAATTCTGCCAAAGAGGACAACAGATCCAATTGGCTTACCATAGCATCGGATACACCGGGTTGAATTTTTCCTCTCCAGTAGGTGAAAAAGGGCACGTGAGTACCTGCCTCGAATAGGCTGTATTTTCCGCCACGGAAAGGCCCCCAAGGTGAGTGGTCGCCATTTTTAACATCAGCGTCATCATAATAACCATCGTTCAATACGGGGCCATTATCACTGGAAAAAATGATTAGTGTATTCTCTAAAATGCCTTCTGCTTCCAGTGTTTTTTTCAATTCACCCAAACACCAATCCGCTTCAACAATAGCATCTCCTCTTGGGCCTAGTTCAGAAACGCCGTCAAATCGGGGGTGAGGAGTTCTTGGCACATGAGGTTGTTGCATAGGATAGTACAAAAAGAAAGGCTCGCCTTTGTGTTTTTTGATAAAGGTTTTAACCCCGTTCAAAAAATGATCTGCCATATCGATATCGCTCCATTTGGCTGCTTCTCCCCCTTTCATGAAACCAATTCGGGGAATTCCATTAACGATACTGCTGTTATGTCCGTGGTGCCATTTCATGGTCAACAATTCGGGATTGTCCAAACCGGTAGGCTCACCCTGAAAGTTCTCTTTATAATTCACTTCAATGGGATCATTGGGATCCAGCCCAACGACATTTCCATCTTCAATATAAACTGTGGGAACCCTATCCTGTGTAGCTGCCAAGATGTATGAATAGTCAAATCCCAGCTCATTGGGGCCAGGGGTAACCAGCTTGTTCCAATTGACATTTCCTTCACCCAAGCCCAAGTGCCATTTACCGATGATAGCGGTTTGATAGCCCTGTTGTTTGAGCATTCTTGGGATGGTCATCTGCTCTGCACCAATTATTAATGGTGCAGTGCCAGATAAAATTCTAGCTCTTTTTTCGCGCCAAGGGTATATACCTGTCAAAAGTGCATAACGGCTGGGCGTGCAAGTAGCAGAAGTAGCGTATCCGTTGTTGAATCGCATTCCAGCCAAGGCCATCTCATCTATATTGGGCGTTTTTAATTTTGTAGCTCCATTATAGCTGACATCTCCATAACCCAAATCATCCAAATAAACAATTATGATGTTGGGTTTTACTGGAGCTTCTTTTTGGTTGCAGGAGGCAAAACCTAAAGTTAAAAATAAAATTAACAGGATCAATTTGAACTTTAAAAACATAGTGATTTAATTATATTTTATTGACTCTTCAAATTACTGATTTATAAGTATTTTAGTGAAATTTTTTATCAAAACATGAAAATAAATCAACCGAAAATCTTAATAATATACTCATTTTTAATTTTTGTTTTTGACTGATTATAATGTAAAACTATCCTAACATTTTTTTTAATTTTAGAATCGCCTATTTACTTTTTTTATGGATAATAACATCCGACTAATCAATAATTTAGACATTTCGAAAATCGAAAATCACCGTGAAGATTTGCTTAGACCATTACAGGATTATTTATCCCAAAAAATTAAGCAAAAAAGCCAGATCAATTTGAACTTTATTTGCACCCACAATTCTCGTAGAAGTCAACTTTCTCAATTTTGGGCTAAGGTTATGGGAGATTTTTATGGACTCGATATTAATTCTTTTTCTGGGGGAATTGAGGTTACATCTTGCAGTGAGCAGACGATATCCTCTATCAGGCGTATGGGTTTTAAGGTAAGTAATCCAGGAGGAGAGAACCCCCATTATAAGGTTAATTATAGTGAGGGTAAAGTCCCCTTGATTTTGTTTTCAAAAATTTATGATGATTCGCCCAATCCGAAAACTCATTTTGCAGCTGTAGTGACCTGTGACCATGCTGAAAAAAACTGCCCCTTTATCCCAGGAGCAGAAAAAATAATTTCGCTTTATTATGAAGATCCAAAAGCTTTTGACAATACCGAAAAAGAGGCTATAATGTATGATAAACGTTCCTTAGAAATTGCCACAGAAATGAAATATGTTTTCGGTGGATTATTACTCTAAGGCCTTTACTTCTTCAGCTCCATAATACATACTACCGATCAACGAAACCAATTCATTAGTCAATTCAACAGCAGAAAGCCTCTGAGACAACCCAAATTCTGAGCCGTCCATGGATTGAAGTTGATTCTTTTTTTGGTTGAGAAAAATGGCAGTATGCAAACGATCTCTAATCACATATTCTAATGACATCTCTGTCCCCTTGTAGTTCTGATCAAAATCTTTTATATCATCTATGGTCGTGTATAAAATTCTTTTGTTAGCCCTGAGATTCAAATCCGTTCTCAACCTCAAAGCATCAAAAAAGTCCTTGTTTTGTTCCATTTTTTCCGATAATAATTCTGCTGGATCTTGTATAAATGAGCCTCTGTCTTGAGCACAGGAATGGAAACATAGCATCAAGAAAAGAGCCGTAACTTCTACAAACCGATTGTTTTTCAGGCTATTAAAAAGCATAAAAGATTAAAGTTTTCTTAACCAAATATTTCTGTAGGAAACGGGGTTGCCGTGATCTTGCAAATAAAGCCTTTTGGGAGTTTTGATGTCCCTAAGCTGGGGTTGCCCTGTGTAGACCGTAGTTCCCTGAATTTCAACATTGTTTTGTACCAAGACGCCATTGTGAAAAACCGTGAACGATCCTTTTTTGATTCGATTTCCTTTTTGGTCATATTGGGGTTCGTTGAAAATGATATCATAACTTTGCCATTCTCCAGGAGGTCTAGTGGCATTGACTAGTGGAATGGACTGCTTATAAATAGAGGCGGCTTGACCATTAGAGTAAGTTCGATTGTTATAGCTGTCCAGGACTTGGACTTCATAAACCTTTTGAAAATAGACCCCACTGTTGCCCCTTCCTTGTCCATCTCCTTTTACCTTCTCGGGAGTCCTCCATTCGACATGAAGCTGAACGGATCCAAACTCTTCCTTGGTCTCAATTCCTCCCCCTTTCTGTACAGTCATGGAACCATCAGAATTGATTTGCCAATGAGCCTGTTCAACAGAACCGGATTTAATCCATTGAGAAAGGTCACTACCATCAAAAAGAATAATGGCATCACTAGGCGGAGTGGAATGATTACCTGGATTGATGACTTTAGGAATCGGGTCCCATAACTCGGTCATTTCCGGCTTTATTTTTTCTTGAGCCAATAATGGCAAAGTCGCTATTAGTAATAAAAGATAGTTCATAATCTGAGTAATATTGAATTAATTTTAAAAAGGGAAAACCAAATGTCTTCCCATTCCTTTGAAATTATATTACTAAGCGG
>CAJVZM010000036.1 GCA_913020475.1 uncultured Flavobacteriaceae bacterium
CCTCCCTTTTTGCCCCAAATCTTACCATGAACTTAACCTACTTATGTTCTGGTATGGTAAAAGTAGATTAAAGCCTCACGTCGCTGATAATAAAACGTTAAAATGCGTTTTTTTCTGATAAATGGATTTTGATCAAAATCTATTTATATTAGTATATAATTTTTTTTCTTTCTTTAAAAAAATTATCATCCTCATTAATAAGCTCTTACAGATTTTCCTTCGTGATAGTTCATAAAAGCGCGGTTGACCACCCGATTTCCGCCGGGGGTTGGATAATCGCCAGAAAAATACCAATCACCGGGATTTTTGGGGCAGGCTTTATGTAAACCTTCTATGGTTTGGAAAATGACTTCTACCTCGGCCTTTATATTGTCCCCTTTGAGCATTTGTGCAATTTTGGCTGAAATTTGCTCATTGGAAAAAGGTTCATAAAGCGCTTTAACACAATTTTCAACCTTCTCCAATGGATGATCTTGATTGCGTTTACAATTTCTATAAATGCTGTCCAAAGTTTGTTCTAAAGTATTCTGGTCTTCATGAAGCTTGAGGGTAGCCTTAAAAACAATAAAGTTGTCAATTTTGGCCATGTCTATGCCATAACAATCGGGATAACGGATTTGGGGAGCACTGGAAACAATAATAATCTTCTTGGGATTGAGTCGATCCAACATCTTTAAAATACTCTTTTCCAATGTGGTTCCCCTAACAATACTATCATCGATGATAACCAAATTGTCAGTGGGTTTTATAACACCGTAGGTGACGTCATATACATGGGCTACGAGGTCATCCCTACTGGCATCTTCTGTAATGAAAGTTCTCAATTTGGCATCTTTGATGGCTATTTTTTCAATTCTGGGACGAAGCGTAAACAGCTTTTCAAGCTCACCATTTTCAAGATTTTTTTTGTTTTGTATGCTGTCTTTCAGCAATTGGACAATATTGTCTTGAACAGCACCCAAAAGTCCATAAAAAGAGGTTTCGGCGGTATTAGGAATAAAGGAAAAAACCGTATTTTCCAAGTCGTTGTTAATGACTTTTTGGATTTGAGGAAACAGCAGTCTTCCTAATTTTTTTCTCTCCTTGTAGATTTCGGCATCACTTCCTCTGGAGAAATAAATTCGCTCAAAAGAACAAGACTTGGGTGCTACAGCTTCTTGAATTTGGCTCAATTTTACGGCTCCTGATTTTTTGGTAAGTAAGGCACAGCCAGGAGGAAGTTCCTGTATGTCCTGGAAAGCAACATTAAAGACCGTTTGTATAGCCGGTCTCTCGGAAGCAACGACCAATATCTCGTCATCGTCGTAATAATAGGCTGGTCGGATACCCGCGGGATCCCTAAAAACAAAAGATTCGCCATGTCCCAATAAGCCAGCAATGGTATAACCTCCATCCCATTTTTTGGATGCTTTGCGCAATACCTTTTTCATGCTAAGACGTTCCGCAATCTGCGGGGAGGCCTCTGCTTTTGTAAAACCCTCTTTTTTAAGTTTCTTATATATCTTGGCCACTGCATCATCCAAAAAATGACCAATTTTTTCCATTACTGTGATGGTATCGGCTTTTTCTTTGGGGTGTTGTCCCAGTTCCACTAGGGTGTCAAAAAGTTCAGTGACATTGGTCAGGTTAAAGTTTCCTGCAACAATAAGGTTTCGATGCATCCAATTATTCTGTCTCAAAAATGGATGAACGTTTTCGATGCTGTTCTTTCCAAAGGTTCCATAACGCAAATGACCTAGCAGTAACTCTCCCGCGAAAGGAGCTTCTTGCTTGAATTGATCGATATTGTCCAACAAATCAGGATATTGTTTGGTGATTTGTTTTATCCTCTTGTTGACCTTTTTAAAAATATCTTGGATGGGTTGTTGACCGTTGGAACGCACTCTGGCAATATAGCGTTGGCCAGGGCTCATATTTAATTTAACACAAGCCAAACCGGCACCATCTTGCCCCCGATTGTGCTGTTTTTCCATCATTAAATACATTTTATTGATGCCATACATAGCAGTACCATACTTTTCTTTAAAGTAATGAAGGTCTTTTTTTAAATGGATCATTGCGATTCCACACTCGTGCTTTATGGCGTCACTCATATTATTTAATGGTTTGCTTTATTCAATCTCAATCTCAAATGTAGTTAATTCCTTGAAAGCTTTGAGGCGAGCTGCCATTATGGCAGGTGTGTAATTGACCAAGTTTTCCGTTCCGAATTTTTCAACAGTAAAAGAAGCCATTGCTGATCCGTATATCACAGCCAATTTCATGTTATTAAAAGAAATATCTCCCGTTTGGGTCAAATATCCAGTAAATCCGCCAGCAAAGCTATCGCCTGCACCCGTAGGATCAAAAACCTCCTCTAAAGGGAGTGCCGGAGCACAAAAAATTTCATTCTTATGGAACAGTAAGGCACCGTGTTCTCCTTTTTTGATGATTACATGTTTTGGGCCCATTTGATGAATTTGATCGGCGGCTTTAACCAAAGAGTATTCCCCGGTCAACTGTCGGGCTTCTTCATCGTTAATGGAAATAACGTCCACTTTTGCAATGACTTGATCCAATGCAGGTCTGAAGTGTTCCATCCAAAAATTCATGGTATCCAATACAACGAGCTTTGGTTTGGTCTTTAGTTGTTCCAAGGCTTGCAACTGAACATCCGGGGATAAATTACCCAACATTACAATATCGGGGCTTTTCATATGCTCAGGAATTTTTGGATTAAAATTTTCTAAGACATTCAATTGGGTTTCCAAAGTGGTTCTGGTATTCAGATTATTGAGGTATTCCCCACTCCAAAAAAAAGTAGCCCCACCATGGACTATTTCTACACCCGAGAGGTCAATCCCTTGGTTTTTCAACAATTCTAAATGGGCATTTTCGAAGTCCTCACCAACCACAGATACAATTCCGCAGTCTAAAGAAAATCGGGAAGCACACAAGCCGATATACGTGGCGGCGCCACCTAAAATTTTATCGACTTTTCCAAAGGGAGTTGAAATGGCATCATAGGCCATTGTACCTACCACCAACAATTTATTATTCATATAACAAAAATAATAAACTTCGCAGGGCTAATTGACTATTTGACTAAACATTTATTGACGAGTTTTCAAAGGTCTAAGAGGTAAGGGGGTTGTTTGATTTTGTTCAAAAAATGCATCTACATTGACGGGGGACTGCATGGCTGCTTTTACAGCCAATTGATCGCATCGCTCGTTCTGTGGATGGTCATTATGTCCTTTGATCCAATGAAAATTAACTTTATGCTTTCTATGAATGTTCAAATAACGCTGCCAGAGATCGGAATTTTTTTTGTCTTTGAATGCTTTTTTCTCCCAACTGAACACCCATTTTTTTTGAACCGCATCGATCACATACTTTGAATCGGAATAAATCATGACATCCATTGGTTGTTTTTTCAAGGTTTCTAGGGCGATAATTACAGCCAAAAGTTCCATACGGTTGTTTGTCGTTAATCTGAAACCATCAGAAAATTCCTTCACATATTGCTTCTCCTCCCACTCCATAATAATACCATAACCCCCGGGGCCGGGATTACCAAGTGAAGAACCATCAGTGTAAATATTAATTCTGCCCCTCATTTTAAGTAAATAATAGATTTTCAATCACTTCAGGATAGTGTTTGTATTCAAGTTGATGAACTTTATTAGCGATATGCTGTATGTTGTCATCCTCTCTAATTTTGGTTTTGGCTTGAAAAATGATGGATCCCTCGTCATAATGTTCGTTTACGTAATGAATACTGATTCCGGTTTCTTTGTCTCCAGCATCTTTGACCGATTGATGCACCCGATCGCCATACATGCCTTTACCCCCGTGTTTGGGGAGTATAGATGGATGGATATTGATTATTTTGTCTGAAAAAGCAGTGATAAAACCCAAGGGTATTTTCAGTAAAAATCCTGCCAAAACGATCAAATCGGGCTTTAAAAGCGCTATCTCATGGCTCAATGAGCCGTTGTTCAATTGAGTCTTATCGAAGATATTTACAGGAATTTTCATCGGGCGAATAAGGCCAATAACACCAGCTTTTGGGTTATTGGTGAAGACATTTACCACCTCCACCTGAGGATTCCGTTTAAAATATTTAATGATATTCTGAACGTTAGTGCCGGATCCAGAAGCAAACAGGATAATTCTTTTAACCATTTTTTTTATATAAATTTCCTTTTAGATCAACAATAAAGGGATTTTTGGTTTATGTTTAATGAACCTTCTCACAAAGAAAAGTTATATTCTTTTCCCTTAATGTAGTTTTGATCCAAAGTTTTATATTTTTGTGCACAGTAATTTAAAAACAAATTTTAATTATGTCTGACATTTCATCAAGAGTAAAAGCAATCATCGTTGACAAATTGGGTGTAGACGAAAATGAAGTCGTAGCCGACGCTAATTTCACCAACGATTTAGGTGCCGATTCTTTGGATACCGTTGAACTAATTATGGAATTCGAGAAAGAATTTGACATCCAGATTCCAGATGACCAAGCTGAGAACATCGCAACTGTAGGTCAAGCCATTCAGTTTATAGAACAAGCAAAGTAAAATATGGCTTAAATGAAACCAAGACGCGTAGTAATTACCGGATTGGGAGCCTTAACTCCTATAGGAAATTCCGTACCTGCATATTGGGAGAGTTTATTATCTGGAACCAGTGGAGCTGGACCCATCACACATTTTGATGCCTCAAATTTCAAAACCCAATTTGCATGTGAGTTAAAAGACTTCGATCCCCTCAATTTTATGGATAGGAAAGAGTCTCGAAAGTGTGATCGATTTGCACAGTATGCGCTGGTGTCTACTGACGAAGCCATCGCTGACGCAGGTTTGGACTTTGACAAAGAAGACAGAGATCGAATTGGAGTGATTTGGGGCGCTGGAATTGGTGGCTTGGAGACGTTCCAAAACGAAGTATTGAATTTTGCTGCAGGCGATGGATCGCCTCGTTTTAATCCTTTTTTCATTCCTAAAATGATATCGGATATCGCACCTGGACTTATTTCGATGAAACACGGATTGAGGGGACCCAATTTTGCCACCGTATCGGCCTGTGCATCTTCGTCAAATGCCATGATCGATTCTCTGAACTACCTTAGGATGGGCTATGCTGACATCATTGTCTCTGGCGGATCTGAAGCCGCAATTACTATAGCTGGAATAGGGGGGTTTAATGCAATGCATGCATTATCTACTAGAAACGACGATCCGAAAACTGGGTCGCGACCCTTTGATAAGGATCGAGACGGTTTTGTCTTGGGTGAAGGTGCTGGTGCGCTGATTTTAGAAGAATATGAACACGCTAAGGCCAGAGGAGCAAAAATATATGCGGAACTGGCAGGAGGAGGGCTCTCTGCGGATGCTCACCACATGACCGCGCCCCATCCCGAGGGTATAGGAGCGAAAAAAGTAATGGCTAATTGTTTGCGAGATGCCGGGCTTAATCCCGAGGATGTGGACGCCATCAATATGCACGGAACTTCAACCCCGCTGGGAGATTTAGCTGAAACCAATGCTGTAAAAGCTATTTTTGGAGATCACACTTACAACATCAATATTAACTCTACCAAGTCTATGACGGGTCACTTGCTTGGTGCCGCGGGAGCTATTGAAGCAATTGCCTCTATCATGGCCATCAAAAACAATATCGTTCCACCCACAATCAACCACCAAACTGCTGATGATCAATTTGATCCCAAAATTAATTTTACATTGGGACAGCCCCAGAAAAGAACAGTTGACGTTGCTCTATCAAATACCTTTGGATTTGGTGGACACAATGCCTGTATTATTTTTAAAAAAATTAGCTAACTTAGAATGTGAATTTCTTAGGCCACTTTCTGAAATCATCCTCAAATGAGGATGTGATGTTTTTCAGAAGACTCAAAAAAATCACTACTCTCAAAGCCTACAACAAAAACGTCTATCGCACTGCTTTTACCCATCGATCGAAAAACTTGAAGGACAACAATGGACATTTGATCAATTTTGAAAGACTTGAATTTTTAGGGGATTCGATACTCGGCATTGTGGTTTCCTTTTTTTTATACAATAAATTTCCGTTTGCAAATGAAGGGACATTGACCATGTATCGGGCAAAAATTGTCAGCCGTGAAAATCTGAATCAAATTGGACAAAAAATAGACTTGGTTTATTTCTTAGACCAAAAAAACAAAATGAATTTTGGAAAGAATATTCACGGAAATCTCCTTGAAGCCCTTATAGGGGCTGTTTTCGTGGATAGAGGCTATCAAAAGTGTTGTAGGTTTGTGATGAAAAAAATCTTGGTAGAACATATTGAAATTGATCAACTTCAGCACACTGTACTGAGTTACAAGGGTTTATTGATCGAATGGGGACAAAAAACAAAAAAGAATGTAAATTTTAAGACCAATTCAGACACCGGCCTCGATCCAGAGTTTAACTATACCACCCAAATTTTCTTGGACAACAAACAAATTGTCAAAGCCGGGGGTGTCTCCAAAAAAAAATCCGAGGAGGAAGCTGCCAAACGAGCCTTCCACACCATGAATATTAATTCAAGGATACATGGCTAAAGTCAAAAACTATATTCTCGACGAAATTGATGAGAATAATTTTTCTCTTATTGCTATTCACAGTAGCTGCGAAGCATATTATCTAGCTTTTTTACTCAACTCAAAATGCCAGTGCCAATTTGCCAAAAATAAAAAAGAAGGTGCTGAGGCAGATCATTATTTTGAAAATTACGAATGGATTGACCCAATCAAGGATATTGAAATTCGGCTCTTTTCTAATAGATATTTGAAATTTCAAAACGATGTCCTAAAGGGCAACAGCTTATTCGATTTACCTGAAACAAAAGAATTATATTTGATGCAGGATCTAAAAGAGGTTGATTATATTATAAAGATTGATTCAGGTATAGAAGACTTTGTAATGATAAAAAGAATAGAATTAATCGATCAAGTTTCTTACCGGTGTTTGGTTGACCAAAGTCAATTGAAGACTGATCCAAGGCTAAATTTATATTAATGAGCAACAGAAAAAAAACCAAAATAGTAGCCACCTTAGGCCCAGCATCGGATAAGGTTGAGATAATGGAAGAAATGATCCTTTCGGGTGTTGACGTCTTTCGAATCAATTTTTCTCATGCTGAACATGTAGAAGTTGCGAAAAAAATCAAAATTATCCATAAACTGAGAGAAAAAATGGGATCCAATACTTCTATTTTGGCTGACCTTCAAGGACCAAAATTGAGGGTTGGAGTAATCGAAGAAGGAACTATTGTAGTCCCTGGAGATCAAATTACATTTGTAAATGGTGAGCCTTTTGAGGGGAACAAAGAAAAAGTTTATGTGAATTACGACAATTTCTCCAAAGACGTTCAAGCTGGAGAGAGAATTTTGTTGGATGATGGTAAACTTATTTTTGAGATAATTTCGACCGATAAAAAAACGAAAGTTGAAACAAAGGTAATTCAAGGAGGAAAATTGAAATCAAAAAAAGGGGTCAATCTACCCAATACAAAAATATCATTACCTGCTCTAACTGAAAAAGATGTTATTGATGCCGAGTTTGCCATAAAACAAAAGGTAGATTGGATTGCATTATCTTTTGTGAGAAACAGCGACGATATTTTGGATTTGAAAAAATTAATCGAAAAATATTCGGATCATAAAATCCCAATCATTGCAAAAATTGAAAAACCTGAGGGAATTGACAACATAGATAAAATCATATCTTATTGTGATGCTCTAATGGTAGCTCGAGGTGACTTGGGTGTTGAAATTCCTCCTGCTGAGGTTCCATTAGTTCAAAAAGAACTGGTAAAACGGGCTAAAAAAGCAAGAATTCCCGTCATCATTGCAACACAGATGATGGAAAGTATGACTGACAGCCTCACTGCAACACGGGCAGAGGTAAACGATGTTGCCAATTCAATCATGGACGGAGCTGATGCCGTGATGCTCTCGGGAGAAACATCTGTTGGAGAATATCCCGTTGAGGTAATTCAGACCATGAGCTCAATCATCCGCAGTGTGGAAGATTCCGAACTAATCTCAGTCCCACAAAAACCTCCAAACATAAGAACCGTCAGGTTTATTACCAAATCCATTTGTTATCACGCTGTACACATTGCCAATGACGTTAAGGCAAAAGCCATATGTACGCTCACCAATAGTGGCTATACTGCCTTCCAAGTATCGGCATGGCGACCCAATTCCCATATCTTAGTTTTTACGCCCAACAAAAGAATTCTTACCCAACTCAACCTGGTTTGGGGTGTAAAGGCATTTTATTACAACAGTTTTGAAAGCACTGATAAAACAGTTGAAGAAATCAATGAAATTGCAAATGAATCGGGCTATGTAAGCAAGGGGGATTTGTTGGTTAACCTTACAGCAATGCCCATCATAAAAAAGGGAATGGTTAATACTTTGAGAGTTTCCTCCATCTAATTTATAGTAGTGATCAAAATCATTACCAATTATGTAATTTATAAATTTATTAAACTTTAGCAGTATCGGTAGCTATTTGCTTCTTATGCTTTTTTTGCTACTCAAGTTGAATTGAGTCAAACCCCATAAGATTGGACCTCCCCCCTTTAAGTTACTACAATTTCTTATCGATAAGATGTTTTCTGTAAATTAAACTTGAAGTTGAATGAGAATTTTCGATCAAAAACGATACTTTCAAATACCAAAAGTTCCCGAGTCATCAAATCATTCAGAGCTATTTCTGCAAGTATCCTGAACGAACTGTTAGGGTTAGAATAATCGATAAAGAAGGATGGCTGACTTTTAAAGGAAAAAGTAATGCCCAAGGAAGTAGTTGGTTAGAATGGGAAAAATCCATTCCATTGGAAAATACAAAACAATTATAGGTACTTGCTTTTGATATCCAAATTGAAAAAACAAGACACATCGTTCCCTTTGAAAATTTCACTTTTGAAGTGGATGAATTTCTGACCTACAATAAAAATTTAATCTTAGCCAAAATTGAGCTAACATTTGAATACAGTTAGTTTGCTAATCCATAATGGCTGGGAATGAAAGTTATGGGGATCCCCCTTATTACAATGCCTTTATGTGATCTCATTCTTAAAATTGGAGCAATAAATGATCATAATAATATCGTATATTTCAGAAAAAAATTAAAGCATGTATACGCTTTTAAAAAATATTCACTCCTACTGGGTATGTTTGGTTTTACTGATTTTAATTATCGGCATCTTTAATGCCATTGCAGGAAAAATTAAAGGAAAAGATTTTGAATCTAAAGACCTGAGATTATCATTATTTGGTTTGATCTTTACACATATTCAACTTTTGATTGGATTGATTTTATATTTCTTTTCCCCTTGGTTTGCCCTGTGGTATGACTTGAGGGTAGGAGGCGTAATTCAAGACGATAAAGCTCGATTGTATTTGGTAGAGCACCCCTTCACCAACATATTGGCCATTGTCCTGATTTCAATGGGTTGGTCTCTTCACAAACGCCAAAGCGACCCCGGGAAAAAATTTTTGCGGATTAGTTTGTTCTATGGATTGGGGCTATTGTTGCTATTGAGTAGATTACCCTCAGATAGCTGGATTGGATAATACAAAAAACATCCTATGAAGCAATCCTCAAATACACCTGGAATTAGACATTTGATCCTTAAAAGCAGGCTCAAAATTGCTGTTTTGGGTGGAGGAAGTTGGGGTACAGCACTGATCAAAATTCTTACACAAAATAAAAGAAATATAGGGTGGTATATCAGAAATCCCATCAATGTCGACTTTGTTGAAAAATACGGTCACAATCCCAACTATCTTAGTGCTGCTAACCTTAAAACCAAACGTCTAAAGATCAGTTCAGACATTAATCAAGTTGTGTCTGAAGCAGATGTATTAATCCTTGCCATTCCCTCAGCCTTTCTGTCAAGTGAATTGGAAAAACTAGACCAAACCATAGGTGATAAAATAATTTTTTCTGCTGTCAAGGGTGTCGTTCCGGAAAGTATGTTGATTGTAGGAGAACATTTAAATAAAAAACTCAATGTTCCTTTGGAAAAAATTGGGGTCATCGTAGGGCCCTCCCATGCTGAAGAGATAGCTATGGAACGATTGTCTTACCTTACTATCGCATCTGTCGAAAACAAGCTGGCAAAAACAATAGCCGCCATGCTCAAAACCTCATACATTCGTACCACAATTTCCAATGATATCATGGGAACAGAATATGCCAGTATGCTCAAAAATATTTATGCGATTGCCGCGGGAATTGCCCATGGTATAGGATATGGAGACAACTTCCAAAGTGTATTAATGAGTAATGCCATAAGGGAAATGAAACGCTTTATAAAGGACGTCTATAAAATGAAGCGTAACATAAATAACTCTGCTTATCTAGGGGATCTTTTGGTAACGGGTTATTCTGTCTTCAGCAGAAACCGTTCTTTTGGAAGTATGATTGGCAAGGGCTATTCGGTCAAGGCCGCCCAAATGGAAATGAGAATGGTAGCAGAGGGCTATTACGGCACCCAATGTGCAAAAATGATAAACCAAAATTACTCCACCAGAGTCCCGATTATAGACTCTGTATTCAATATTCTTTACTTGGGTAAAAACCCAGAAAAGGTTTTTAAAAAATTGATCAAAAAATTGGACTAGCTCCCTGATTGGAATTGGGAAAGAAAACGAATGTCGTTTTCAAAAAAGAGTCGAATATCTCCAATTTGATATATCAACATAGCGATTCTTTCGATACCCATACCAAAGGCATAACCGGAATATTTCCTAGGGTCGATATTACAGTTTTCCAGAACATTGGGATCAACCATCCCGCATCCCATGATCTCCAACCAACCCGTTCCTTTTGTAATCCGATAATCTGTTTCTGTTTCTAGTCCCCAATAAATATCTACTTCAGCGCTGGGTTCTGTAAAAGGGAAATAAGAAGGACGTAAACGAATTTTTGAGTTTCCAAATAGTGCTTTGGTAAAGTACAACAAGGTCTGTTTTAGATCGGAAAAAGAGATATTCTTGTCAATATACAATCCCTCAACCTGATGGAAAATACAATGTGATCTGGCAGAAATGGCTTCATTTCTAAACACTCTTCCTGGGGAGATGGTTCTAATGGGCGGCCTATAATTTTCCATATACCTCACCTGTACGGAAGAGGTATGGGTTCTCAAAAGAATATCGGGATCGGTTTGGATAAAAAAAGTGTCCTGCATATCTCTAGCAGGATGGTATTCAGGCAAATTCAAAGCGGTAAAGTTGTGCCAGTCGTCCTCAATTTCTGGCCCCTCAGAAATATTAAATCCTATCTGATAAAAAATATCTACGATTCTATTTTTGACCAAAGAAAGGGGATGTCGAGAACCAAAATCCAAGGGAAAACTTGGTCTGGATAAATCTCCGTGATTTCCTTTAGATGCAGTATCTGCAGTTTGAGCCTGAAGGGCTTTAACCTTTTCGACAACTGCATTTTTAAGTGTGTTAAGTGCCTGTCCATAGTCTCTTTTCACTTTAGGAGACACCTCTTTAAAAGCAGTGAAAAAGTCATTTAAAATTCCTTTTTTTCCCAAATATTTAATACGAAAAGCCTCAACCTCATCTTTGGACTGAGCATCAAAACCGTTGACCAAAATCAAGTTTTCGTTAATCTTATCAATCATGACACAAAAATAAACATTTATTGGATTAGCTGACGTTTTAAAAAATACTCTACCAGTGCTTCTTTCATAAGAATACTTTGCTCCCCGGCCTTTAAGGAAGGTAACTCCTCCAAAAGTTCAAAATGAGGCCAGCCATCATCATCAAAAAAATCGAATCGGTAGTAACCATAGGGTTCCAATACCGAACAAATTCCAATATGAATTAAATTGACATTGTCATCTTTTTTCATTTTTCGGTGAACCTGACCCAGTTCTTGCAACCCGACCAAATACAAAACCCCTTCTACGTCTAGGGCTTCGCCATGAGAAAAACGCTTACTGAGGACCACAAGTAAAGTTTCCCATCGTTCCTTCAATTTTTTATCTCTGCTTTCATTTTTATGCACCTTCAAAGATACTGGCTTTAAGGCAAATCTAGGGATGAGATTCCCAAAAATAAAGTACATTCGTGCAAGTGAATGCAATCGATATAATAATAACCGTTGCCCTAGGCTTTGGGTTTGTCAAAGGATTTTACAAAGGCTTCATAGTTGAAGTTTCCAGCTTGGGAGCTTTGTTTTTGGGGCTGTTGGGTGCAGTGAAATTTTCTGGTTTTATTGCCGATATATTAAACGAATTCTTTGGTTGGAGTCCAGTGGCCATAAAAACCATATCTTATCTGGTCGTATTTATAATTATAGTGTATGCCCTGTCAATTTTGGCGGGAGCATTAACCAAAATAATCAATAAGGCCTCCCTGGGTTTGTTCAACAAGTTTTTGGGTGCTTTATTTGGTCTATTAAAATGGGCCATATTAATGAGTGTAGTCTTTTTTTTTGCGGTAAAACTCAACACATTGATTACCATTATAGATGTTGAAATGATAGAAAATTCTATTCTTTACCAACCCATTACCGAATTGGGAGAGTATCTTTTTAGCTGGGGAAGTGAAATCTCAAAAGAGCTCCCAGAAGATCTTATTTAAACCCTTTTAAACTTCTAACTTTGGCGTTCTTGATCCAACCCTCTGATCCATTGACTATTCTAATTTTTTGCCAGTTTTGTAATTCATCCAATAGTTGAATTTTGGTCCCTTCATGTAATAAAAAAAGGACTTCTGCGCGAGAATTGGGTTCTGCCCACACCTCAATTTTTTCATTAAAAAGGATGCCATAAGTGGTATCGGCAGTATTAGCCGATTTGATCACAGCGATAAACAATGACCCGATAAATAAAAAACCTACCACTATGCTGGAGATAAAGAAAGTTCTTTTAATGAATGGAATTTTATTCCACAAATAAAGTCCCAAAAAAAGAACCAACAACCAAGCCAAAAGTACAATGAAATATGCCCATCCCTCTTGTGAGAAAAGTTCAATCATATTATCTTTAAATTGGGTTACTTGTGATTTGGGCAATACTTCCACAGCATCGATGGCCATATTTTGTGCATAAGAACTATTGACATTGATGTCCTCGTCAGTGGGCTGGAGTTGTTTCGCTTTTTCAAAATAAAAAATACTCTCACCCACCTGGTTCAAACGATAGTAAGAATTCCCCAAATTAAAATAAAGTTCAGCACTGTGCTCACCAGTTTCCAAAATTTGTTTGTAGAGCATCACCGCTTTTTCAAACTGTCCAGCATTGTAAGCGGCATTAGCGTTTTCGAAAGTTGTATTTTTTTCTTGTCCCAAAGCCACAAAGAAATAGAAAAAGGACGCCAAAAATAACATCAAAATCTTTCTCATAATTTTTTGTCAATATTTGAAATTACAGAAAGAGCTTGGTCAAAGTCCTGTTGCATCTTGGCATCGGTAGCCTGAGAATAACGGGCCACTTCACAGTTTTCTAGTAGGGCAATAAAAGACTGAATTTCAATTT
>CAJVZM010000037.1 GCA_913020475.1 uncultured Flavobacteriaceae bacterium
CCAAAATTTCCAAGGAAGTGGTTGTTTCTTCTGTAGTGAACATCTTGGAGATTTGGGATAAAGGTCGTTACGAAAAGGCCATAGACGAGGCAACTACAGATTTTGCTGCTTTAGCAGAGGAAGTAATGGGAGATCAAAATGAAGATAATTTATCATAAACCTGTTATGCTTGAAGAGGCTATTAAGGGATTGAAAATCGATCCTGATGGGGTTTATGTCGATGTTACATTTGGTGGAGGTGGTCATTCTAGAGTAATCCTTCAAAATCTTTCCAGCAGAGGAAAACTATTCGCATTTGATCAGGACAAAGCGGCTCAAGAAAATTTCATCTCAGATGACAGATTCCATTTTATTCATGGAAACTTTTCCCAAATCAAAAGGCATTTGAAATTTTACGGTATCAATTATGTCGATGGTATCCTGGCTGATTTTGGAGTCTCTTCTTACCAATTTGAAAAAGAATCAAGAGGTTTTTCCACTAGATTGAAAGGACCATTGGACATGAGGATGAATACTGAAAGTAGATTTACTGCCCGGGAGGTAATTAATGAATACAGTGCAGAGGAGCTATATCAAATTTTTAAGAATTATGGTGAGTTACGCAATGCAAAAAAATTGGCTATTCATATTGTCAAAGAAAGATTAAAAACCCCAGTAGAAACCACACAAGGATTAGTCAATTTATTGAAACCAAAGTTACCCAAGCACATTTTTAATAAACTTATTGCTCAAGTATTTCAAGCTATCAGAATTGAAGTCAATGAAGAGTTAGATGTCATCAAATCCTTTTTGGAGCAATCTATTGAGGTATTGAATGAAGGGGGAAGATTAGTATGTATCTCATACCATTCTCTGGAAGATCGGTTGGTGAAAGTGTTTATTAGAGAGGGTAATTTTAAAGGTAAAGCAGAATCAGATCTCTATGGTAAAAAAAACCTTCCCTATAAAAAGGTGGGGAATGTGCAGATTCCTTCTAATGAAGAAATTATGGATAACAATAGGTCAAGAAGTGGTAAACTTAGAATTGCAGAGAGAATATGAAAAAATTGTTATCAATATTGAAAATGGATTTTTTGGTCAATGATAATGATTTTAAGAATTGGCGAGTGATTCTTTTTTTATCAGCCCTATCGCTTATCATGATTGCCAGCGGTCATGCTGCTGACAAGAAAATTTTTCACATAGCCCAATTGAGTGATGATCTGAAAATGTTAAAAAGCCAATTTGTCGAACAACGTACTGCCTTGATGAATATAAAAATGGAAACTAAAATCATCAAAGAGCTGGGTCCCTTAGGCATTGGCCCTGCAAAATCCCCACCAATTAAAATCATTGTAAAAAAAGATTAACAATGGAAAGTAAAAAGATAAATATAATGAATCGAAGTTATTTGGTTGCTTTTGGTTTGACGCTGTTTTCTTTTTTACTTGTAGCCAAGCTATTTCACATTCAGTTTTCTGAAGGCGATAAATATCGCGAAATAGCATTAAAAAGAAACCTTAAGAAAGATATTCTCCAGCCCAGTAGGGGGAATATTTTTTCTGATGACGGAAGTATTTTGGCAACATCAATGGCACGTTACGAAGTGAGGTGGGATGCCGCTGTTCCTTCCAAAGCAATGTATCTAAATTATAAAGATGGGTTGGTTGATGGTTTATCTGAGATATTAAACATTCAAAAAAAATCTATTTCTATAAAGCTCGACAAGGCCGTAAGGGATCAAAATAGGTATTTACTTATTGCGAGGGGTCTAACATATTCAGAGCAGAAAGAAATCAAACAACTCCCTCTTTTTGAACGTCCCTCATATTCAGGCGGTTTGATCATAGAACATAAAATGATGAGAGAACACCCATTAGGAAAAATGGCTGAGAGAACTGTGGGTAGGATCATAGCGGAACAAAAAGGTAGTTTTAAGCGCGTTGGATTGGAGGGTGCTTTCAGTCAATACCTTGAAGGGGAAGCCGGTCAACGGCTCAAGCAAAAAATAGCCGGGGGACAATGGAAACCCATCAATGATGTCAATGAAAAAGAGCCTACGGAGGGATACAATGTTCACACTACTATGAATATCAACATTCAAGATATCGCTCACAGTGCCCTTTTGGAGCAAATGGAACAGTTCAAAGCAGACCACGGTACTGTGGTTGTAATGGAAACTCAAACCGGTAAGATAAAAGCAATTGCAAATTTGGGTAAAACAAAAGTGGACACCTACTTTGAAAAACTCAATTATGCAGTAGGCGAGGCTCATGAGCCAGGCTCCACCTTTAAGCTTATGGCCATGGTTGCTGCCCTGGATGATAAAGTGATTGATGAAAATTCAATAATCTCTACAGGCAATGGTGAACTTACCTTTTTTAGAAAGTATAAAGTGCGAGATTCCAAAAAAGGAGGGTATGGAAAAATCACTGCTGCAAAAGTTTTTGAGGTGTCCTCCAATACCGGTATGGTCAAAATCATCCATGACAATTATAGTAAAAACCCTAAAAAGTTTGTCAATCGATTGTATAACATGGGAATCAATAAGCCTTTAGGTTTACCCATTTACGGGGAAGGAAAACCTAAAATTCCGCATCCCGATGATAAAGAGGATTGGGACCAACTGGATTTACCTTGGATGGCATATGGCTATGGTGTCTCACTTACCCCCCTCCAAACTCTTACTTTTTATAATGCCATTGCCAATAATGGAGAGATGGTAAAGCCAAGATTTATTGAAAAAATTGAATCTTTTGGCCAAAGCCCAGATCAAACTTTTGGTAAGATCATATTGAATCCCTCTGTCTGTTCTAAGTCTACTGTTGATAAAGTAAAAAAAATGATGTTCAATGTGGTGGATAAAAAATGGGGAACTGCCCACAACATCAAAGATAAAGACCTTAGTCTTGCTGGTAAAACAGGTACCTGTCAAGTAGATTATAATAAGAAAGATTTAGAGGTGCAATATGTGGCCACTTTTGTAGGGTATTTTCCGGCTGAGGAGCCCAAATATTCATGTATAGTAGTGATCCATAAACCCGATAAAAAATTGGGTTATTACGGTTCTACTGTGGCAGCACCGGTCTTTAAGAAAATAGCTAAAAAAATTTACAATGACTTGCCCAAAACAATTCATGTTCAATTAGAACAAATCCATCAATTGTCCTCAAAGAAAAATAATATTATAACAACAAAGGGAATCATTCCCGATTTGAAAGGAATGACTCTGATGGAAGCTTTACCAATTTTAGAGCCTATGGGGCTAAAAGTTGAGATTAAAGGTAAAGGGAAAGTAAGGAAACAGTCTCCTAAGGCAGGAGCAAGTTTTAAAATAAATCAAAAAATCACCTTAGAGCTATTAAAAGAATTTTAGTAATCCTCTTACTTTTTTTGGTTAATATATCATATTCTCAAGAAAGATCTGAAACAATCAAATCGTTATCAAATAGGGACTTTAAAATTTATATGAGTCTTAAAAAAAATATTGTTTTTTTTGAGTTTTGTGACCCCAATAAATTATCTAAATGCGATTTAAAGATCATATCATTTGATATGCGAGGCATAGTTAAATTATTGGATAATAATCTACCAACCGGAACAACCGCTGTAATAGATAATGGGAAAATAATTAAAACAGAAAATGGAAATATATCACTTGCTTCATTTCAGGGTATTATTTCTGAAAAGGTCAGTTATGAAAAATTTGTATTGGCATTAAGGGATGTTTTTTTCACCAAAGTTGTTTTAAAAAAGCTGTCTTGAAAAAGTTAAAAGAAATATTGTACAAAGTAGCCATCGATGGAATTTCAGGTTCTACCGATATCGATGTTAATCATATTTCTGTTGATTCAAGAACCGTTAAGTCAGGCAATATGTTTGTGGCAATCAAGGGCACCCTAGTAGATGGGCATCAGTTCATTAAACAGGCTATTGAATTAGGAGCTCTTTCGATCATTTGCCAAAATCTTCCAAAAATTTTAGCTCCTGGGGTTGTGTTTATTCAGGTTAGTGACCCTCGTAAGGCCTTGGCCTTGGCAGCTGCAAACTTCTATGACAACCCATCTAAAGAATTACAACTCATTGGAATTACTGGAACCAACGGTAAGACCTCGATTACCACCTTGTTGTTTGATCTATATAATCTCAAACAATCCAGTGCCGGACTTATATCAACGGTAGCCATTCAGTACAGAGAACGTCAATTTTCGACAACCCATACTACTCCAGATGCACTTACCATTAATAAGCACCTAAGGGATATGGTTGACCAAGGGGTTCAATATTGCTTTATGGAAGTTTCCTCCCATGGTATTGATCAGAAAAGAGTAACAGGATTGGAATTTAAAGGTGTAATTTTTTCCAACCTAACCCACGACCATCTAGATTATCACAACACTTTTAAATCCTACCGAGATACCAAAAAAATGCTTTTTGATGGTTTGTCCAACACTGCTTTTGCATTGGTCAATGCTGATGATAAAAATGCCAAAGTCATGGTACAGAATTGTAAGGCCAAAATCCAGACATATGCCTTGCACAGTTATGCCAATTTTTCTGCTCAGGTTTTGGAAAACCAATTCAAGGGTATGCTTCTAAAAATCAATCAAAACGAAATTTGGACTCAAATGTTGGGGGAGTTCAACGCATATAATATTCTGGCAGTTTTTGCCACTTCGCAACTCTTAGGGAGCGATGAATGGGAAAGTTTGAAATCCATCAGCCAACTGAAGAGTGTACCCGGAAGATTCCAAACTTTTGAGAGTTTAAACAAAATTATGGTTGTCGTTGATTATGCCCATACCCCCGATGCATTGAAAAAGGTATTGACGACTATCAATCAAATAAGAACCCAGAACGAAGATTTGATCACTGTGGTGGGTTGTGGTGGTAATCGAGATCAAGATAAAAGACCCTTGATGGGCGCTATAGCCGCTCAATATAGCACGAAAGTGCTTTTCACATCAGACAATCCTAGGGATGAAGATCCAGAGAGCATTATTGAACAAATGTGTAAGGGAGTCGATCCAGTAGATTACAAGAAAACTATTAGTGTCACACATCGAAAAGAGGCCATAAAAGTTGCTTATCAATTATCCCAACCCGGGGATGTAGTGCTCATTGCCGGAAAAGGACACGAAAACTACCAAGAAGTTAAAGGTGAAAAGCTCCCTTTTGACGATTATAAAATTGCAAAAGAAATATTCTCTAAAACCTCTTAGCCCATGTTGTATTATTTATTCGAATTTTTAGAGCAAAAGTTTCAGTTTCCTGGAGCGACCCTATTCCAATTCTTGACCTTTAGAGCTTCTATGGCCATTATCCTTTCCTCTGCTTTTACTCTTAGTTGTGGTAGAATAATAATTCGATTTCTCAAAAACCAACAGATTAGTGAGTCTGTCAGAGATTTGGGATTGCAGGGACAAAAAGAAAAAGCAGGAACACCAACCATGGGTGGGATCATCATCATTTTGGGGACTTTGATTCCCGTTTTATTGCTGTCAAAACTGGAAAATATATATATTCAACTGCTTATCATCACTACCATTTCTATGGGTGCCATTGGCTTAGTCGACGACTATATAAAGATTTTTAAAAAAGACAAAGCTGGACTCAAAGGAAGGTTTAAAGTAGCGGGTCAATTGGTATTGGGACTCGTGGTTGGATCGGTTTTGTATTTCCACCCTGATGTGACCATAAAAGAAGAGATTAGAGGGCAAGCTTTGGGAAAACCATTCAGTATTCAGGAGGTTTTTACTCCCGAAAAAAAATCCACCCAAACCACCATACCTCTATTTAAAGATAATGCTTTTGACTATTCCAGTTTACTGAGTTGGATTTCTCCCGATTTAAAAAAAT
Organism: uncultured Flavobacteriaceae bacterium; assembly: GCA_913020475.1. GTDB lineage: Bacteria > Bacteroidota > Bacteroidia > Flavobacteriales > Flavobacteriaceae > UBA8316. The sequence goes on from CAJVZM010000037.1 coordinate 5,839, forward strand.
ACACTTGGATCGTTTTTATCCCCATCGTTGTTTTCATCATTGTGGCCGTATCCAATGGTGCTAATTTGACTGACGGAATAGATGGATTGGCAGCAGGTTCCTCTGCCATAATGGTATTGGCATTGGGAATTTTTGCTTGGGTATCTGGTAATTTAATTTTTTCAGATTACCTAAACATCATGTATATACCAAATGTTGGCGAGGTGGTGATTTTTGTCGCAGGTTTTTCAGGAGCATTGATCGGGTTTTTGTGGTTCAACACCTATCCCGCCACTGTCTTTATGGGAGATACAGGAAGCCTTACAATAGGAGGGGTTATTGCTGTAATTGCGCTAATTGTTAGAAAAGAACTTCTGATACCACTGCTTTGCGGGATTTTTTTGATTGAAAATCTTTCTGTAGTCATACAAGTGGTATACTTCAAGTATAGCCGTAAAAAAACAGGAGTAGGTAAAAGAATTTTTAGAATGTCACCATTGCATCATCATTACCAAAAAATGGGAATGCACGAAAGTAAGATCGTAGCCCGATTTTGGATCATAGGAATTCTGTTGGCCGTCTTATCTATTGTAACTCTAAAAATAAGATAATGCAGAAAAAGATTGTCATTTTGGGTGCAGGTGAAAGCGGATGTGGAACAGCGTTACTGGCTCAGAAAAAGGGTTGGCAGGTATTTGTGTCCGATCAAGGCATCATCTCACAATCTTCCAAAAATACGTTTGATGGTTTAGGGATTGAATGGGAAGAAGAGTCCCATAGCCTTAATAAGATGCAGGATGCACAATACATTATGAAAAGTCCCGGTATCCCGTCCAATACTCCACTATTGCAATCCATTAAAACTAATAATATCCCAGTGATTTCTGAGATAGAATTTGCTTCAAAATTCACCAATGCCACTATTATTGGTATTACAGGGAGTAACGGGAAAACCACTACCGCCATGATGACTTTTCAAATATTGGAAGATGCTGGATATGACGTGGCCTTGGCGGGAAATATAGGAATTAGTTTTGCAAAAGAAGTGGCTGAAAATGATCGTCAATTTTATGTTTTGGAAATCAGCAGTTTTCAACTTGATGATATAGTCGATTTTGCTCCTCATATTGGTGTGATTACCAATATTACCCCCGATCATTTGGATCGCTATGATGACGATTTTGCAGCCTATCTAAAATCAAAACTGCGGATCAATGAAAACCAAACCCATCGCGATTTTTTAATCTTTAATGGGGAGGATCCCCAATTGAGTGAGGCCTTAGAAAATATTCTCACTACAGCAACGCTTCACGAGTTTGGAACTTCAAAAAAAAAGATCAATATCACATATATACAAAACGATAGTATCCTGATTGAAACTAAAAAAAACAAGACTATGATTAATACATTGGAATTTCCTTTAAGAGGAAGACACAACCTTTTGAATGCGATGGCCGCTTCAACAGTTGCTCATTTACTTGACGTAAGTAAAGAATCCATCCGTGAAAGTTTGCTACATTTTAAAGGAACACCCCACCGATTGGAACCAGTTTTGAAGATTCAAAACATCAGGTACATCAACGATTCAAAAGCAACCAACGTTAATGCGGTTTATTTCGCTTTGGAGAGTATGAATGAACCAACAGTTTGGATTGTCGGTGGAGTGGACAAAGGCAATGACTACGAAATGCTTTATCCCTTGGTCAGAGAAAAAGTAAAAGCCATTGTTTGTCTGGGGGTTGACAATCAAAAAATAATCAATGCTTTTCAGTCGATTACTGACCTTATGGTGGAGACCCAATCTATGAAAGAAGCCGTATTAATTTCCCAAAAAATTGCTGAGAAAAATGACAATGTTTTGCTTTCACCGGCCTGTGCAAGTTTTGACCTGTTTAAAAACTATGAGGATAGAGGAAATCAATTTAAGCAAGCCGTTAGAGAATTGTAGTGATACAAAATGAATAATACAAAGAAAATCATACTGGGTGACAGGGTACTATGGGTAGCCTTGGCTTTGCTTTCTATTTTTTCATTTCTCCCGGTTTTCAGTGCTAGTTCTAATTTAACCTATGTGGTAGGCCTGGGAACTCCCTGGGGTCACTTATTAAAACATTTTATTGTCTTGTTTTTTGGTTTTGGTTTGATGTATGGACTTCACAAAATTCCATACCAGTATTTTAAGGGTATTTCCATATTGGCTCTACCCTTAATTATTTTATTATTGATTTATACAGCCTCACAGGGTAATATTATCGCAGGTGCAAATGCCAGCCGATGGATTAGGATACCGATTGTAGGTTTGAGTTTCCAAACTTCTTCACTGGCCTCCATAGTACTTTTAGCATATGTTGCGAATCAGATGTCCAAGGAAAACCCCAAGCTATATCGATTAAAAACATCCATACTGCCCCTTTGGTTACCTGTTATTCTCGTCACATTACTCATTTTACCTGCCAATTTATCAACTTCGGCAATACTTTTTTTTATGACACTGATCTTGATTTTTTTGGGAGGCTACCCCCTAAAGTATCTCCTGGGAATATTGGGTACGGGGATCTTTATGTTCCTTTTGTTCGTGTTGATTGCCAAGTCTAATCCTGATTGGTTTCCCAATAGGATAGATACATGGATCAACAGGGTTGAAAATTTTATGAGTGCAGATGACAATGTTGGAAATTACCAAATCGAAAGGGCTAAAACTGCAATCGCAACTGGAGGTCTTTTGGGAGTAGGAGCTGGAAAAAGTGTTATGAAAAACTTTTTGCCTCAAAGTTCCTCCGATTTTATCTATGCCATTATCGTTGAAGAATTTGGATTGGTAGGCGGTGCAGCTTTGATTTTATTGTATCTATTAGTATTGTTCAGAATTGTTGTCATTGCCCATAACTCCAATACAGTCTTTGGAAAACTCCTAGTCTTGGGATTAGGATTGCCCATAATCATACAAGCTTTTATCAATATGGCAGTAGCATTACAAGTTTTTCCTGTCACAGGTCAAACACTACCTTTGATAAGCAGTGGTGGTACAGCTGCATGGATGACCTGTATTTCCTTTGGAATGATCCTAAGTGTCAGTGCTTCACAAAAAATAGAATCCAACAGCTCGTATGAGCCTAAAGATTATGACGAAAATCCATTAACCATTCTCAGTGAAACCATATAAACTAATCATATCAGGAGGTGGAACAGGTGGGCATTTGTATCCTGCACTAGCCATTGCTGATGAATTCAAATTTAGGCATGCCAACGCAGAGATATTATTTGTTGGAGCCTTGGGTAGAATTGAAATGGATAAAGTTCCCAAGGCGGGATATAGAATTATCGGTCTTTGGGTTGATGGAATTCAAAGATCATTTTCCTTTAGAAATTTAATATTTCCCCTTAAACTGGTTTTGAGTTTATTAAAATCCATTTTGGTTCTATTGAAGTTCAGACCTGATGTGGTAGTAGGGACAGGGGGTTTTGCTAGCGGCCCAATACTCTTTATGGCCGGTTTATTCAAAATCCCAACCTTGATACAGGAACAAAATTCATACCCTGGAATTACCAATAAACTATTGTCCAAAAAGGTTATGACCATTGCGGTTGCTTATCACGGTTTGGAACGGTTTTTTCCAAAAGATAAATTGAATCTTACAGGTAACCCGATCCGAAAATCCATAGCTAATGGTAAATTGAATCCTACTGATGCCAAGGCCTTTTTTGAACAAACAACAGACAAGCCAACTTTGGTCGTTCTGGGAGGAAGCTTGGGGGCAATGCGGATCAACCAATTAATTGCTGCTAACTTGGATACCTTTAAAAAACAAGGGCTTCAGCTAATTTGGCAATGCGGTTCCCTTTATTTTAAGCAATTCAAAAAACACCAATCGAACTCGGTAAAGGTCATCCCTTTTGTTACCGAGATGGATCAACTTTATTCAGCGGCAGACATTATTATTTCCAGATCGGGAGCGGCAACTCTCTCCGAGTTATGTTGTGCCGCCCGCCCAGCTCTATTGGTTCCCTCGCCCAATGTGACCGAAGATCACCAATACCACAATGCAAGGGCTTTGGCAGATCGGGGGGCAGCTTTGGTTATTGCAGAAAAAAATTTAGACCAGGACTTTAAGAAGGTATTTTCTCAATTGCTCGACCCAAACAAACGGCAGCAAATTGCAGAAAATCTAAAAAAATTGGCCCAACCCCAAGCCACCTCTAAAATTGTAAATCTCATTGAAGAACTTATATAAATGAATCGAAAAGTGAATAAATATTATTTTTTGGGAATCGGAGGTATAGGAATGTCGGCCTTGGCTAAATACCTTTTTGAGGGAGGAAATATGGTAATGGGGTATGATAAAACTCCCAGTCCCATCACATCCCAATTGATCGATTTGGGTATTGATGTTTTGTTTGACGATTCAGTTTCTACTTTGCCGAAGGAATATCGATTAAAAGATACTCAAATCGTTTATACTCCGGCGGTACCTCAAGACCACCCTCAACTTGTTTTTTTTATTGATCAGGGAAATCAAATCAAGAAAAGAGCTATGGTATTGGGAGAAATCACCAAACATACCTTATTGTTTGCAATAGCAGGGACCCATGGAAAAACTACTACTGCTTCTTTCTTAACGCATTATTTCGCACATCTTAATCTAGAGTTCACTGCTTTCTTGGGAGGAATCATGAATGAGTACCAGAGTAATTTGATACAGAAAGGCAAAAGATACTCCATCGTGGAGGCGGACGAGTACGATCGATCTTTTTTACAATTGTTTCCCGATTATGCCTGTATCACCTCTATGGGCTCTGATCACTTGGATATTTATGGCAATTATGAAAATATGAAGGAAGCCTTTGAACAATTTTCGGAAAGGGTTATACACAAAGTGGTGGTTGCCCAAAGTGTTGAGATGGAGGGTTATCGATATGCTGTTGAGGAAAAAGCAGATTATTATGCAAAGGCCATTCGAGTTGAAGGATCAGGATATCGCTTCGATTTAGTGAGTCCTACTCAAACCCACAAAGATATTTATCTCAAAGCCATGGGTCGGCACAATTTGTCCAATGCCATTGGTGCACTGGCAATTTTGGATCTTGGGGGTTTGCCTTTGGAAAAAGCTCTGGCTTCTTTGGCAACTTTTAAAGGCATCCATCGCAGAATGGAGGTATTTTCATTGCAAAATAAAATGGTGGTTGATGATTATGCCCATCATCCTGAGGAGATCAATGCTGTTTTGAAAACCATTTCGGAATTTTATCCTAATAGGCGAAATATGGTGGTGTTTCAACCGCATCTTTTTTCACGTACTCGAGATTTAATGGACGGATTTGTGAAGGTACTTAGTCAATTTGATGAAATTGTTTTGATGGATATTTATCCTGCCAGAGAGGAGCCTATAGCCGGAATTAGTTCAGATATTTTATTGGAGATGATTCAGCACAAGAACAAAAGAAAAATTTTAGACGAAGATTTTAGGGCTACAATCGTCAATTCTGAAGCAGATTTGGTCTTGGTTTTGGGGGCAGGAGATATAGGAAATCAGATTCAAAAACTTAAAAAAATAGCCTAAATGCAACTAAATAAATACCTCTTTTTTACAACGACTTTAATCTCAATGATATTGATCTCTACTTTTGCGCATTTTAAGAATAGTAAGCGTTTGGTGGAAAAAATAGTTATAAATTTTGAACCACAAGATCCCCGATTTTTAAGTGCTACTCTAGTTAATAAATTGTTAATACAAAACAAAGGAGCGCTTCCTTGGAAGGCCAAAGATAGTTTAGTTTTGAATATGCTTGAAACCTTAATTGAAGAAAATCCTTATGTGCTAAATGCTGAGGTTTTTCATTTTCAACAGGGTGTTTTGAGTGTAAACATTGAAGAAAAAAATGCCGTGGTCAGGGTGCAAGGCACTGAGCAATATTATTTGGACGACAAGGGAAATCAATTTCCTGTCTCAAATAATCATACCCCAAAAGTTCCAGTATTCTTGGGAGTACTTGAACAAGAACAAAAGGATGATCTTTTATCATTGATCGATCAAATTAATAAAGATTCATTTTTACGAGGCGAGTTGGCTTCTATATATTACCGTTCAAATTCCTTTTTCATAGGATTGATATCATATGGTTTTGAGGTAGAAATTGGGCAAATTCGTCACATAAATCAAAAACTTTCCAAACTTAAAGTTTTTTGTGCTTACCAAGATAATCACAAGTTGAAAAAAAATTATACCCTGATCAACCTTAAATTCAAAAATCAAGTAGTCGGGTCTTAAATTAAAAATATGGAGCATTCAAAAATTTCAGTAGGATTAGACATTGGAACAACTAAAATTGTTGCTATGGTTGGTGATAAGAACGAATTTGGAAAGGTTGAAATTCTGGGGATTGGAAAATCCAAAAGCCTAGGCGTTCATCGAGGAGTGGTTAACAATATCACCCAAACCATTCAATCCATTCAACAAGCTGTAGAGGAGGCAAAAGTGGTTTCTGGACAGGAAATCGATGAAGTTGTTGTTGGAATTGCAGGACAACACATCAGGAGTCTTCAGCACAGTGATTATATCACCCGAACCAATGCCCAAGAGGTCATTTCTCAAGAAGATGTGGAGCGCCTTATTCAACAGGTTTACAAACTTGTCATGCTCCCCGGTGAGGAAATTATTCACGTACTCCCACAGGATTACAAGATAGATGGTCAGGCAGAAATCAAAGAGCCTATCGGAATGTATGGTGGTCGATTAGAGGCCAATTTCCATGTGGTAGTAGGACAAGTTACTTCTATAAAGAACATCGGCAGATGTGTCAAAAGTGCTGGTTTATCAATGGGTAACATTACGCTTGAACCCTTGGCTTCCTCGGAGGCTGTTTTGAGTCATGAAGAAAAAGAAGCCGGTGTTGCTTTGATCGATATTGGTGGAGGAACCACTGACCTAGCCATTTTTAAGGATGGGATTATTCGACATACAGCGGTAATTCCTTTTGGTGGCAATGTAATCACGGAAGATATCAAAGAGGGCTGTTCCATTATCGAAAAACAAGCAGAACTCCTAAAAGTCAAATTCGGTTCAGCATGGCCTGGAGAAAATAGAGACTCTGAAATTGTTTCTATTCCTGGACTTCGAGGTAGGGAACCCAAAGAAATATCCCTGAAAACCCTTTCTAAAATCATCAATGCACGTGTGGTAGAAATCATGGAGCAAGTGTACTTGGAAATTAAAAACTACGGCCACGACGACCAAAAGAAAAAGTTGATCGGAGGAGTCGTATTAACTGGCGGAGGGAGCCAATTAAAGCATTTAAAACAGTTGGTGGAGTATATCACCGGTATGGACACTCGAATTGGTTACCCCAATGAGCACCTGGCCGGAGATACTCAAAAATCGGATACCAGTCCTATACTAGCCACTGCAGTGGGTCTTTTGATGAACGCTTTGGAGGAGGTAGGAAAAAATCAACTTGAAAGTTCTGAACTCCAAGAAAGTGAGGCTGTTGAAGACCAAAATGATGGAACTAATTCCCAAACTATGGAACCCAACCCACTGACCTATAATAGAAAAACGATTTTGGATCGCTGGGTAGAGAAGTTCAAAGAATTTTT
>CAJVZM010000038.1 GCA_913020475.1 uncultured Flavobacteriaceae bacterium
CCGGGTTGTAATGTATTCATATTAATTTTTTATTTTGAATCGAAATAACGAAAAAAATCAATGACTAAAAAGGAAAAGGTTTTGTTTGTGATGGAGGAGTTGGACAGATTATATCCAGAAATCCCCATCCCACTTGACCACAAAGACCCCTACACCCTGTTGATTGCGGTATTGCTGTCTGCTCAGAGTACAGACGTTAGGGTCAACCAAATCACCCCATTATTATTTAAAAAAGCTGACACTCCTCAACAAATGATCAAAATGAGTGTTGAACAAATCAGAGAGATTATCAAACCCGTGGGACTTTCTCCTATGAAATCTAATGGTATTCATGGATTGTCTCACATACTGATCAACGAACACGAAGGCAAAGTTCCCAATAGTTTTGAAGCTTTAGAAGCTCTGCCAGCAGTAGGGCACAAAACGGCCAGTGTGGTAATGTCACAGGCCTTTGGTGTACCTGCATTTCCCGTTGACACACATATACATCGGTTAATGTATCGATGGGGCTTATCCAATGGCAAAAGCGTCATTCAGACTGAACGTGATGCCAAACGCCTCTTTCCAAAAAATAAATGGAACGAATTACACCTTCAAATCATCTGGTATGGAAGAGAATACTGTCCTGCAAGAGGTTGGAATGTCCAAAAAGACATTATCACAAGCACTATTGGACGTAAATCTGTTATTAAAAAACAGATAAAAAGTTAGAATCAATTGTTTCTCGCTGAATCTTCGACTAACTTTTTATTAAGCTTGTAATATTTGGAAAAAGCTATAATACGTCTAATGACGATAGGTCTAGGTCCGTTTACAAGATTTTTTTTCTTAGAGTATTTTTGCTCCATATACAGGTATTTACTCTAAAAACGAAAAAATAAACTAAAAATTGTCTAGTGGGTCAAGATAATTTGATTCTCCTCAATCATCTTTCTGAGGTTAATGATAGCATATCTCATCCTGCCCAAAGCAGTATTGATACTTACGTCTGTAATTTCAGCAATTTCTTTAAAACTCATATCTCTATAGAGTCTCATATTTAAAACCTCCTTTTGATCATCTGGAAGCTCCGAAATAAGGTTTTGCAGGTCATTTACAACCTGATCTTTTATCAAATTATTTTCTGCATTTGGAGAATTGTCCGTGATGAACTGAAAAACATCGTAATCATCACTGGCCTCAAATTTGGGCATACGATTAGATTTTCTGAAATAATCGATGATCAAATTATGGGAAATCCGCATTACCCATGAAAGAAATTTCCCTTCTTCTTTATATACTCCGTTCTTGAGAGTTTTAATGACTTTAATGAAAGTTTCTTGGAAGATGTCTTCTGCGATATCACGATTGAGAACTTTGGAAAAAATAAAGTTATAAATCCTTGACTTGTGATTGTAAATTAAAATTTCTAAAGACTTTTCATCTCCAGAAATGTATTCACTTACTAAGTGAGCATCAGTGTGTTGTGAAAGTTGGGTGGTTTGCATAAACTACTTTTTTACCAGCAAGGCTGGTTTAAACGAAACAGTACGATTTAGAAGTAGTTTTGTGCTATAGGCGAAAAAAATTTTAAACAAATATAGTCATATTTTTAAAGAAAATCAAATGATTGACTCTTTCGTCTATTTTTAATGCACTGTTATGATGGTTTGCCAAGATTAGTTGTAATTTTGTCGTTTGATTTTTTCAATGGGGCATATTCTTAATTTAGACACCAAAAAATACATAATCATCAGAGGAGCTCAACTACACAATCTTAAAAATGTTGATGCTTTATTTCCAAGAAACCAGATGACAGTGGTTACCGGTTTGTCGGGCTCTGGTAAGTCTTCTTTGGTCTTTGATACTCTTTATGCCGAGGGGCAACGTCGCTATGTAGAAAGCCTTTCCTCCTATGCTAGACAGTTTATGGGGAAACTTAACAAGCCAAAGGTGGATGAAATCAAAGGAATTGCTCCTGCCATTGCTGTTGAACAAAAAGTTTCTTCCTCCAATCCTCGATCAACGGTTGGAACCAAGACGGAGATCTATGATTATTTGAGGTTGCTCTATGCAAGAATTGGAAGAACCTTCTCCCCTATTTCTGGAAAACAAGTCAAAAGCGATAGTGTAAAAGACGTATTAGAATGCCTTAAAAAAAAGTATTCTGATGGAGACAAGCTACTCCTTCTCGCTCCTATTGATCACAGTCCCGATAACAAAGACGATCGCCTTGGAATTTTAAAACAACAAGGGTTTGCAAGAATATTCATCAATGGAGAAGTTCGACGCATTGAAGAACTCACTCAGGCTCCAAAAGAAAAATATGAACTTGTTGTAGATCGAATCATCGTTCGCCATGAGGAAGATTTCTATCAACGAGTTGCTGACGCCATTGAAATCGCATTTTATGAAGGTAAAGGTGGTTGTTCCCTTTGGTCATTAGATCAGAATAAAAGGATTGCTTTTTCCAATCGATTTGAATTGGACGGGATATCTTTTATTACTCCAAATATTCACTTTTTTAGTTTTAACAACCCTTTTGGGGCTTGCAAGAAATGTGAGGGGTTCGGAGATATCATTGGGATCGACAAAGAGTTGGTGATTCCCGATACCAGTCGTTCAGTTTTCGATGATGCTATTGCCCCTTGGCGAGGTGCTGGTATGCGGAAGTTTCACAAAAAACTCATTGAAAATGCCTATAAATTCGATTTCCCAATTCATAAACCCTACTATCAGCTAAGTGAGAGTGATGTCACTACCCTTTGGGAAGGGAATTCCTACTTTACGGGTATTCAGAAGTTTTTTAAGAAAATAGAAGCCAAAAACTACAAAATACAAAACCGTGTACTACTATCACGTTATAGAGGAAAAACTTCATGTAATGGGTGCAATGGTTCGCGACTAAGAAAAGACACCGAAAATGTAAAAGTAGGAGGTGAAACCTTGGCCAAACTCCTTCACCTGCCCATAGAGGAATTGGGGGTGTTTTTTGACCATCTCCAGTTGGAGGGTTATGACCAAAGCGTATCGGAACGGATAGTAAAAGAGATCAAATCAAGAATCCAATTCATGAAAGATGTTGGCTTGGGATACCTCAATCTGAACAGAAAAGCCAATACGCTATCTGGGGGCGAATCCCAACGCATCAATTTGGCCACCTCCTTAGGCAGTGCCTTGGTAGGATCCATGTATATACTGGATGAACCCTCCATTGGGCTCCATTCTCGCGACAATGAACGTTTGATCATGGTTTTAAAAAAACTCAGAGATATTGGCAATACGGTCATAGTTGTAGAACACGATGAGGAAATCATGAATTCGGCCGATAAAATTATTGATATGGGGCCCGAGGCTGGCAGTTATGGAGGAGAAATAGTCGCTGAAGGAAATCTGGAGGACATCAGTCATTCCGAAAGTCTAACCGCAAAATACTTGCGCAACGAAATGTCCATCCCGATACCTGCTAGACGCAGAAAAAGTAGTCAAAAGATCTCATTGATCGGCAGTAGAGAAAACAACTTAAAAAACATTGATGTTAACTTTCCTTTGGGCTGTATGACATTAGTAACTGGGGTATCCGGTAGTGGCAAGTCAACTTTAGTAAAGAAAATACTCTATCCTGCATTACAGCGAGAAAAAGGTGTTTTCAAAGACAAACCCGGACAATTTGACTCTATCAAAGCTCCTTTTGAAAAAATAAGCAGTATAGAATTTGTAGATCAAAACCCCATTGGGAGATCCTCACGATCCAATCCCGTAACCTACATCAAAGCCTATGACGAAATCAGAAGTTTATTTGCAAAACAAACTTTAGCCAAAAACCGTGGATATCAAGCCAAACATTTTTCCTTTAATGTAGATGGTGGTCGCTGTGACCATTGTAAAGGCGATGGCAATACAACCATCGAAATGCAATTCATGGCTGATGTCGTTTTACAATGCGAGCACTGTAAGGGAAAACGATTTAAAAAAGAGGTTTTGGAAGTTGAGTTTGGAGGTTTATCTCTGGATCAATTGCTTGAGATGAGTGTAGACAACGCCATAGACTTTTTTGAAAAAGAAAATCAGACCAAAATGGTTCAAAAACTCAAACCCCTAAAAGAGGTAGGTTTGGGATATGTAGCACTGGGACAACCTTCCACAACCCTCTCCGGCGGAGAAGCTCAAAGAATAAAGCTAGCTTCTTTTATCGGCAGAGGTAAATCACATGACAAGGTTGTTTTTATTTTTGACGAACCCACCACTGGTCTTCATTTTCACGATATTAACAAACTATTGCGTTCCTTCAATGCCCTTATCGATCAGGGACACACGGTTATTGTAGTAGAACACAATTTGGATTTGATCAAATGTGCCGACCATCTGATTGATCTCGGCCCTGAAGGTGGTAAAAATGGGGGTTCAGTTGTAGCAATGGGAACCCCAGAGGAAGTGTTCAAGGTCAAAGATTCATTTACAGGTCAATATTTAAAGGAAAAGCTCTGTAATTAATCTTTTTTAAGAAATGGAAAAAATTTACCGAGAAACTGTTGCAGATCAAACGTTAGTTTTAGTATATATGCCAATGAGGAAAATGCTGCTATAATGAGAATTGACCTTAACACCAAAGACACAAAAGGATCAAATTCGAATGAGACTTCGGAAATGGTAAAGTAAAGTATAAGAACGATTCCCAAAGTGAGATATGTTTTTTTACTGTAGGGATTGATTTTAAATCTAAGCTGTACCAATAAAATTTTCAAAAAATTAATTAGTACAATGACCATTAGTGTCGCATAAGCTGCTCCAATGATACCATACCACTGGATAAGATAAAGGTTGAGTACTACTGCCAAAACAGCAGAGGTAGTTGAAAACCAAAACACATAAGCATAGTATTTTGAATTGGTAATGATGTTGTTCAAGCAACCCAAGGACATGGTAAACAACTTGCCCAATGATACGATGAGGACAACTTCCAGTGCCACGCTATAATCTCCCAAATTGACCCAAGCGTAAAAGTCATTTAAATTCAGATTGATCAGCAAAAAAAGTAATCCTGAAATCAACAATAGATTGTTTGCGCTTTTTTTCAACAGCTTGAGCAGTGTTGGAGCATCACCATCATTCAAGGCTTTGGCCACCAGCGGGCTAATGATTTGAAACATGGCTCTCCCGGGGAACTCAATGACAGCAGCAATAAATATAGCAACACTGTAGTAAGCCACATTTTCAACAGTTAATATGTTGGAAATCATTGATTTATCAATATCCAAAATCAAACTTGCAGCAGTGCCTGACATAAAAATCAAGAGGCTATAACGTAAGATCGATTTAAACTGATGCGGAAGAGCAAAAGAAAATTTAGGCGTGTATTTGATCAAACTGTAAACCACTACCAACAACAATCTGAGATAATAACCCAAGATCAAAGCCATTATAAATCCATCAAGGTCCAATCCACCAAAAGCATAGATTAGCAGTAAAGTGAAAATCAAAGCCCTTGGAAAGAACTCTTTTAGAAAGTTCCCAAAAACAGAATATAGTTGAATCCTGAGCCAGTTGTAAAACACTTCAAATAGTGACGTAGAAAAAGCAACAGCCAAAATCAAATAAGCATACTTACCCATCTCTTCATTTTCGACGGCGATGAAATCAGTGATTTGATGATGGAAAAAAAAGGTAATGATTAGGAGGATGGTGAAAACCAAAAGTGGAAGAAAGAGGGAGAAACTCAACAGCTTATCTTTTTCCTCCTTGGTCTCGCAACTACTGTAGAATTTGATAACAGCATGTTGAACACCAAAAGAAATAAACGGCTGAACCAAATTCGACAAAGCCAACAATGCCACTACCAATCCCTGAAGTGCACTTCCCATGTAGGTGGGATATAGATAGACGGTATTGAACGCACCAATAAGAAAGGCCAGTGCAATACTGACGCTATTATAGAACGATTGCTTGGCTATAATTCCCATTGTTGTTGAAGTTAGTTAGATTTTTCTTTAAATCTCTTGTATCCAAAAAAGAACACTATGGAAATTAACACAAATAAGGTAATGAGCCTGATCGTTCCACCCAAACGAACCACTGGGGGATCAAAAATAAATTCAATGGAGTGTTTTCCAGAGGGAACCCTCAAGCCTCTCAACACATAGTTGACAGGAAAAATAACTGCCTTTTGATTATCAATACTAACCTTCCATCCTTTGGGATAGTACATCTCTGAAAAAACCAACAGTTGTTCCTTTCTGGCTTCAAATTCATATTTGAGCTTGGTAGGATGATTGTTAATCAGTTCAATTTTATCCAACTGTTGGGCGTCATATTTGATGGGAGTATTAGCAGGAAACTCCGATTTCAACACAACCACCTGTTTGGAATAGTCAATCCTCTTCATGGACTCAAGTACTCCATCGGCAGTATCTGAAATCAAAATTGAATCGACTGCCCAAGCGACTCCCAAAACATTGGAGTTCTTGATCAGATTTTGTTCGTTATTCTGCTGAACCAAAAGGTATTTTACGTTGAGCATATCCATCACTCCAGAAATTTGATGGGTGTTGAAAAAATCGTATAACTCTTCAAAGCGTCTTGGTTTGGCACCGTGGTATCCCCCAATAGCATTGTGAAAAAAAGAGGTTCTCGCTCCGGAAAGTTTCAATCCTGGTTCATAAACCCTAAATCGGCTGGTATCAGCTTTAATTTCTTGGTCTCCTTTTTGGGCAGCAAACAGATTTTTCATTTGCCTGGGACGTACAAACATTTCTCTATCGATATAACTTTGAGATACCCCTATCAAATCAGTGAGCATCAGTCCAATCAAAATTATAAGAGATAGGTTTTTGGAAAACTTTCCCTTTCTGAAATAATAAATGACCACAAATATTAGCAAACAATAAATAACAGCCCTGATCAAATCGTAATCGAAAATTGATTTTCGGGCAGTAATGATTTGATCCATTATACTCGAGCCATAGGACTCTCTGAGGTAGGCATCCATTGAACCAGAGAAATCAAAAAAACCTTTCGAGAGCAGGAGCGTTAAAAGGATTAGTACAAAACCAATGGCAGGTTTTAATATTTTATTAAAATCTGTTTCTTGAGGTTTTTGAAATAAACTATACAAGCCCAAACAAGCTAAAACAGGGAAGCAAAACTCTAATATCACCTGAATGGAACTCACCGCTCTGAATTTATTATAAAAAGGGAAATAATCGATAAAAAATTCCGTCATTAGAGGTAGGTTTTTTCCCCAAGACAGCAATAGTGAAAGAATGATTCCAGCCAGCAAGCCATTTCTCAATCGGCTTTTAACGACGAACAGAGCCAAAAAGGCCACAAATATTACGGTGACTCCCACATAAGCTGGAGCTTCTAGTATGGGCTGACTTCCCCAGTAAGTGGGGACATTAGAAACAAAATTTTTAGCATGAGTTCGGGACAATCCATTTTGGATCAAAAAATCAAAGAGTTCGGAATTTTCTCCCAAATTTTCAGAGGACCCCCCCCCCTGAATTCTGGGTGCCAAAAGGTTAAAGCTTTCAAAAATACCATAACTGAATTGAGTTATGTAGTCTGTGCTGAGTCCTCCTGTTTTTTCTTTGAAACTACCATCTGGATTTAGGGTTAACTCCGTTTTTCCACGTGTACTGAATTGAGCGTACTCTGCAGTCGCCATTAGTGGTGGAGCGTTGAGACCCAAGGCCAAAACCCCGGCCAATAAAAGTAGTAGCGACTGACGTATAAAATTGGGATAGGTTTTGGTTTTCAGCGCATGGATTCCATATACAATTCCAATGACCAGCATCAACAGAAGCATATAATAGGTCATTTGGTAATGATTGGCCCTTATTTGCATGGATAAGGCGAAAACTGAAAGAATAAAGCCCCTAGCACGCTTTTCATGGAAAATCATATACATTCCTCCGAGAACCAATGGCATATAGGCCAGTGCCTGTGCTTTGGTATTGTGGCCAACCTGTAAGATGATCAATAGATAAGTGGAAAGACCGTAAGCAAAAGCACCAAAAACCGCTATGGGAATGGGCATTTTAATAATCAATAAAAAAAGGTAGGCGCTAAGCAGATAGAGAAACAAAATCTCAGCGGGGTGTGGAATCAATTGAAAAAGCTTGTGGATAGGGGTCAAAAAATCATAGGGGTATCTTGCCCCCAATTGATAAGTGGGCATCCCACCAAAAGCATTGTCAATCCAATAAATTTCTTCACCATTATTTTGTCTGTACTCCTGAATCTGCCTCGACATCCCAGTGTATTGTCTGATATCGGATTGAATTAATTTTTTACCCGACAAAACCGGGTGAAAAAATAAAACAGAAAACAGACCAAATCCACCTATAAAGAGAAGGTGCTTCAGGGTTTGTGTGTTAAAAACCTGCTCAATCAATTTCTTCATAATCAATGTATTCTCCCATTTCCTCCTTGGATTTTTTGGTATCTTTTTTGGGGGGCGCAGAGGATAAATCAGCATCAAAATACCGCATTCTCTTGGAGAGTCTATGGATTAAATATTTTACAATATATGGAGAGATAAATCTGAAGATATAGACGATTACCGTCAAAATTAAAAAAAACTTAAGCAGTCCGACCACAATAGTTAGATTAAGTACAATTCAAAAGTAAATAAAACTTGTGAGTAATTTGAGGTTTTTGGAGGGGGGGTAATTATTAAAAATAAAATTAGATTTATCTTGCAAAAAAATAATAAATGCTGAGCCGATTCAGACTATTTTTTCTTTTTTCCACGGGTATGATTCATGCTCAATATACTGACCAGATCAATTCCAACCGACCGGGTGCCTCCATTGGTGCTTTCGCTGTTGGAAAAGGAATCGTTCAGTTCGAGGGTGGTTATGAATACAGAAAATACAAACATAAAGATTACAATAACTCTACTCTTGACGGATCTATCGCCTTCCTCTCAGTCCGATGGGGATTTTTGTCAGAACGATTAGAATTGACTTATCAAGGGGCTTTTATGTTTGATAAATTGACCAATAAAATATCAAGTCAAGAATTTGTTTATAAAAGAAAAGGTTTCATTCAGAATTTTTTAGGAATCAAATATTTGATTTACGATCCTTTTAAAAAGGAAGAGAAAATAAATGTGTACAGTTGGAAAGCCAACAATGGATTTAAAATAAAACACTTGATCCCTGCAGTATCACTTACGGCTGGGGCAAATTTTATTTTTGACAAGAATCATCCCTACCCTTTCGGTGATGTTTTCGACTTGTTCTATCGGTCTATTTTCTTTCAAAATTTGGGAGCACGTCCCGATAAAGAACCCTTCCTATCTCTTAGAGGGGTTTTGGCCACCCAATCTCATTTTTTAGACCGTTGGGTTTTTGTAACCAACTTTATTTTCGACCGTTATTTGACGGAACAAACCGCCAAAAGCTATATCCTTACCCTTACCCATACATTTCACCCCTTGTGGTCGGTATATTTAGAAAACGAGGGAATTATTAGCGAGCGACTTAAAGATATCATTTTTAGAACGGGGGCTGCTTTTCTCTTTTCAAACAATATACAGATAGAGAGTTCAATCGGAGTAAATACAAACACCCAACCCAGTTCATTGTTCATTAATTTAGGGGTCTCTTATCGTTTAAACTTCCATAAAGATTTTGTAAGTGCAGCTGAAATTGAATATGAAGAATCTAAAAAGGAGGAAAAACAATTGAAAAAAACGATGAAGAAAAATAATAAAGCTGAGAAGAAAAGAGCTCGTAAGGCCAAAAGAAATTGACTCATGAATAAAAAAATGATTGATGTTCTTGAAATAAGTACCAGAGAAGACCTCAGAAGGTTTGTGAATTTCTCCTTTACGCTATATGGCCAAAATCCCAATTGGACACCCCCCATTATCAAAGAGGAAATTGATACTTTGGATCAAACGAAGAATCCTGTTTTTAAAAATGCCAAAGCCCATTATTTTTTGGCTTTTATAGATGAAGAGATCGTAGGTAGAGTTGCAGTGATGATCAACTGGGTTGAAGTCAAAAAACTGAAAAAGAAAAAAGTTCGTTTTGGGTGGTTTGATGTTATAGATGATCTCAATGTGACCAAAGCCTTAATGGAAAAAGTACACACCATCGGTATTGAAAATGAGATGGAATTCATCGAAGGTCCAGTAGGTTTTTCCAATATGGACAAAGCAGGTATGCTGGTCAAAGGTTTTGAGGAAAGAAATACCATGATTACTTGGTATAATGCTCCTTATTATCATGAACATTTTAAAAAATTGGGTTATGAAGATCTTGCCGTTTGGGTTGAATATGAAATTACTTTAACCTCTTTTGAAGAATCTCCCGAAAAAATTAAAAAGTTTTCGGATTTGATGCTTCAACGCTATCAATTGAAAATTTTAGATTTTAAGTCCAAAAAGCAGATCATTCCTTACGTTGATAAAATGTTTGTTTTATTGGAGGAAACCTATGGAAAACTCCAAACTTTTGTACCCATCCAGAAGGAACAAATTCAGCAATACAAAGAAAAATACTTTCGTTATATACATCCCGAATTTATCAAATGTATTGCAAACAAGGACGATGAGTTAATTGCTTTTTGTATCACAATGCCTTCTTTTACCAAGGCTTTGAAAAAAGCCAATGGCAAAATGTTTCCTTTTGGGTATATTCACCTATTAAAAGCCTTATATTTTAATTCCAGAGCTTCTTTTTATCTTATTGGTGTTCATCCAAAATATCAAAACAAAGGAGTAACGGCCATTATTTTTAATGAAATGCAAAAAACCTTTAACAAGCGTGGGTATCATATAGTGGAAACCAATCCTGAATTAGAGGAAAATAGTTCAATTCAGAATTTGTGGAAAAATTACGAGCATCGTCAGCACAAAAAGAGGCTGACCGTAACTCAAAAAGTAAAAAAAGGGGCTCAGACATAACGTAATTAAATCCCATGTTAGTTTAATTCAATTATTATTTAAAAAGACAACTTACATAATTTTTTAAAAAATGCTCAACCAAGGAACCATTATTGCTAAAGCCACAGCTGCAGGTAGCTCCGCCATCAGTTTGTTCAGGCTATCTGGCAGTAACTCTATCGAAATGGTATCCGAATGTTTTCAGTCAAAATCTAAAAAAAAACTTCTAAATCAAAAAAGCCACACTATTCATTTAGGTACATTAAAATACAATGGATTAGCTTTGGACGAAGTATTGATAAGTATTTTTAGAGCCCCGCACTCCTATACTGGAGAAAATGTCGTTGAAATCTCTTGCCATGGATCTAATTATATTCAAGAAGAGATTTTACGTCTTTTTGTTTCGAAAGGAGCACAACATGCAAAACCAGGAGAGTTTACCTTAAGAGCTTTTTTGAATAAAAAAATGGATTTGAGCCAGGCCGAAGCAGTCTCTGATTTGATAGTATCGGAATCTAAGGCAGCCCATGAGGTGGCCATGAATCAAATGAGAGGTGGATACACAGCAGAGATCGCTCAGTTGCGCCAAAAACTATTAGATTTTGCTTCCTTGATTACACTAGAATTGGATTTTGCAGAAGAGGATGTAGCTTTTGCCGATCGATCTGCATTAACTGAACTACTCTTAGCACTACAATCAAAGGTTAAGTCATTGTTAGATTCTTTCCAATATGGTAGTGTGATCAAAAAAGGTGTGCCTGTAGCCATAGTGGGTAAACCCAATGCAGGTAAGTCCTCTCTTCTGAATGCACTGTTGAACGAGGACCGCGCCATTGTCTCTTCGATTCCAGGGACAACAAGAGACACTATAGAAGACATCCTGACACTCTCTGGTGTTGAGTTTAGATTTATCGATACAGCTGGTTTGCGAGAAACAGATGACCAAATTGAAGCCTTTGGAGTAGCTAAAGCCAAAGAAAAAGTAGATTTGGCAAAAGTCGTGATCTATCTATTTGATGCCAACGATACTTCTCTTGAGGAAATCAAAATGGCGTTTGATGAATTTAAAAGAGAAGGGCTTTTAATTTTGTTGGTTGAAAATAAAATCGACTTGATGAAAGAACGAGGGGAATCACCTCTAATGAATCGACTAAAAAAAGAATTTTTTGATTTTCCAGAGCTTGCACTTTCTAGTATATCTACTTTTGATCCCAATACCATTGAAAAACTCAAAAAAACACTTTACAATCAGATCGAGAAGATTAGCGTTCAAGGAGATGTGATCGTCTCCAATTCCAGACATTATAAAGCCCTACAAAATTCACTCCAAGCCTTATGTAACATAAAAAAAGGATTGGAAGACAAATTAAGTGGTGATTTACTTAGTGTCGATATTAATGAAGCCCTAAACTATTTGGGAGAAATCTCAGGGGAAATTACAAATGACGAAATTTTAGGAAATATCTTTTCAAAATTCTGTATTGGGAAGTAAGTATAGGTTTCAGGGAATAGAATAGCTTCAATCAAATTTTTTAATGTACTTGTGTAAATGGCTTGCATCTGTAAATCCCCAATGAAGTGCAACAGCTTCTTGGGTCTCATTTGAGTTTTTTAATTGATCAATTGCACCGCGTACACGATATTTAAGTGCGAATTCTGAAAAGGAACTATGCATTAATATTTTAAAGATGTACCTGAATTTAGAGACGGACATCCTACAGGCAGAAGCCGCCTCTTGAGTTGATACCAATCTTTTTTCATTGAAGACAAGTTTTAATGCATTTCTAATATTTTTCCTTACCCGAAAGTCGTTCTTTAACTTTGGGACTTTCCATGATTCCATCAGCACCAAAAGTATCTGAAAAAACTGCAATTTGGCCCAATCTGGATTATTGGATTTTTGAAAAATCATTTTGGTTTTACGAGCCGAATCGATCAACTGGGCTCTATTCTTGGCTATAACTTTTGGCCTTAGCTTTGGAGGTGCCTGGAAGGGTAAAAGAATATTGTGGTTCAATAATTTGTTCCTAGCGATGTATTCAGGGTCTGTAACAAATACAACGGCTTCACAAGGAGTTTCCAACAATTCAAACCCATGAGGTTCCCACATTCCACAGAACCACGCATCACCAGGTCCAATTTCCATTTGGCAATCAATATATTGGCGCTTCATACGACCATTGATTACAACGCCTAGCTCAAATTCG
The DNA here is from genome assembly GCA_913020475.1 of uncultured Flavobacteriaceae bacterium. Classification (GTDB taxonomy): domain Bacteria; phylum Bacteroidota; class Bacteroidia; order Flavobacteriales; family Flavobacteriaceae; genus UBA8316. The sequence goes on from CAJVZM010000038.1 coordinate 13,081, forward strand.
TAGTGCATATCAAAATAATGATCATTGAAATCCTTGTGACTATTAAGTATCACATGTACAGGTTTAGCTTCGTTTAAACGAAAATTAAAACGCTGAAGGTCGTATTCATTAATCATTTGATAATTGTCAAATTTTACAAATCTTGTGCAGTAATTTACAAGAAAAAAACGATTACTTAATTTTAAGTTTGAAATTAATTAAGTCTTTAATGTTAAACCAAAGGAGCTTTTAAAAGAGTCACCTTTCAGAATAAAAACAAAAAATTATGGTAAAAATAGCATACATTGGAGCAGGAAGTTTACAGTTTGGCCCA
>CAJVZM010000039.1 GCA_913020475.1 uncultured Flavobacteriaceae bacterium
GTCCACCAAAGGAACTTTGTTGCTGTTTTCGTCCAAAATCAAAAGGGGGGGGACTTCGGGGGTTGCCTCTTTAGCTACCTTGGCATCATCGGCACCAAAAGTCGGCGCGGTATGAACAATACCGGTTCCATCTTCAGTAGTCACGAAGTCTCCTAAAATGACCCTGTAGGCGTTTTCAGGATTTTCGACTGGCTCCGGTGCTTCCCGCCATATTTTTTCATATCTGATATTCAAGAGGTCTTTTCCTTTAAATTCCTTTTCAATATAAAAAGGGATTTTTTTGGCCCCTTTAGTGTAGTTTTCTAGAGCCGATAAAATACTCTCAGCCTCATATTTTCCATTGAACTGTTTATTGACCAAAGCTTTGGCCAATATTACACGGATCGGTTGAAAAGTATATTGGTTGAAAGTATGTAGAAGTACATAGTCAATTTTTGGTCCCACGGTCAAGGCAGTATTTGAAGGGAGTGTCCAGGGTGTGGTGGTCCATGCCAGAAGGTAGAGGGGAGTATCGCCTTTTAGAAAATCAGGGATTGAATCCTCTTTGGCCTTAAATTGTGCTGTTACGGTGGTATCACTAACGTCTTGATAGGTTCCGGGTTGGTTCAACTCGTGTGAACTCAGTCCTGTCCCAGCCTTGGGAGAGTAGGGTTGAATGGTATAACCCTTGTATAAAAGGCCTTTTCCGTGAATCTGTTTGATTAACCACCAGACAGTTTCCATATATTTGGAATTATAGGTAACATAAGGATCGTCCATGTCCACCCAATAGCCCATTTTCTGGGTTAATCGGCTCCATACGTTGGTGTATTTCATTACTGCCTCCTTACATGCGTTATTGTATTCCTCAACGGAAATAGAGGTTCCTATAGAATCTTTGGTAATACCCAATGCCTTTTCAACCCCAAGTTCGACTGGTAGCCCATGGGTATCCCAGCCTGCTTTTCGATTTACTTTAAAGCCTTTTTGGGTTTTGTATCGGCAAAAAATATCTTTAATGGTTCGTGCCATCACGTGGTGAATACCAGGCATTCCATTGGCAGACGGAGGGCCCTCATAAAAAATATATGGAGGACAGTCTGCTCTTTCGGAGATGCTTTTTTCAAAAATTTTGTTTTCTTCCCAGAAGTTCAGTATTTCTGAAGAAATAGCGGGTAAATCCAGTCCATTGTACTCCTTGAAAACCATGTCAGACATCATTTATTAAAGTTGCGAAATTAAGGATTTTAGGTAAAAAAAAAGGATTTTAGATTTTAACCTTCAATCCTAAATGTAAACTCCTTCCCTCAGCAGAGATACCTGAAGCAAAAGTTCTGTAATGCAGATTAAAAATATTTTTCAATCCAACATTGAAAATAATGTTTTCTCTTAGTTGATATTGGGACATAATCGACCAAATATTCCAAGAGGGCATGCCGTAATATTTATCGATATCATCTAGGGCACTGTTATTAATCACAGGAGTTTCGTTCAATCCGTCTTCTCCTCCCCAACTGTAATCCCGAGGATGTTTTTGCTCACTGAACTTCCAAATCAGTAAAGTCCTCCAATTTTTAATTTTATGAGACAGCGTAAAATTTCCGAATAACGGAGCGATAGAAGGCATGGGACCATAATCGGTGTTTTGATCGGCGGTAGTGTAGGTAATTCCTCCAATTATTTCAAATGGACCACTCAGTACCCATTTTCCTTGAAGGGAACCTCCGTAGATAAAACGGTTTCCTAAATTTTTGTTGGCTTGGGTAAATACCTCCTCCCCATTGTACAAAATAGTGTTCTCATTGGGGGTACTCGTATCTGAAAAAACAATAAAATCAGACCTCACTATATGTCGGGAAACCAAAGTGGTAAAGGCTCTTATGTCAATAAAATTGATTTTGTCTTGGCCAAAGAATTTGATCCCAGATTCAAAGGTATAGGCGTATTCCGGTTTTAAAAAGGAATTGGGCACCAATAAAATACCGTTGCTTTCTCTTATTTTTCCAATGTCATCAATATTGGGGGTTCTGAATCCACTTGAAATTAAACTGTTGATTTGACATTTTTCATTTGGTCGATAGGTCATGGCCAAAGTATAGGTCAAAGCTTCAGATTGTAAATCGACTGTGGACAAGAGTTTGTCAACTAGTGCAGTCTCGTTCCAACGGGCATTAATTTTTGAGCTGGTGAGTCTAAGTCCTCCATTAATGGTTAAACGAAAGTTAACCCGATAAATCCAATTCAAGTAACCGGCAAAACTAGAGGCACCGCTGCCATCACTGGGGTATCTTGAGGGTATTGTTTTTCGGTCACTATAACCGATTATATCCTCCAAATTGAGAACAAGGTCTAGGGCATAACCTTCGGATCGAATTTTGTTATAAGTCCATTCAAGACCGTAGGATAGTGAATGTGCTTGGGTTATATTTCCATAAAAATCAGTATTAATACTAAAAACATCCACCTTTTCGATTTGATGGGAACGGGTTAGGCTTCCGAACTTTCGATTGATTCTCGATTCTTCCACATTTTGATAGGCAGCTGTCAGCGTTCCTTTTTTTAACCAGTTTTTACCTAAGAAAAATTTGAGTTGTGGGGAGATAAAAAATCTTTTTTGGGGGCCGTAGTACCATTCACTATAACGAAGACTCTTATCTCGTTCCTCCACCAGCTTATCGTATCGATCAATATCGGAGGATTCCGAATATTGGAGGTTGACATTTAAAAGCATGTCGCTAGGGAGACGAACAAGGAATTTTTGAAAAATATCGAATTGGTTGTAGGCTGTGTTTTTTTGAATTTTAGGATTGGAGTTGATGGTGGGTATTTCGCTGTATCGATTTCTACTGTTGAGAGAGTAATTGGGTGTCAAACCCCAATTTGAAAAACCGTGATTTCTTTTCTTTCCAATCCTGATGTCACCGAAATTAGAATAACTCACACTGGTAATGCTGCCCCAGTTTTTATAACTCAAGGAGGTATTTACATTATTTATAAAAGAGAAGTTAGCATGATTAAAAGTGGACGAAAACTCAGATTTTAAGCTAGTTTTACTGTTCAATTGTGGAGATTTGGTATAGTAGTGGATGACTCCTCCCAATGCATCGGAACCATAGCCGACGGAGGATGACCCGAAAGTGACCTCCACTCTTTCAATATTGTGTGGGTCAATGGTAATGGCATTTTGAAGGTGACCCGACCTGTATATGGCGTTGTTCATTCTCACTCCATCAACTACGATCAAGACCCGATTGGCTTCAAATCCTCTCAAAACTGGACTTCCTCCTCCTCCTTGAGACTTTTGAATCCTGATGCTAGGATTGATTTCCAAAAGTTCTGCCCCGGTAGCTATTCCACCAATTTCAATTTCTTTTTGAGAGATAATTCCAACTTGCTCGGCAATTTTGTCTCTTGTGATTTGAGATCTTGCTATAGATAGCACCACTTCTTCCAAAACTTCATCTTTTGAAATCAATGAGATGACTTTTTTCCCTTGCAAGATTTCAAGAATTGATATGGTCATGGGCTGATATCCCATCAGACTAAATTTGATTTGTCCCTCGCGAGGAAAATCGTTGAGCACTGCTTTTCCTGTGAAGTTGGTCAGGAGGTTATGACTCCCATCTTCTGAAAAAACAACTACATTCTCCAAAGGCTTGCCTGTAACACCATCTTCCACCCAAATATCTTGACCCCAAAGGCTGTTTGAGCCCAAAAAGGTACCAATAAGGAGGAAAAAACAATTCTTAGCGAAAGATTTCATGTAGTATATCGACTGATTTTATTTTTCCAAAACTTTGTAAATGTAGATTAAAATACTCTATCAAGATACTTAATAACTTTGCTCTAAGTGAATTGGTAAATTTAAAGTCTTGTAATTTTTCAAAATTTGTATTAATCAATATCTTAAACGCGAGGACGAGTTCCCCCCCGATAACATATTTGGAGGGAGACGAGCTGCAAAAACAGCCACTTTCTAAATCAAAATAGTCTTTCTCAATGTCTGTTTGATTGGGATAGAAGCCAAGATTTTGACTAAGATCTAACATAAACTTTAAATGAAAAAGAGGCGAAAACTCTCTTTGTTCTAAATGAATAACGCTTTTTTGAATAAAATCATATAGCCTATTATTGGGAGACCCCTCTTCACTAATAACTCGTGTCATCACTTCGGACAAAAACAGGGCTACCGCATTTTTTTTTATGTCAAAAGGAATTTCGGTCAAAGGAAAACCCACTCTGGCTTCCTTAATAAAATGGAGTCCCTCTCTGTTTTCATTTTTCACCTGAGTAATTAGATTGATGATACTGAGGGGTTGGAATAGGGATTTTTTCAGAGCACCCTTTTTGGAGGACAATATGCCTTTAAGTATAAAAGACTTTAACCCCAGCTCTTTGCAATAGCATCGGGCTATTAGACTGGAATCACCGTATTTAAATGTGCTGATAATAATGGCATCGGTTTGAATCAACATGTCCGAAAACAGCTTTAAACTACTCCCTGAGCAAGCATGGCGTCAGCTACTTTAACAAAACCAGCAATGTTGGCTCCCTTCACATAGTTGACATAACCTTCTTCTTTGCCAAAATCCAAGCAAGATTGGTGAATATCGGCCATGATAGATTGTAATTTTGCATCGACTTCTTCCCTAGACCAATTGTACCTGAGCGAGTTTTGTGCCATTTCTAATCCGGAAACAGCAACTCCTCCTGCATTAGAGGCTTTACCAGGAGCATAAAGGATTTTATGATTGGTGAATTGGTGGATGGCTTCCGGAGTGGATGGCATATTGGCTCCCTCACCAACACACATACAGCCGTTACGAATCAATAAAGCAGCGTCTTTTTCATTCAATTCATTTTGAGTAGCACAAGGCAGGGCCACCTCACAGGCAACCTCCCAAGGAGTTTTGCCTGAAATAAAACTTGCTTTGGGGTATTTTTCAATATAGGCACTGATTCTGGCTCTTTTTATATTTTTAAGTTCCATCACGTGAGCCAATTTTTCGTCGTCTATGCCCTCTGGATCATGAATGTATCCGGAGGAGTCAGACATAGTCAAAACTTTAGCTCCTAAATGAATGGTTTTTTCTGCAGCGTATTGAGCAACATTTCCACTTCCCGAAATCACTACCTTTTTGCCTTTTAGATCAGCTCCGTTGTGCTCCATCATTTTTTTGACAAAATAAACCACTCCATAGCCAGTGGCTTCTGGCCGAATCAGAGAGCCTCCCCAACTAATGCCTTTCCCGGTTAAAACCCCTGTAAATTCATTTTTCAACCTTTTATATTGTCCAAACATATAGCCAATTTCTCTGCTTCCTACTCCTATGTCACCCGCAGGAATGTCACGATTTGGGCCGATATGACGGAATAGTTCTGTCATAAAGCTTTGGCAAAAACGCATGACCTCCGTATCCGTCCTTCCTTTGGGATTGAAATCTGAACCACCTTTTCCACCTCCCATTGGAAGGGTAGTCAAGCTGTTTTTGAAGATTTGCTCAAAAGCCAAAAACTTTAAAACGCTGAGGTTTACACTGGGGTGAAAACGCAGACCTCCCTTGTATGGGCCAATTGCAGAATTCATTTCTATTCTGTAGCCGCGGTTTACTTGAATTTCCTCTTGATCATCGATCCAGGCAACTCTAAAGGAAATCACGCGCTCGGGCTCTACCATGCGCTTCAAAATATTTTGACCATAGTATACATCATTTTCAACAATATAGGGAATAACCGTTTCTGCTACTTCTATGACTGCCTGCATAAATTCAGGCTCATTTTGATTTCTTTTGCTGACATCAGCCAAGAAATCTTTGATTACTTTATCCATGTAATTGACTATTGATAAACTAAATTTACATTATATAGCGGAAATGAATTTAAATTTTAACCAAAAAGTGCTGAGATCAAGACTTCAATTTTAGAAACAGCTAATATTTTGATGGATTTGTTTTCTTTGCTAATGTTAGCAAATTTTGAGATTACTACAGTTTCAAACCCAAGTTTTGATGCTTCTTGTATGCGCTGTTCTATTTTAGGTACAGGTCTTATTTCACCCGATAGACCCACCTCTGCCGCAAAGCAAAAGTTTTCAGAAATATCTATGTCGTGATAACTGGACAATATGGCAACGATTACCGCCAAATCAATGGCGGGATCAGCAATATAAATGCCACCTGTAATATTGATAAAAACATCTTTTGCACCCAATGCAAAACCTGCCCTTTTTTCCAAAACAGCCAAAAGTACATTGAGTCTTTTGGTGTTGTAACCCGAAGTGGTTCTTTGTGGAGTGCCATAAACTGCAGTGCTAACTAACGCTTGAATTTCAATCATTAAAGGGCGAATCCCCTCAATGGTTGCCGCAATTGCATGCCCACTTAATTTTTCATCTTTTTCCGAAATCAAAAGTTCACTGGGGTTATTTACGACTCTTAAACCTTTAGATTGCATTTCATAAATTCCAATCTCAGAGGTTGCCCCAAATCGATTTTTTTGAGTTCTTAGAATACGGTAGATATGATTGCGGTCTCCTTCAAAATGCAATACTACATCCACCATGTGTTCCAGTATCTTCGGCCCTGCAATTTGCCCATCTTTAGTGATGTGTCCGACCAAAAATACAGGCACATGGGTCTCTTTGGCAAACTTGATGAATTCTGCGGTACATTCTTTAATTTGGGAGACACTCCCGGGACTACTATCAATATAGTCCGTGTGTAAAGTTTGTACAGAATCAATAACCACCAATTCGGGTGCTAAAGTTTCAATTTGTGAGAAGATATTTTGGGTATTTGTTTCGCTTAGCACATAACACTGATCTGAGGAGGTGTTCATCCGGTCGGATCGGATTTTGATTTGACGTTGACTTTCTTCTCCAGAGACATAAAGTACTTTACAGCTTACGGTCATGGCAATTTGTAACAGTAGTGTAGATTTACCAATTCCGGGTTCTCCTCCTAAAAGCATAAGTGCTCCAGGAATGATTCCGCCTCCCAAAACACGATTCAATTCAGCATCTCCTGTGTCTATTCTTGATTCAGAGGAAATTTCAATCTGATTGATTTTTAGGGGCTTTGAAATTTTACTGGCTTTTTTTTCGGTTTTCCAATTTTTTTTGTCTGGCTTTTCTACTACTTCTTCTGTTAGAGTATTCCACTGTTTACAGGAGTTGCATTGGCCTTGCCATTGAGAGTGTTGTGTCCCACAACTTTGACAAAAGAAAGAGGTTTTGACTTTACTCATAACGATAATTGAAAAAAATGTGTCTTATTTTTGGCGATTAACCAAAGGTAAAGTAAAAAATGCCATGGCACCAAAAGTCACTATCATTAGCGTTTGACATGTCCACATGATCCATCCAAAAGCCAAGCTTGATTCTTTGGAAATACCAAAAGCAATCAATACTATGGAAACGGAGTAGGGGTAAATACCTATTCCTCCATTGGTTGCAGAAATCGATAATCCTCCTATGGCAAAAGCAGGAATTAATGCGTTTATCCCTAAGCGTACAGTTTCAGGAATGGAAAATTTAATGATCCAGAACATCAGCACATACATTGTCCAAATAAAAATGGTATGAGCTATAAAAAGTCCTTTGTTTTTCATATACTTAATGGTAATCATTCCCTCCCATATACCTTGGAAAAACTTTTTTATTATTTCATTGATTGGGTGTGTAGATTGAAGAAAAAATTTTCTACAAAAAAAAAGTGCTATTGCTAAAATGATCAGGCTAATTAACGTTTGAAAGAAGTTCAAATCATTTAGACTTAGGGATTCCGTTATCAGGTCATATTGCAGTCCCAGTGCCAAAAGGATGCAAAAAAACAATAAAATCAGATCTACGACTCTTTCTGCAATGACAGTACCAAACCCTTTTTGAAAGGGAATATTTTCATAGCGATCCATGGCTGTGGCACGAAGTAATTCTCCCGAACGGGGAATGCCTAGATTTGAAAGATAACCTATTAGGACAGCTAAAACAGAATTGATGGTTCTCGGACGAAAACCCAGTGGTGCCAATAATAATTGCCAGCGCACGGCTCTAGAAACATGACTTAACATCCCGAAAAAAGTAGACAAAAATACAAAGCGATAATCCGCATTTTTAATGTATTTATAAATGTTTTGGCGGTCTTCGGGGGTTGTATTTTGATAACTTAGGTATATAAAGAACACTCCTATGGATATAGGGATTAATTTTTTTGAGAGAGAAACTGCTTTTTTCAAAACCTAGGTTAAACGATTGGTGCTTTCGTCTGGAAAGATAATTGTAGGTTGAAATCCTTTAGCTTCCTCAAAATCCATCAGAGCATATCCAATAATGATGATGATGTCTCCTCTTTGAACTTTTCTGGCTGCAGGACCGTTAAGAGTAACGTCTCCTGTTCCTCTTTTTCCCTCAATAATGTATGTTTCCAATCTTTCACCGTTATTGATATTGACTACTTGGACCTTCTCACCAACCAAAAAATTACCAGCATCAATCAAATCACGGTCAATAGAAATACTTCCAATATAGCTTAGATCGGCATCAGTAACTTTGACTCTATGAATTTTTGATTTAATTACTTCTATAAGCACGCATCAAATTTAGTGATTTAAGACATATCCAAATTATCTATTAACCTAATTTTTCCCAAATAGGCGGCTATAAAACCCCTGCCCCGGTCAACTGGCTGGTCTAAGTGTATTTCTTTTAATGTGTTGGGGTCTACTATCATAAAATAATCCAATGTTATTTTATCCTGACTTTCAAAAAAAGAATTGATCGTGGTTTTAAGTGAGCGGTAGGGTATTCTTTTGGCGTTAGATTTTGCGATTTGTAATGCCTCAAACAATTTTGAAGCCTTTTTTCGCTGATCGGCGGTCAACAAAATGTTTCTAGAACTCATAGCAAGTCCATCTTTTTCTCTTACAATGGGGCAACCAATGATTTTTGTTTTTAGATTAAGAGATCGATTAATATAATTTATGATTAAAAGTTGTTGAAAATCCTTTTCACCAAAATAGGCATGGTCTGGGGTGAAAGTTTTGAGAAAATACGCCACAACTGTTGCCACCCCTTGGAAATGCCCTGATCTTTTTTCCCCTTCCATCACTTGATCCAATCCCGCCAGGTCAAAAGATTTTGACTCCACGATATTGCCGTATACATCATTTACTTTGGGAATATACACCAAGATTTTTTTGCTGATTTTTTTTATTTGTAACAAATCCTCTACAACGGAACTGGGATAGTTAACCAGATCGTTTTTGTCATTGAATTGCGTAGGATTGACGAAAATGCTGATCAAAACACTTTTATTTTCCTTCACTGCTCTTTCAATCAAAGTTAAGTGCCCGGAGTGAAGAGCACCCATGGTTGGAACCATTCCTATAGGTCGAGTTTCATTTGATAAATACTCAACCAAAGATTGGGAAGTTTTAAAAACTTTCATTTAGCAAAAAATTAACAGGCGTAAATATACAGAATTCAACATATTCCGTTTAATTTTTGTAATTTCGCAAAACTTTATATTCTTGATTATTATTGAGATTTTATGAAAGACAAAAAAGTTCTAAATATCTCTTCTGAAGTGGTGCCCTACCTCCCGCAGACCAATCAAGCAATTAGTTCATTTAAAATTCCAAAAAATATTAATGATCACGGTGGTCAAACTAGAATTTTTATGCCCCGTTATGGTCTGATTAATGAAAGAAGACATCAGTTACACGAGGTAATTCGTCTTTCTGGAATGAATTTGGTGATTAATGATGTCGACATGCCTTTGATTATCAAAGTAGCATCAATCCCCAAAGAGCGAATGCAAGTCTATTTTATTGACAATGAGGAATACTTTAAACGGCGAGCTATCCTTAGAGATGAAAATCAAAAACTTTTTAAGGACAATGACGAAAGGATGATTTTTTTCACAAAAGGGGTGATCGAAACTGTAAAAAAATTAAATTGGTCCCCTGATATTATCCACTTACATGGTTGGTTTACATGTTTGTTCCCACTTTATCTCAATACTTATTACAAAGATGAACCTATATTTGCTCATAGCAAAATCGTGACCTCTGTTTACGCCCAAGATTTTGAAGGGGTTCTTTCTGACCAATTTCACAAGAAAGTTTCCTTTGACGGCATCTCGGACGAATTGATTGAGCCTCTGAAAAATGCCACTTTTCAAAATTTAGAACAATTGTGTCTTAACTTTTCTGATGGATATGTGATGGGTGATGTTGAGACCCCTGATTTCATTCAAAAGTATTCAAACGAAAATGAAATACCGGGACTCAATTATCAAGAAACTCAAAATGAGGATGCTATAGTTAAATTTTACAATAATATTATTTTAAAGTAACAGATGTATTTTTTGAGGATATTCATCAATCGTGTGACTGTTCTTTTGGGGTTATCCCTGGTCATTTTTTCATGTGATAAAGAATACCATGCTGCAGGTTCTGAACTTTTACTTCCCACAGCTCTTCAGTCCAAAAGCCTAGAAGCTCCGGTTTTATCTTACCAGAATAAGGTCAATTATTATCAAACAGACGGCTTGCCACTGGCTCAACTGGGTAAAGTCAGCTTGCCTGGTATTTGGACTACCCATGCCAATATTACTGCTAAGTTGGCGATCTCTCCAAATCCTTTATTTGGACTATATTCACAGGAGAGAGAAGATGAAGGAGACAATGATAATCCAGCTGTTATAGATGAAAAAGAAACTGTAACAGGGGTTTATCTTGAAATACCCTTTTTCAACAATGCCAACGACAGGGATGGTGATGGCGTTATCGATGCTTTTGATCTTGATCCTGATGATCGTGATAGCGATACCGATGGCGACGGCATTAGTGATGTAAATGAGACCAACAACAATTTAAACCCATTGAGTGAAGATAGTGATGGGGATGGTATTTTGGATGACGTTGATCAAGATAACAAAAACTATGAGAGTGAAAATAAGGTTTATAAAATTGATTCGATCTATGGGAATCGGCAAGCCCGATTTGATGTAAAAGTTTATGAACTGAAATACTATTTGTCTAATTATGATCCCGCAACGAATTTTCAAAAGCAATCACAATTTTTCTCCAACACGGATTATTTAGAAAGTGGATTTTATGGAGAAATACTTCACGACGGTTCCTACCAACTTGATTTTGAAGAGTTGCGTTTCAATTATAAAGAAGACGATCCCGAAACCGAGGATATTGATGAGCGAGAGAAGGTACAAACTCGGCTAACCCCGAGAATCAGAATTCCACTTAACAAAGGTTTTTTTCAAGAAAAAATATTCGATTTAGAGGGGGAAGCAGACCTTTCAAGTGATGAATATTTTTCTAAACACTTGCGTGGACTTATTATTAAAACAGAGAATTTTGATGATGATTTGTATATGCTATTGGACATTAGAAATGGAAGAATCAGCATTGAATACGAATACGATGAGTTAAATACCAATGATACAGATGATACCTCTGATGATACTGTCAATAAAGAATCAAAAAACTTTCAGATCAATTTTGGTTTGAATTTCAATACTATCAAAAACACCAACCCAAACACTGTTATTGATCAAGAGGTTCTTGCAGGTCAAATCGATATGCCCTCCCGAAATATTTATCTCTCCGGAAACGGATTGTTTTCCACATTGAAATTATTTGAAGACAGCCATGGAGGCGAATTGTTGAAAGATATAAAGGGTAATAATTGGGTGATCAATGAGGCCAATTTGATGCTTTATATTGATCAGGGTCAATACAGTTCACTTGAACAATCTCAATTTCCGGATCGACTTTACTTATATAATTATGACTCCGGAGCACCGCTAACCGATTTTAGTATTGACAATAGTGTCAACAACACCACTAGTAATAGAGATAAATTTGTATACGGAGGAATTTTAGAGATGGATGACGATGACAAGCCCCACCATTATAAATTTAGAATAACGGATCATGTAAATCGTCTAATTGTAAACGACTCTAATAATGTGAGGTTGGGACTGGTTCCTTCAAACGGGCTTAATCTTCTAAATTCCAAAAGAGCAGAAACGGCGGGGCAAAATTTTATAAATTATCCGGCTACAGCAATTCTCAATCCAAAGGGAGTAATTTTACACGGTTCTGAAAGCGAAAACCATCCCGAAGGAGACATGAAATTAGAGATTTTCTACACAGAGTACTAGAGCCAATTATTTTTCCGATTCCTAAAAATTCTTCGATTTAAATATTCTATAATAAATTACGATTAAAATAAAAAAAACAATAGCAAAAAACTATAATAAACCTTTCACAACTCATATATAGATTATTTTAACTTCTCACTTTACACAATTTTATAGACAAAACCTATCACAAATATTTTATTGATAGTATTTGCCTAATATAAAGTAATGCCACACAACCTATTGTAACCAAAATTCCAATTGTCCATCCCCACAATAGACCCCCCAGAAGAAAAATTCCAGCCCACCAAAAAATAAATAATATCAATCCTGTACTCATTTTAATAGAGCTGTAAAAAACAACATCCTTGAAAAGTTCAAGTATTTTTTTTATGACCATCAATGGAGGAAAATTGGGTATGGTTAGCAGCCCAATGAATAATACAAGCCATTTTTGCTTTTTCAATACTTTCTTTGGCCTTAGGCTTTGATCTTTAATCCCCTTTTTTAGATCGTGGAATGATTTTTTAGTGTTTTCACTGTGAATTAATTTTTTGCGATCTTCGTAATAGTTGTTTTTTTCGGGAAGCCACATGCACTTTTCCATTTCTGTTCTTAGCAGTGATTTGATAGTATTTATTCGCTCTGGTTTATCGACACTTGTTCCAATTAAAGGCTGGATTAAAATTGCCTTGCCAAAAACTAAATGCAAATCACAAAATGGATTTCTAAGGTGGCCGTAATTAATGCCAACTGGAACAATATAAATTGGTTTTTCAGAATTTACTTGGGCCTCATAGGCCAATCGACTGCTTCCTTTTGACAAGGGTTGAAGGTAATACTCGTCATGATGTGCAGCCTCTGAAAACATCATGACCCACTGATTGGCTGAAAGCAGGTTTTTACATTTGTCAAAAATAGCTTCATTTTTTTTCAGGTTGGCATAGCCATTTCTTATTCTGTAAACTGGAAGCATGTTTAGGGCATCCATAAACCATTGAAGTGGCCCGCCAAAAACATCACTTCTAGTCAATGATGTTACTGGTCTTTTTATATTACATCCTATCAATAACGGGTCTAAAAAAGCTCCCTGGTGATTGGGGGAAAACAAAACTCCACCATCTTTGGGGATATTCTCCAGACCATAGATTTTGACCTTCCTGAAATAGCAATTAGTGGTAAATCGGATGGTGTATTTAATAAAGTAATAAAAGAG
>CAJVZM010000040.1 GCA_913020475.1 uncultured Flavobacteriaceae bacterium
AGTTTTAAAGCTCGGCTCATGACTCAAATAATTAGTTGACCAACTGACAAATTACAGGGGAAATTTTCTTGAATTTGTAGGATTTATTTTTAGGGTTAATCACTTTAATATCAAAAATTTGAACAGACTGACCCGCTTTGGCTCTTCTAAGAGCACTTTTGGCCCTGGAATCCAGTTTGTTTCCATTGACATTGATAGTTGGTTGTCCTGGGACTTTAAATTTAAAACTTACGGTTTTAAGGGTAATATCAAAGTCAAAATCCTCTAATTCTGCTCCGATACTAGAAATCTCCAAACTGGACTTGGGAATGGTAACCGATCCGGATTGTTTTCTAACAGTACCTTGGGGAGCAGGAATATCCTTAATTCTAAATTTAGTTGTGGTTGAAACCCTTTGTCCATCAGGTAAAGTTCCACTGGCAGAAATTTTAATCTCTCTACCTTTACCGGGGGTCATGTTGTATTTACTTCCCCTTAACTTTTTAAGTCCGGGTGCAGAAGCGGATACTTTGTTGTCTGGAATACCAGGTATGGAAATCGTCATTGGGTTTTCGACTCCTCTGTAAACCACATTCATCTTGTCGGCAGAAATCACTGCAGAATTTGGCTTTGAAATTACAGCAAAAGACTGATTAACGGGAATATTAGATTCAACACCATCGTTAAGAAATACTAAATTCCCACTTATTTGGTGATCTCCTGGGCTACCTGCGCTAACTTTAAGCTTTATACCTCCAGCAATAAGATCGTAATCTTTATCGGTAAGCGCTCTCCCGTCAAGTTTTAAATCAACTCTATTGGGATTTTGTGCTCCCCCTTTTCTTCCTAAAACCACACTACCATCAAATGTCTCTCCTTGATAGTAAGCTCCTTTTTCTGTTTTTAATAAACTTATGTAGTTTGATTCGTTAACATTAGATGACATTTTAAGTTCTTTACCCATTAGGGTAGCAAAAACGTCATGTTCTGTCTGACGAATATCATTTTGCATCATGGCAAATTTAGCCAAAGATGACACTAATGGGAAACCTTTAAAGCTAGAATCAAACCATGGTTCATCCATCCCATCTCTATTTTGGATATTTCCGTTTTCGTCACCCGTAAAAAACCGAGCTTCAACCATCTCAATGTATTCAGGGTATTGACTTCCAAATACTTGAATTACATGCATTTTGTATTCATTGATCATGTCGATGAACTCCTCAGCAGCTTGACCTGATCCTTCCTTAAAAAAGATTACATCGAGAGTTTCTCCTTTATCCATTTGAGCATATTCTTTCAGCTCAGGATCTTTTTCTCTTTGCTTTTCGGTAATCTCATTCATGATCTCAGAGATTCTCTCATAAAAAGTATCTGATTCCTCTTTGATCTGCTTGGCAGTTCTCAAATGACCGATCCATTTGCCTTCTTTTTCTTTGGCATTGATCTGGATGTTTTCGAAAATTGCATCGTTACTTTCATCCACCCTAGTGTTGGCATCACTAATTTTCTCATACATCTGGCCAAATCCATCCAAAACTTCCTTACTTACATTCAAAGCAAGCATCGTGATGAATACCAAATACATCAAACTAATGAGTTTCTGCCTGGGTGTTTCTTTTGCTCCAGCCATGACCTATACTAGTTTTTATTCATCGCATTAAGCATACCGTTGTATACTTGGTTCAAAGCTGCAAGATTAGATGATAATGCTTCCATTTGTTGCTTAAGCTTTACAGCATTTTCAGCAACTTGATCATTGAAAGCCGAATTATTACCTGCTGAATTGATTTGCGTTGCATAAACCTTATTGAGTTGCTCCAATTTTTGAGCAGCAACAGATAATTGTTGGCTGTAAGTTTCTGAAGACGAAGCCGCCTCAGCAGCTGGTGATAATGCCTGTGCTGATGCTTCTAGATTTTTAATGCTTCTGGTAAGATTGTTCATCAATGCAACATCAAGCTTGGCTTCTTTGAGCATTTCATCAATCTTGGATGAGAGTCCTTCCTCTCCTCCTCCGGGAGAAGTTTTAGCACCTCCACCATTTACTTTCTTGACATAATCGTCGTGTTCTTCTTTGATCTCGCCTGTATTTAGTGCGGATACGGTAAAAATCAGAGCCTCTGTTCCAAGACCCAATCCAAGTACCAGTCCACCAGTAATGGGGCCTATCTCCAAGTGAAGAATCTTAAAAAGTGCTCCTATAATTACAACTGCACCTCCTAAACCAAAAAGCATGTGCATAGCAACTTTTCCTCTCAATCTTTTTTTTAATAATTTGTCATTCATTTTAATATAGTTATGGTTATATAATGATTTAAAAATATAAATTTATTTGATCTTAACCTTAGAAGTTCCAAGATAATCTTGAACAGTCCTGAATCCAATGTAGCTCCGAGATGTGTCGGAATACTCATAATCTCTAGAGCTTACCCTCAAAAAATAAGCCACATCTTTCCATGACCCACCCCTTACCACTTTGCGTGATTCGGTTTTAATGGACATGTTAGGGTTGAGCGAAGCCACATATTCATAAGCTCCTGAGTCATACGAAGAACTAGTCCACTCCGCAACATTACCAGCCATATTGAAAAGATTAAAATCATTGGGTAAATATGATTTAGCTTCCACTGTATAAACCGCTTGATCAGCTGCATAATCTCCTCGTAAAGGTTTAAAATTAGCTAGAAAACAAGCTCTATCATTTAGCAAGTATGGACCTCCCCAAGGATAAGTCCCAGATGGAATACCTCCTCTGGCAGCATATTCCCACTCTGCTTCACTTGGTAGTCTGAAGTTATTAACAAGTGGCTTTCCTTTAGATTTTTGATAACTGTTCTTAAAATGTGTTCTCCAATTACAAAATGCAATGGCTTGTGACCATGAAATTCCAACGACGGGATAGTCTTGAAATGCTGGATGCGAGAAATACTCGTTGTGCATGGGCTCATTGTAGGAATATATAAAGTCTTTTATCCATACTGTGGTATCAGGATAAATTTGAATTTCTTCTTGTTTGATATATGGTTTACGATCAATAAATTTATTACGTGTTCTTTTAGATTCGGCTGCTGCTGCCTCGGCATCAAACCAAGTGTACTTGTATACTAATTTGGTTACATCAATCTTCATTTCCCCATTGTACCATAAATCTGGGGGAAGGTACATTGAGTCCAAAACTTCTGAATAAGCTTGGTCTGGATAATCACCGGTTTCCCAATAAACATCATTATCCCAATTAAGCGGTCTCCCAGCGTACATGTCCTCACTCAAATCGTAATAATTTGAACGCATGTACTTCTGGAATTCACTTAATTTTGAGGTGTCAGCATCTTTAAAAGAAAACTCTCCTATACCGTCTTTATTTTCCTCTCCCAATTCAAGTTCATCTGCTTTTCTGGCAAGGAGTGCCATGGTCACAGAGTCTTTTACCCAATATACAAACTGTCGGTATTCTCCATTGGTAATCTCCGTCTCGTCCATATAAAAAGAAGGAACTGTAACGGTTCTTGCGGCAGCGTTATTCAAACGGGCAGCGTCTTCATCTGACTTACCCATAATGAATGCTCCACCCTCAATTAAGGTCATCCCGTAAGGTTTTTCGGGGAACCATTTTTTTTGTTTTACCCCTATCAGTTCACCCCTGTTTTTCTTACCACAGCTGAATACAGTAAATAACACTAAAAATATTGCAAAAAATTTTTTCATCACAATTGGTGAAAGAGGATGTTTTTTTAATAAGTGTAAAACTAAATATTTTTTCACTATATGGTCGTTTCTCAATCAAAATCTAAATTACCCCCGGGGCTTACGTAACAAAAATAGGTATTAAACTTTAATACCGATAACTAAATTCTTTTTGTCGCCTTCCACCACCTATCGGGGATTTTGTCGCTACATGCATCCAAATAATCTTTGTGCGTGCAAGGTAATAACGCAGTTGTTTTGTTTTTATTATTCAGATAGCTTTGATTTATTATTTCAATCCACCATCGATTGCTTTTATCACTTTGATAAAAAACCATTTCCATATCTGACAAAGCAACGGTATACCTTGCAAAGCCATTACTGGTCAAAACCGGATATTCATCAAATCTACTACTAAAGCCTTCAATAAAATACCATACAATTTGAGCCAATAATTGGTGGGAAACAGCTGTATTTATAGGTTCAAAAACACCAAATATTTCCATTCGGTCACTAATTCCTGCATATCTTGCAAGAGCGCAAATAGTTCTAGCATCAATCCCATTGGGAGGACCCGAAGTATGGCCTGAGGCTTGACAATTGAGCGATTTCATGTCCAATCCAGTGATATTGGAATTTCTAAAAAAGGGTTCGGATTGGGCTACGTCGTCCAACAAAACACCCAATTTAAGGGTGTCAAAGTGAAGTTTTTCCATTAAATCCAACTCCTCTTGGGCTATATAGTAGCTTTGAAACCCAAGATTTGTGAAATTGTGCAAGAAATTGGGTTGTTCCGTGATAATTCGGCTCATGTATGATCTTCCTGAAATCAATTCCTCCTCTTGGGAAAAATCAAATTGATTATCAACAGACACTATATTAACCAGTTGACTGTTTTCTTGATAGGACTGATACATTGGAAAAATAAGATCGTTACTACCTCCGATCACAATGGAAACAATATTAAGTTGTCGGAGATGGATACAAATTTCTTTTAATGCAAAATAGGTGTCTTCAGGGTTAGCACCATTTGGTAAATTCCCTAAATCACATATTTTAAAATTCCAATTTCCCGGAAAAAGTTGGTAAAATGACTTTCTAAAATCATCTGGTTTGTATGCTGACGTTGGGAAAAAAGCATTTCTAATTTCAGAAAGCCCTATGATGGCGATACTTGAGTCTTTCAGTTCGGGGAAACCCTGCTGTTCGCTATGAATCTCAATATTTTTCCCCAAGGCCTGCTTGGGATGTAAAACCATAGAAGAGATTACCTCATCTGAAACAGGGACTAATGATTCAAGACTCATTTTTTCTTTTTGGCAGTTTTGGGTTTTAAGTATTGCATTGCAGCTTCAAGGGAAATTTTGGTGGGATCAATATCTTTTCCCAATTCAACCTTTTTTCCACCCTTGATGATGTTGGATCTTCCCCATCTTGCCTTTTCGATTCTGATGGCTTGATCAGGCCACTCTTTGATTAACTTTTCTTTCTCCTTTTGAATTTTTTCTTTAATTAAAGTCTCAATTTCTTCGTCTGTTAGATTATCGAAATCATATTTCTTATTGACATTTATAAAGAGGCCGTTCCACTTTAAAAAAGGACCAAAACGCCCTTCACCTTTAGTAACTGGGAGTTGATCGAAAGAATAAATCGGGGCATTTGCGGCCCTTTTTTCTTCAATAAGAGCTATGGCTCTATCCAATTCAACTGACATGGGGTCTTCTCCTTTTGGTAAGGAAACAAACATTTCCTGAAATTTCACATAGGGTCCAAACCTTCCGTTGTTTACTGTTACCTCTTGATCTTCATAAGTTCCTATATATTTGGGCAGTTTAAATAATTCTAGTGCATCTTTAAGCTCTAAAGATTCCAATTGCTGTCCAGCAGCCAAACTTACAAAAATCGGTTTTTCCTCATCTTCGGGTTCACCGATTTGAGCGATAGGCCCAAAACGTCCCAATCTTACTTTTACCACCCTTCCCGACTTGGGGTCATTCCCTAAAATTCGTTCACCAGACTCTCTGCTAGCATTTTCTTTTACAAAATCTACTGTCTTATGGAAACCGTCGTAAAAACCTTTAATCATACTGGTCCAGTTTTCGGATCCGTCTGCAATTTGATCAAAACTTTCCTCAACTTGAGCTGTAAAACTGTAATCCAAAATATTGGTGAAATTGGCAACCAAAAAATCATTTACTATCACTCCTACATCTGTAGGAATTAATTTTCCTTTATTGGCACCCACTCTCTCTTTCAAAGATTTGGAAATGACCTCGTTGTCGACTAATTGCATTTGAGTGTAGGATCGATATTCCCCTTCTGAAGTCCCTTTTTCAATATATTTTCTGTTTTGTATCGTCGAAATCGTTGGAGCATAGGTTGAAGGACGTCCAATCCCTAATTCCTCTAACTTTTTAACCAACGAAGCCTCTGTAAATCGATAGGGAGGTCGAGAAAATCTTTGATTAGCCTCCATGGATTTTACGTTGAGTAGCTCCCCTTCTTTAACCGCTGGTAACAAATCATTTTGTTCGTCCGACTCTTCATCTACTCCTTCCAGATAAACTTTTAAAAACCCATCAAATGTAATGACCTCTCCTTTAGCAACAAATTTTTCCGAATGGGAACTAGCAGCAATTTTCAATTGAGTGCGCTCCAATCTTGCATCACTCATTTGCGATGCTATCGCCCTTTTCCAAATCAATTCATACAATCTCGATTGGTCGTAATCTAAATTGACTTTAGCCTTACTGAAATCTGTGGGTCTTATAGCTTCATGAGCCTCTTGTGCTCCCTTGCTTTTTACTTTATATTTTCTGGATTTTTTGTATGCTTGCCCATACCGTTTTTCAATCTGTTTTAAAGCATTTTGCTGGGCTTCTTTAGACAAATTCACACTGTCTGTTCTCATGTAAGTGATCAAACCAGCTTCATACAGCCGCTGTGCCATATTCATGGTTTTACTAACTGAAAAATAAAGTTTTCTGGCAGCCTCTTGCTGTAGCGTAGATGTAGTAAATGGAGCGGTAGGACTTTTGGATGCCGGTTTATTTTCAATGGCATCAATTTTAAAAGTCGACGATTTATTTAGATTTAAAAAATCTTTTGTTGCCTCAGACGAATCAAATGTTTTGTATAAAAGAGCATTGATCGATTTATTTTGCTGTGTGGAAAAAATCGCTTGTGTCTTAAAAGTTTGTTGAGGTAAAAAGGCATTGATCTCCCGTTCTCGCTCAACAATAAGTCTTACAGAAACCGACTGGACTCTTCCAGCAGACAAGCCTCCTTTGACCTTACGCCACAACACAGGGGATAATTCATAACCCACCAAACGGTCGAGTACTCTTCTGGCCTGTTGGGCATTTACCAAGTTGTAATTAATATCTCTGGGATTTTCAATGGCATCCAAAATAGCAGTTTTGGTAATTTCATTAAAAACAATTCTTTTGGTGCTGTCCGATTTCAAGCCCAAAGTATTAGCTAGGTGCCAAGCAATGGCTTCTCCCTCCCGATCCTCATCACTGGCTAGCCATACCGTTTTCATTTTTTTGACCAATGACTTTAATTCATTGACTACTTTCTTTTTCTCTGATGAAACAATGTATTTTGGAGAAAAATCTTTATCTACATCAACCCCTAACTCATTGGACGGAAGATCTGCAATATGGCCGTAACTGGAGGCAACCTTAAAATCTTTACCGAGAAACTTCTCAATGGTTTTTGCTTTTGCAGGTGATTCAACGATTACAAGATTACTGGCCATATGTTCATTTTTTTTCGAAAGCAAAATTATGTAGTTTTTTTTTAACACTCCTATTTAAAGATGCTGAACTGTTGTAAAATTTTGAAATTCATCAGAAGATGATGTTTAACTAGCTGCTTACACCTCTGGCTGATATTTGAATATCGTTTTAAAATTTACACCCCATGAGATACCACTTTCGAACAAACTCTACTAAATGGTCAAATTCATAAATTAATCACTGACTTAAACATGACAAAAAGGCAGTTTTAACTATATTTGTACCAGAATAATTGGTTATCAAATAGTATGTCAAAAGTATCTACAAAAGATCCATATGCTTTTAACGGCATTATTCTCACAAAGGAGGAGTCGTTAGCTAATAGTACTGTTTTATCAAATACAAAGGGTACTAAATCCAAAGTTCAAAAGCAATTTTACATTGAATCATACGGTTGTCAAATGAACTTTTCTGACAGTGAAATTGTTGCTTCCA
Organism: uncultured Flavobacteriaceae bacterium; assembly: GCA_913020475.1. Lineage (GTDB taxonomy): Bacteria > Bacteroidota > Bacteroidia > Flavobacteriales > Flavobacteriaceae > UBA8316. The sequence continues at coordinate 7,905 of CAJVZM010000040.1, forward strand.
TTCTGAACCAAGAAGGTTATGAACTCACCGAAAATTTAGAAAATGCGGACTTGGTTTTGGTAAACACCTGCTCCATAAGAGAAAAAGCAGAACAAACTGTAAGAAAAAGATTGGAGCTTTTTAATGGACTCAAACGAAAAAACAAAGACCTCAAAATAGGCGTATTAGGGTGTATGGCAGAACGCCTAAAATACAGGTTTCTCGAGGAGGAAAAAATGGTTGATATCGTTGTGGGACCAGATGCGTACAAAGACCTCCCTAATTTATTGAAAGAGGCCGAAGCTGGGAGAGAGGCAGTAAATGTGATCCTTTCCAAAGAAGAGACTTATGCCGATATCGCTCCTGTAAGATTAGCCACTAATGGTGTAAGTGCATTTGTTACAATAACAAGAGGGTGTGACAATATGTGTACCTTTTGTGTCGTTCCATTTACTAGGGGAAGAGAAAGAAGTCGTGATCCCAAAAGTATATTACATGAAATTACACAGTTGTCACAAAATGGATACAAAGAAATTACACTATTGGGTCAAAATGTAGACAGTTATCTTTGGTATGGCGGTGGACTGAAAAAAGACTTTTCAAAGGCAAGCCCTCTTCAACAGAAAACAGCGGTTAATTTCTCCAACCTACTAGAACTGGTGGCCAAATCCCACCCGCGTTTAAGAATTCGTTTTTCTACCTCCAACCCTCAAGACATGTCTATTGATGTGATCCACACAATGGCCAAATATGACAACATCTGCAATTATATCCATCTACCTGTTCAATCTGGAAGCAATGCTATTCTCAAAAAAATGAATCGACAACACAGTCGAAATGAGTATATTGAATTAATCGATAAGATTCGTAAATATATTCCCGATTGTGCCATCTCTCACGATATGATTGCTGGCTTCCCATCAGAAAAAGAGCAAGATCATCAAGATACATTGAGTTTGATGGAGTATGTAAAATATGATTTTGGATTTATGTTTGCCTACTCTGAGCGTCCTGGCACTTTGGCCGCGAAAAAAATTGAAGACGACATCCCAACTTCCACCAAAAAAAGAAGACTTCAAGAAATCATCGACTTGCAAAGAGTTCACAGTGAATACAGAACCCAGCAATTTATCGGAAAGACAGTCTGTGTTTTGATTGAAAAAAGCTCAAAAAAATCCATTGAATTTTGGAGTGGAAGAACCAGCCAGAATACCGTAGCTGTTTTTCCAAAAGAAAAATACAAAGTTGGAGATTTTGTTGACGTAAAAATCGACGAAGTGACCTCTGCCACTTTGATCGGAACTGCAATGTGTCTCTCATCATCAATTTAATATTATGGAATCAGTACAACACATTAAACAGCGTTTTGGGATCATCGGCAACGATGAAGTCCTCAACAGAGCTCTGGAAAAAGCTTTAAGGGTATCTGCTACGGAAATTACCGTTCTGGTCACTGGCGAAAGTGGTGTAGGTAAAGAAAATTTTCCGAAAATAATCCATCAATTCTCCCCCAGAAAACACGCCAAATACATCGCTGTAAATTGTGGTGCCATTCCAGAAGGTACAATTGACAGTGAGCTTTTTGGCCATGAAAAAGGAGCTTTTACGGGAGCTACTACATCCCGCAGTGGATATTTTGAAGTAGCCGATGGTGGAACCATTTTTCTCGACGAAGTAGGAGAACTCCCCCTGCCAACTCAGGTTAGGCTTCTAAGGATATTAGAAAACGGTGAATTCATGAAAGTGGGATCTTCAAAAGTTCAAAAAACAGACGTAAGAATCGTTGCAGCCACCAACGTTAAAATGAGTAAAGCCATCAAAAAAGGGAAATTTAGAGAAGACCTATACTATCGTTTAAGTACTGTTGAAATCGACTTACCCCCCCTTAGAGAAAGAAAGGAGGACATCACTCTTTTATTCAGAAAATTTGCCTCTGATTTCGCTCAAAAATATAAAATGCCTACCCTAAGACTAGATGATGATTCTCAAAAGGTTCTAGAGCAATACAGATGGAGTGGTAATATTAGACAATTACGAAATATTGCAGAGCAAGTCTCTGTTTTAGAAAAAAATAGACTCCTGAATGCCGATACTTTAAGAAATTATCTTCCCAATATGGGATCCCAACTACCTGCAGTGATTGATAGTTCAGATAAGGAAGCTGATTTCTCATCTGAAAGGGAAATTCTTTACAAGGTTCTCTTTGACATGAAGAATGATCTTAATGACTTGAAAAAACTTACCCACGAATTGATGGAAAATGAAAACATGACCTCGGTTCAAAAAAACAATCCCGAATTGATTAGAAAAATTTATGGTGAGCTAGAAGATGAAAATAAAGCGGTTGAATTTATCAACCCAGAAAATAAACCGCAAACTCCCAGTAGTCCTTCTCCAATCAACCAATATGATTATGCCGAAACGGTGATTGAAGAGGAACCATTATCTTTACTAGAGAAAGAAATTGAAATGATCAAGCAAGCCTTGAAAAGAAGTAATGGTAAAAGAAAAACAGCAGCAAAAGAGTTAGGTATTTCAGAAAGAACACTCTACCGAAAAATCAAACAGTTTGACCTACAAGATGAAGAAAATGAATAAGCTATTACTCCCCCTTTTAACCTTATTACTTAACGGTGTGCAAGCTTGTGGAATCTATTCCTTTACCGGAGCATCCATACCTTTGGGTGCTTCTACTTTTCAAGTCAATTTTTTTGAAAACCAAGCGGGTAATAGGCCCGGCTCAACTGTCGAACCAGGATTGGACAGAGATTTCACCCTTGCACTTCAAGACATTATCCTAGGGCAAACCAATCTGAATTTGGTTAACTCAGGTGGTGATTTGGTTTATGAAGGGGAAATTTCCCAATACAGCATTACCCCCATGACCTCTACTGCAAATCTAACGGCCGCACAGAATCGACTTACAATGAGTGTTAACCTTCGCTATTTCAATACCAATAACGAAGAAGACGATTTCGAAAGAAAGTTTTCGTTTTTTTATGACTTTCCGGCAGAAAAACAGCTATATGATATTCAAGGTCCAGCACATGATGAAATATTTGAGAGAATTACTCAAGATATATTTAACCAAACACTAGCCAAGTGGTAAGCCCAATGAATAGAGAAACATTCGATAAGTTGGTCAAAAACTATGATTCTCAAGATGAAATATTAGTTTCAAGAATGGCGCTCCTAATCGAAAAATATCCCTATTTCCAACTACCGCGATTTTACTACACCAAGTCCCTCAAAGATCAAAACAAAAATGAACTAGATATTGCCTTAAACCAATTGGCACTTTATACCGCAAACAGAGGCTTGTTAAAGGAAAATATCGAATCCAAATATGAATTGAAAAAAAAAGGAGACCTTTTGTCTGTGGAAATAGAGTCAACCACTGTGGATAGAGAAATCTCAGTAAAAAGACACCAAAAAGAAACTAAACCAAAAGAAAAAGCGGTAGTAAAATCCAAAACTAGGTCCACAAAGTCAAGACAGATTTCTGGAGATCTTAAAATGAGTTTTTTAGAATGGATTCAATACACTGAAGAAAATAAAAAAATCGAACTCAAGAAATTCAATAAGAAGGATCCTTTGATTAATAAATTGCCCATAATCGATCGGTTTATAAAGGCCGACCCCAAAATCTCCCCCCTATCAACGGCAGAGACGGTTGCATCTGTAATGAAACAAGAATATAACTCTGAGGAGTTGATGACCGAGGCGCTGGCCAAAATTTTGGTCAAACAAAAAAAGTATAAGAAAGCCATCAGTGCCTACAAGATTTTAAGTTTGAAATATCCAGAAAAAAATGTTTTCTTTGCAGGGCAAATTTTAAAAATTAGAAAATTGCAACAACAATAAAATATTATGGGAAGCTTTTCAATCTTCATCGCTTTAATTATTCTTGTCTGTTTTCTACTAGTTTTAGTAGTAATGGTTCAAAACCCTAAAGGAGGTGGTTTGTCTTCATCTTTTGGAGGTGGTGGACAACAAATGGGTGGGGTTCAAAATACGTCTAATTTTTTGGATCGTAGTACTTGGTTGCTTGCTGGCCTTTTGTTAGTTCTTATTTTGCTTTCAAATATATCATTGGGAACTGGCAGCGGTAACGCTGACTCCCGTCTTTTAAAAGACAATGCATTAGAACAACCTATTCCAGAGGTGATCCCGGAAGCCTTACCCGAAACTTTTCCCGAAGTTCCCCAAGACGAAATAGGAGAATAGCTTTTGTGTCATACTGTCAGCATTAATCTGGATTTGTTACATTCTGTCATAGCTTTTATATCTGGCATGATTTGTGAAATTAATCTTTAAATTAAATTAAAGAATTATATATGAGTAAAATTAATATACAGCCTCTTGCAGATCGCGTATTAATCGAGCCTGCCGCTGCAGAAACCAGAACATCTTCTGGAATCATTATTCCTGATTCCGCTAAAGAAAAACCTCAGAAAGGTATCGTTGTCGCTGTTGGTCCAGGAACATCAGAAAATCCTGTAACTGTTAAAGTAGGAAATCATGTGCTTTATGGCAAATACGCTGGTACTGAACTACAACACAACGGTTCGGATTACATGATCATGAAAGAAAGTGACATACTAGCAATTGTTTAATAGAAAAAATCAAATAAAATGGCAAAAAAAATAGAATTCGATTTAGATGCACGGGATGGTATCAAGCGCGGTGTTGACGCGCTGGCAAATGCTGTAAAAGTTACATTAGGTCCAAAGGGAAGGAATGTTATCATTGGCAAATCTTTTGGTGCTCCTCAAGTCACCAAAGATGGGGTGACGGTTGCTAAGGAAATAGAATTAGAAGACGCACTCGAAAACATGGGAGCCCAGATGGTCAAGGAAGTAGCTTCCAAAACCAACGACTTGGCTGGGGACGGTACTACTACTGCTACAATTTTGGCGCAAGCTATTGTTAAAGAAGGTTTAAAAAATGTTGCTGCAGGTGCGAATCCCCTTGACTTGAAAAGAGGTATCGATAAAGCAGTGAAAGCTATAGTAGATTCTTTGGGAAAACAATCTGTCGAGGTGGGGAATTCCTCAGAAAAAATTAAACAGGTAGCCAGTATTTCTGCAAACAACGATGATACCATAGGAAGTTTGATTACTGAAGCATTTGAGAAAGTAGGAAAAGAAGGTGTAATCACCGTTGAGGAAGCCAAAGGAACAGACACGTACGTGGATGTTGTTGAAGGCATGCAATTTGATCGAGGCTACCTATCTCCTTATTTTGTTACAGATTCTGAGAAAATGGAGGCTGATCTTGAAACTCCTTACATCCTGCTCTACGACAAAAAAATTTCCGCAATGAAAGACCTTCTACCTGTTCTAGAACCTGTTGCTCAAACCGGAAAACCCTTAATTGTTATCGCTGAAGATGTTGATGGTGAAGCATTGGCTACATTGGTTGTAAATAAACTAAGAGGTGCACTTAAAATCGC
>CAJVZM010000041.1 GCA_913020475.1 uncultured Flavobacteriaceae bacterium
ATTTTTTCAATCTCCTTGACTTCCTTGGCGTCCTCTTCCGAAAAATGTTTGTAAATACTCCTTAAATCCTCAAAAACACTTTTATTAATCTGCTTGAGCTGGGGAAGTGGGATTTCACACAGAGCGATAAAATACTCTATTTCAACCCGTACTCTATATTGAATCAAAGCTTCTTCAGAAAAATATTTCGATAAAATTTTAGTCTTATCTCGATAGCGACCGTCTATCGGTGAAATGGCATTTAGTTGACTGATTTTCATATTATTGTTAATGTGTGTAAAGATAAAGTTTCTTCTCCTAAACTGAGTTTAAAATTGATAAGATTTGTTTTTATTGTAATTGAAAACTGACATTACTGATGAGAGGATTTTTTAAATAAATACATGTATTTTATCCTCAATCCATGCTTGCTTTTTTTTGGCAAACTGAAGTTCAAACAGCTTAATTTTGCTGTAACGGATTTTCCAAACATCCAGGATGTAACAATTTTTCTGTATTTCAATGAGGAGATCAAACCCAGTTCTAAAATATAAGTAAAAAGTTTTGGATGTCGATTGATGAAAGTCACTCCATTATTCTAGGTTAGCTATTGAACAAATGTAGGTCAGGAGAATCTTCTTTAAATTCACGATCACATTCGCAAAACGCGATATTCTTCATAGCATCCACTGATCGCCTCAAGGATTTGTAAATCATTGGAATCTCCGATAAAAGTATCTGAATAATTACAGTTTCGAAGGACCTCATCGAGATCCAATCGATTAAGATTTAATAACTGGGTGATGATCTCACGATCAAATTTTGAGGCCAAAAGATTTTTTAGCTCATCATTCTCCCTCATTTTTTTTAATTTCTGCATCTGCACCCCTTTATTACCAAAAAGGTTGTGTAAAAAATCAGCGGGGTTGAAAATTGCAGCAAAAGTTTTGCTAATGGCTCTAGGACTTCTGTTTCCTCCTTCGTATCCCGCACTGGTTAGCCCTGGAATCCTATATCTACCGGCAGAGTTAATGGGTACATTTCTTACGTCGATATCCAAATAACCAGTTAATTGATAGGGGCGTAGTATAATCTCTTCTAATGCATAAGCCAATTGAGTGATTTTGAATTTGGAATTCCCAAACTTTATCATGTCTTGGGTGACTGCAATTTTAAGTGACTTATAGCCCAAATAAGAAAAATAGAGGGTGTCATTGGTTTGAACTCGAATTTCAAAATTCCCTTTATTGTCTGTGGTTGTACCCTCCACCAAGTTGAGATTAAGTATGTGCACACTTTCCATAGGGAACCCAGTATCATCATTTTCCACAACACCTTTAAGGTATTGTATTTTTTCTTGGCTACTTAGCATCATTCCATGAATGAAACATATAAATATCACGAGCCTTTTTACCATCTTTGAATGCACGTCAACATATTAAATATTAAAATTAACAAATTAGAAATCAAATTGAATTTTAACGTATTAGAAATTTTATTAATTTCTCAAAAGCCCTAGAGCGATGGCTGATTTTATTTTTTTCGGTCAGTGTCAATTGTGCAAAAGTAAGCCGCTGTTTTTCGGGTATGAAAATAGGATCATAGCCAAAACCGTTTTTACCTAAAGGCCTATTAGAAATTTCCCCTTTGATGATTCCCTCAAACAGATATTCAGCTCCGCCAAGTACCATTGCAATGACAGTTCTGAACTGTGCCTGACGATCATTGACCCCTTTTAATTCTTCTAGGATTTTTTGTGTATTGTCCTCTGCATTTCTATGACCTCCAGCATATCTTGCAGAATAAACTCCAGGTTTCCCTCCCAAGGCAGAAACCTCCAATCCACTATCGTCTGCAAAACAATCTTTTTTAAAAGTCTTAAATATAGTTCTAACTTTAATCAATGCATTTTGCTCAAGTGTTGTTCCCGTTTCTTCAATTTTTGAATTGTAGTTTAGGTCGGTTAGACTTTTGAGTACAAAACCAGAAGGTAATATTTTATTAATTTCTATTATTTTATTTCTATTGTGGGTTCCAAAGATAAGTTCCATAAAACTATTTGTGATGATAGGGTTCATTGTTTAGAAGCGTGTTGGCTCTGTAAAGCTGCTCTAAGAAAAAAACTCTGATCATTTGGTGGGAAAATGTCATACTAGACAATGCAATTTTTTCTTTACCTCTGGCATATATTTCTTCAGAAAATCCGTATGGTCCTCCTATGACAAAGACAATTCTTTTGTGAGATCCTGATCTTCTGGTATTGATATATTTAGAAAAGTCTATGGAATTAAACCCTTTGCCTTTTTCATCGAGAAGTATTACCCAATCTCCTGCTTTTAACTTCTCTAGGATCAACGCACCTTCTTTTTCTTTCTGAGTATTTACACTAATTTTCCTCTTGTTTTTAAGCTCGGGAACAATCTGAATATCCAAATTGTGGTATCGTTTGATTCGTTTGGAATATTCTTCCATTAAAGAAATCATTCTGGGGTCGTTGGTTTTTCCGACCAAAACCAGTAGTGTATTCATTTCACAAATTTACAAACACAATTAGATTTGTTTTATCTTTGATTAAAGGAAATTTTTTTGAAAGAAAAATTAAAAAAAATACCTATTGTAAAAAGCTTGGTTGAGTTCTTGGAAGTGATAAAACTTCCTGGGTACAGCGGGTTTTCTTTTTACGATCTAGCCGAAATTTACGTATCGGGAATAGTAAAAGGTGCGTTATCCTCTCGCGCAGGAAGTGTTTCGTTTAGTTTTTTTATGGCTCTATTTCCCTTTTTACTTTTTATCTTGAATCTAATTGCTTTTATCCCAATTGATAATTTTGACAGTATCCTTTTTGATTTTATAGAGTTGTTGTTGCCTCAGGAAAGTCAAATATTTTTTACAGACATTTTTAACGACATACGTCAAAAGCAGCGTGCAGGCCTCTTATCCTCGGTGTTTCTATTATCTGTTTTTCTTACTGCTAACGGTGTAAGTTCCATTTTCTCAAGCTTTGAAGGATCTTATCACGTTGAACTTTCACGCTCATTCATTAGGCAATATTTGTACTCTATGATGGTTGGTATTCTTTTGGCCGTATTGCTTTTGGTAGGAGTAATGGCTCTAGTATTTTTTGAGATATTTATCTTGAGTAATCTTGATGAATTGATTCCCAGTGAAATTAATTGGATCAGAGTTGGGCAATTGTTTTTCTATATCATTTTGACTTATATTTCGGTTGCGATTTTATATTATTTTGGTACTATAGAGGGTAAAAAAACGCATTTTTTCTCTCCAGGTGCATTGATGACTTGTTTACTGATCATACTGACAACTTATTTGTTTGGTGTATATATTGAAAATTTCTCACAATACAATCAACTTTATGGTTCGATAGGAGCGTTGTTAATTTTTTTATTTTACATCTGGCTAAATTCAAGTGTATTGCTGCTTGGTTTTGAGTTAAACGCAACGCTAAATCGACTCAAAAACACCGATCAAGAACCTTCTAAATATTGAGCAAAGTTGTACTTTTAAACAATGCAGTATTTCGCAGATGTTCTTCTTCCTTTAGCACTTGGTAAACCCTATACCTATGCGGTTAGCTCAGAAGATTATGCGGTCTTAGCGCCGGGTTTCCGTGTTGCTGTTTCTTTTGGTAAATCTAAGGTTTACTCCGCAGTTGTTGTAAAACTTCACCATCAACCCCCCCAAAGATACACCCCTAAATACATTGAATTAATCCTTGAGGAATCCCCTTGTGTTACCCCAAAGCAGCTTGAATTTTGGTATTGGTTGTCAGACTACTATCAGAGTAAGTTAGGTGAGATTCTTCGTGCTGCATTACCCGCGACTTTTTTGTTGGAAAGTGAGACAGTTGTGATCAAAAAAGATATTTCGGTAGAGGAGAAAAGTAGACTAAGTGACGATGCATTTTTGGTTTATGAAGCACTGGAGATCAAAGCTTTAAGCATCAAAGAGATTATTGAGATTTTGGGTAAGAAAAGTGTATTGGGATTGTTGCAGGATTTATTTTCTGACGGAGTGGTAGACATTCATCAAAAATTAAGTGAAAAATACAAACCTAAACTTGTCAAATATGCTCGGTTTTCCCAAGCGATTTTAAAAACCCATACGCTAGAGGAGGTTTTTGAAACACTTAAAAATGCTCCCAAACAAAAACAACTGTTGATGTGTATTTTTGACCAAAATCCAAAAGGAGATGAATGGAAAAAATCTAAAGAATTACTGGATAAAAGCAATTCTACTCCAGCATCTCTAAGGACGCTGACCAACAAAGGAATTATAGAAGAGCAATCTTTCCGAAAAGATCGTTTGCTTTACGATTTCAAAAAACAAGACGAAATAAGGATTTTGTCTGATGTCCAACAAAAGACCTTAAACGAAATCAACAATACTTTTGAGAAAAAATCTGTAGTTTTGTTACAAGGAATAACAGGTTCGGGGAAGACAGAGCTTTATATTGAGTTGATTGCTAAGGCCATTGCAAAGGGCAAACAAGTTTTGTATCTCTTACCAGAGATATCTTTAACCCCGCAAATGGTTCAAAGATTACAAGCCCGATTTGGTTCTAAGGTAACTGTATATCATTCAAAATTTACTGTTCATGAGCGTACAGAAGTTTGGAATAACGTCCTTGAAAACAACCCCAACGCTAAGATAATTGTAGGCACCCGCTCTGCGCTTTTTCTTCCCTTTTATCAACTGGGTTTGGTGATCGTGGACGAGGAACACGAGTTATCTTACAAGCAGTTTGATCCCTCTCCTAGATACCATGCCAGAGACAGTGCTGTTGTGTTGGCAGGAATGCATCAAGCTAGAGTCATATTGGGTTCAGCAACACCAGCTTTGGAAAGCTCATTAAATAGATTATCCGGCAAATATGGTTGGGTTCAACTTGTTGAAAGGTATGGTAAAGTAGAATTGCCTGAAATTGACACCATCGATCTAAAATCAGCTTACAAGAAAAAGGAAATGAAAGGTGGTTTTTCTCAAACTTTGATTGAAGAGATGGGACAAACATTGACCATGGGTAAACAAATTATACTTTTTCAGAATCAAAGGGGTTACGCTCCTGTCATGGATTGTTTGGATTGTGGTCATATGCCCCAGTGTCATCAGTGTGACGTTACCCTTACCTATCATCAGTATTCTGATCAACTCAAGTGTCACTATTGTGGTTATCAAATTGCGGTTCCTGAAAAGTGTCACGCCTGTGGACTAACAAATCTATCAACCAAGGGAGTGGGAACCCAGCAAATACAAGAACAAGTGGCCACTCTTTTTCCCGATGCTAAGGTGGCCAGAATGGATTGGGATACTACTAGGGGTAAATGGGCTTTTGATAAGTTAATTCATTCTTTTGCGGCACAAGAAGTAAAGATTTTGGTAGGTACTCAAATGATCATTAAGGGCCTGGATTTTCAAAATGTTCATTTGGTCGGGGTTTTAAATGCAGATCATTTATTGAATTTTCCTGATTTTCGAGCACATGAAAGAACCTATCAAATGCTCAGTCAAGTGGCCGGTAGGGCTGGAAGAAAGTCACTAAGAGGAAAAGTTTTGATTCAAACCTATCAGCCTCACCATCCAATCATTAAACAGGTGATAGATGGCAATTATGATTTGATGCTCAATCAACAATTGAAAGACAGAAAAGAATATCATTATCCTCCCTTTAACAGACTAATCAGGATGGTGGTAAATCATAGTGATATGGAAACGGTTAAAAAGGCAAGTCAGTGGATTGTAAACGTATTACTTCAATCGGATTACGCCCAAACATTAGGCCCTGTTTTTCCACCTATAGCGCGAGTTAGAAACCGATATCGGATGCAAATTTTAGTAAAAATTGAAGGTTTTCAGTCTCGGGATCGGGTAAAAAAACTTATCAGAAAAACATTGGATCGTTTTGAATCAATTGCAATTTTCAGATCCTGTAAAGTAAATTTAGACGTCGATCCTTATTGAAAGTTGATAAAATTCTCTTTGAAAATTCCTTTTTGTTTTCGACTCAAGGGCAGTATTTCGCCGCCGGTATTCACATTTCGAGTAGTGTAATTAATTACCTTTTTTAGGTTAACAATATACGATTTATGAATCCTAGTAAACTGATCTTCAGGAAGTTTTTTCAAAAATGATTTCATTGTAGAGAGCACTATATAGTTTTTGTTTTTGGTGACCACCTTTACATAATCTCCCATGGCTTCAATCCATCGGATGCTATTTGCTTGGAGCTTTTCTGACTTGAAATTGGATTTAAAATGAACCATGTGTTCTTTCTTTTCTCGAATAATTTGTAGGCATTCCAATTTATTTATTAGTCGATCAATTGAACTTTTTAATCGGTTTTGAGTAACAGGTTTTAGTAAACAATCTAAGAAACCTTTTTCATAAGATTTAATGGCATCCAGTGAGGTTTTGGTTAGGAGGATAATTTCTATATCATCTTTGAGTTGTTCCACGAATTCGAAACCATTGTTAACTGGCAGATCTGATGAAACAATTGCAAAGTCAACTGAGTTATAGTTCAAATATTCTTTTGCGTTAGTAGCATTAGAAAATTCTGCCATTAAATTTATCTCTGGAAACTGCCTTAAGATTTGTAGAAAGTGTACGCGGTCAACGGGGTTGGAATCAATGTAGATGTATTTAAGAATCACAATTGGGGCAATTATTTACTTTAATTCATTAAATTAAAAAAAAAAATTAAAAAACAATCAATCTTTTGGTGTAATTTAATGATTCACTTATTTTTGCATTTGCTAAATTTAAATTTATATGATTAATTATGAAACTGTCTTCATTTTAAATCCCGTTCTATCTGAAACTCAAATAGAGGAGGCAGTAAAAAAATATGTATCACTTCTGGAATCTAGAAAGTGTAAAATAGTTCACAAAGAAAATTGGGGACTCAAGAAACTAGCATTCACCATTCAAAATAAAAACAGTGGTTTTTATCACCTGTTACAATTTGAGGGTGAAGGGGAGGTAATCAACGATTTAGAGGTTGAATTTCGCAGAGACGAGAAAGTGATGCGTTTTTTGACTGTCAAACTTGATATTCATGCCAAAGCATGGGCTGAGAAAAGAAGAAAAAAAAATCAATCCAAAGTTAAATCTTAAGATAGATGTCAAAAATTGATGAACAATCTAGTGGTAAAAAAGAAGGGGAAATTCGGTATTTAACCCCCCTGAATATAGATACCAATACTAAAAAGAAATACTGTAGATTCAAAAGATCAGGGATCAAGTATATTGATTACAAAGACCCTGATTTTCTTTTGAAATTTGTTAACGAGCAAGGTAAAATCTTACCCAGACGACTAACTGGTACATCCCTTAAATATCAAAGGAAAGTTTCTGTAGCCGTCAAAAGAGCACGCCATTTGGCCTTAATGCCCTACGTGGGCGACCTTCTCAAATAATATATTATAGTCATGCAAATAATATTAAAAGAAAATATTGAAAACCTTGGCTTTAAAGACGATTTGGTAAAAGTCAAAAACGGGTATGGCAGAAACTATTTAATCCCCCAAGGTAAGGCTGTTTTGGCTACCACCTCCGCAAAAAAAGTGTTGGCTGAGAACCTGAAGCAGAAAGCTTTTAAAGAAAAAAAGATTGTTGACGATGCTAAGGCACTGGGAGAAAAGTTAATTTCCTTAGTGGTCAAGATCCCATCCAAAGTAGGGAATGGAGACAAATTATTTGGATCGGTTTCTGCTGCAGATTTGGTCAAATCCTTTCAAGCCCAAGGACATGAAATCGAAAAAAATGCAATAGCTATTCCCGGCAAAACTATAAAACGTTTGGGGAGTTATGAAGCAAAAATAAGGCTCCATAGAGATTTTTCTATCCAGTTCCCTTTCGAGATAATTCCGGAAAAAAAATAATTTTATAAAATTTTAATATCCCCACTTTTAGTGGGGTTTTTTTTTGATTCGATTTTATGAAATATGCCCGTTTATCGAAGGAACAATTTGAAAGCCTAAATGAAGAGTTTGCCATATTTCTTGCTTCTCAATCTATCGAAAAAATCCAGTGGGATCAAATAAAATCAAAAAATCCGACCCTTACCGATGAACTATTGAACTTGTTCAGTGATATGGTATGGGATCAATCACTTGACAAAATTATTTATTTAGAAAACAGAAGTGATCACCATTTATTTTTATTTAAATGTGAGGATACTCGGATTGATTTGATTTTGATAAAGCTGGAAGAGGACTGCCCATCATTGATGCAAAAAGATTACAAGCAGTGGCTGGAAGAGCATTTATCCGACCCACGAGTGGCTATTTTTGAATCTAGCAGGTCTTTTCAGGATGATTTTAAGGGGGAAAAGTTTAAACTGATTAACAAGGGGGCTACCTTTTCAGAGGGGGAAACTTTTGAGGACTTTAAAAGTTTTCTTTCAAAATAATTAGAATTGTTTGATCTTTGCTTTATACCCATTGTATATGTCAACCGTAAAACCATCCATACCAAAAGGAATTCGCGATTTTCCTCCAGCAGTTTTGTCAAGGAGGAATTATTTAAAAGACAAGTTGACGGCAGCTTTTGAAAATTTTGGATTCCAACCCATAGAAACCCCATCTTTTGAACGTTCTGAAACATTGTTGGGTAAATACGGTGAGGAAGGAGATCGATTGATTTTTAAAATATTAAATTCCGGTGAAAAGTTGAAAAATGCTGATTTGGAGGCCTTACAAAATGGAGAATTGGCCAAATTCTCTAATTCCTTATCCCAAAAAGCACTTCGATACGATCTCACCGTTCCTTTTGCCCGCTATGTGGCCCAAAATCAAAACGATATTGTTTTTCCTTTTAGACGATATCAAATCCAAACCGTGTGGCGAGCCGATCGTCCCCAGTACGGTAGATTTCAAGAATTTTTACAATGTGATGCTGACGTGGTTGGTGAACGTTCGCTTTGGCAAGAGGTGGAAGGCGTATTACTCTACGACCGAGTGTTCTCTGAGCTTAAACTCAAAGGAGTTCAGGTACACCTCAATCACCGTAAAATTCTTGCCGGTATTGCCCAATGTATAGGTGCTGAGTCTCAATTGATTAATTTTACAGTGGCTCTGGACAAGCTTAATAAAATTGGAAAAGATGGCGTGATAAAAGAACTCCAATCCAAAGGATTTACCCCCGATAGCATTGAGCGTTTGCAAGCTTTCCTCTCTCTTGAGGGTGACTTTGAATCCCAAATATCGAATGTGTCAAATGCTTTGGTGGGAGTTGAAATTGCACAAGAGGGCATTGAGGAATTGAAATTCATATACGATCAATTGAAGCGACAATCTCTTCATACCATATCTCTAAAATTTGACGTAACCCTAGCTAGAGGATTGAATTACTATACCGGACTTATATTGGAAGTGATGCCGCCCGAGGGCGTTAAGATGGGTTCCATAGGAGGTGGAGGGCGCTATGACAAACTCACGGATTTGTTTGGCCTTAAAAACACCAGCGGTTTTGGTATTTCGTTTGGGTTTGATCGAATTTATATGATTTTGGAGGAATTGAATCTATTTCCCGCTGCACTCGACAATGAGACTCAACTCATGTTTTTGAATTTTGGCAATGACTCGGCTAGTTTATGCTTTGACCAGATGATAAAACTCAGAGACCAAGGATTTCCATGCGAACTGTATCCCAAGCCTGCCAGATTAAAAAAGCAGTTGAACTATGCTAATCAACGTTCCATTCCCTATGTTGTAATCATGGGTTCTGAAGAAATTCAAAAAGATGTTTTTATATTAAAAAATATGTTCAGTGGCAGCCAGAGAAAGTACCCCATTGTTCAAATACAAAAAATAATAGAGGAATTGAACTAGTCAAGCTATTCCATGGTGGGCCTTTGATATCTCTCAAAAGGTTGTTTTAAAAGGCTTCCGATTTGAGTATTTTTTTTCGCATCAGGGAAAACATCTACACCATAAATAATTTTTTCCCGTTCAAAATAGCAGAAAGTTCCCAATATCCTGTCCCAAATAGAAAAAATATTTCCAAAGTTAGTGTCGGTATATGGCAATCGATAATGGTGATGAACTTTGTGCATGTCGGGCGAAACCAAAAAATAACTGACCCATCGGTCAATCCTTTTGGGTAAGCTGATGTTAGCATGGCTAAACTGGGTCGCTACTACCGAAATGGCTTGATAAAGCATGATAATTCCGATTGAAGTCCCCAAAATAAAAACACCAAATAGGGTAAAGAAAAATCTTATAACGCTTTCGAGAGGATGATGTCTGTTTGCGGTTGTTGTATCGACATTAGGGTCACTGTGGTGAACCAGATGAATCATCCATAACGGTTTGATTCGATGTTCGGTGTAGTGTGGGAGATATGCACCGATAAAATCTAACAGCAAAACACCCAAAATGACCTCCCCCAAAAGGGGTAAACCCGAAATCCAGTGAAGCAATCCAAAATTGTTGATAACCGTCCAATCAGAAATGTTCAATAGTAAAAATGCCATTGAAAAATTTATAAGAATGGTGGTAAGGGTAAAAAAGAAATTAGGAAGGGCGTGGCGCCACTTTTTGTAGTTATATTGAGCCAGAGGGATTATTCCCTCTAAAAACCAAAAAAAACTAATTCCTCCCACAAGGAGCAGACTGCGATGAAGGGTGGGAATGTTTTCAAAATAATTGATAATCTCTTCCATTTAATTCTCTTTCTAGGGGTAAAGCTAATTATTTTTTTAAAATAGAAGAAAGATGCTCATTATCATATTTAAGTATATTAGAAAAAATATTATTCTTCCTCAACACTCTCCTCTGGTTCAGTTTTCTGGGGAGCTTCCCCCAGATTGAAACGAATGGCAAGTTCATGGCCGTTAAGGTTAAGTCTGGATAAGGTTTCATCTCTAAAGGTATCATAGGCATAACCAATAGAAATTTTTTCCCCCAAATTAACCGATGTAAGAAACGAAAAAACAGAGCCAGATTTAATAGAAATGCCTACATCAAATTTATTGAGGTAAGAAACCCAACTGCCGAAATCTATTGAATTAGGCAGACCTTTACCTTTTCTGTAAATTATGTTGGGTTTGATTGCAAAATCTTCATTTATATTGAACTGCGTTCCACCAGCAAAGTAGATATGGATTCGATCTCTAGATTGAATCTGGATGTCTTCATCCCTTTTTGAGTTGAACAATCTGGGCATTGAGCCAGACAACCAAATTTGATTAATCTTAAATAAAAAACCTACACCCATATTGGGGTTAAATCTACTGAGTGTTTTTTGAGCTGGATCGGGAATATTGGTGTAACCCTCAAGGGGAGTAGGGTCGGCACCATACGAATTTCCACCTCCTTTAATCCCCATAAACAGCATGCTTTCATTGCTCAGGGTGAGTTTATATGAAAAATCGATGGTTAACATCGTTTGATTTTCAATAAAAATCT
Source organism: uncultured Flavobacteriaceae bacterium (assembly GCA_913020475.1). Classification (GTDB taxonomy): domain Bacteria; phylum Bacteroidota; class Bacteroidia; order Flavobacteriales; family Flavobacteriaceae; genus UBA8316. The sequence continues at coordinate 11,409 of CAJVZM010000041.1, forward strand.
TGTCGGAGATGATGGAAACTCCAAGTCCTACGTTTTTGCTTGTCGCCATTGAATAAGAAAACCCAGTAGTTTTTGGACTATCATCAATAGTATTCCACTGATTTCTTGATGTCATAGAAAATACATGACTTCCCTCGGAACCTGCATACGCAGGGTTAATTAAATTCATATTGAATGTATATAGTGAGAGATAGCCATCTTGCTGACATAAGACCATTAGAGGAAATAAAAAAAACAGTAAACGTAAAATCATTTATTATCTAGCTAAATAAACAATGCCTTGATAATCAGGATTACCACTTCTGTTAAAATCGATTATATAATAATAACTTCCCTCTGGTAGGTCTTCGTTATTGTATTGTCCTGACCAATTGTTTTGATAATTTACCTCGTTAAAGACCAATTGACCCGATCTATTGTAAATCCAAACTTCGTTGTCAGGATAACGTAAAAAGGAGTCATCTGCCCACTGATCGTTTATACCATCGCCATTTGGTGAGAAAAAGTCTGTTATTTTTAATCCAATTGATGCATAGTCTGTACATAGACTTAAAGAATTATTGGGATCGACACCACAACTGACTTCGTCAATATTTGCAAACCCATCACCATCAGAGTCATTGTATGGATTACAGTTTTCAGCATCCAATTCATCAACTACACCATCTTCATCACAATCAGTTGTCAAGGAATCATAGGCATCAAACAGACCGTCACCGTCTGCATCATCATCTACCGGATTTCCATTAAAATTCAGATCTTCATCAATGGTTTGTTTGCCATCACCATCGTCGTCCGTATCCAGATAGTTGGGTTTGCCGTCTTTATCTAGATCAATCAATCTCGAAAGAAAATCCCCTGCCTCAAGGTCAATCTCCAAGCGAGTTAGGATTCCATCACCATCATCATCTGTATCTAAGTAATCTGGTGTTCCATCAAAATCAGAATCTTGATATTCTCTTTGATCACCTAATTCAAGAGAAGTGGGTACCCCATCGTTATCGTCGTCGAAGTCAATGTAGTCATATATTCCATCCAGGTCAGAATCTCTTGAGTCATCAGGATTTCCGTCAAAATTTTGATCTGTACCTTCAAGAATGGTCAGAATTCCATCTCCATCGTCATCATTGTCAAAATAATCGGGATAACCGTCACCATCGGTGTCTTGGGCATCATCGGCGCTTCGATCTCCATTAGGATCAGGGTTTTCGTACTTGGTTAAAATTCCATCGTTCTCATCATCAGGATCTAGTGAGTCAATAATATCATCACCATCAAAATCATCAGATCTTAATCTCCTTCCATTTCCGGCCCTCGAAGCGAAAATATTTACTTTAGTTGCTTCAAACTGACTATCGATACCGTCACCGTCATCATCCTCATCAATTGAGTTGACGACTCCATCTGCATCAGTATCAGATTGAATAAGATCAGGATCTACGTCCTCAATCGGAGTTTGGGTTGTTTTTAATATTGCAATATCAAGAACCCCGGAGGTTGTATCTGATATAACAAGATTAACTGGAGTGTCGGGAATTGGTACAAATGTATCGCCTATTTCAGTATTGACATAACCAAGAACAACTTCATATATTCCATCTTTATTGTGATCTTGTGGATTGTTAAGATCGGGGGGGTCAATAAAGGCTAGTATACCCTCTGATTCATCTTTATATTCATCATCATCTCCTTCTTGCTCTTCATTTCCTTCAGCATCATTACTATTTCCCCCTGTATCATCATCGTTTCGACTTCTGCTGAAAACTGTTCGTTGGGAGTAATCATCATAATTTTGTTTGGCTCCTGGCTCTCCGTATTTGACTGTAAACAGATGGGCATCTGCTCCTCCAGAGACTTGCTTTC
>CAJVZM010000042.1 GCA_913020475.1 uncultured Flavobacteriaceae bacterium
GGCCTCAACCAACAATTTGATTATTTTGGAAGATAAGGGTTTATCCCATGAAAGTACAAGCTTTGACTTACAAATCAACCAATGTATTTTCTTTAAGTATGATCAAATTCACTACTATATTTGGTAGCTATAATTTTTATCCAGAAGGATATATCTCAAATTTTGTAAATAGAATTAGGCCAGCTTTTCCTCCTTTTTTCCTAGGTCATGGGCTTATGTCATAGTGAAATAGGTTTCCTTTAAGTTAAATAAAGTTCCGTGCTGGCCAATAAAATCCTTATTTTTGCCAAAAAATCTGCATGTCCTCGCAGCCAAAAAGATATACTGTTACTGCTGCTTTACCCTATACCAATGGCCCTATCCATATTGGCCATCTGGCAGGAGTTTATGTTCCAGCTGATACATATGCTCGCTATCTTAGACTTAGAAAAAAGGATGTAGCGTTTATTTGTGGGAGTGACGAACATGGTGTAGCTATTGCGATCAAGGCAAAAAAAGAGGGAAAAACACCTAATGAAGTGATCGATCATTACGATAAAATTATTCGCAAAGCATTTGAGGATTTTGGGATTTCATTTGACAATTACTCCCGAACCTCAAGGGCAATTCATCACCAAACGGCATCTGAAATTTTCAATCAACTGGATCAACAAGGTCAGTTTTTGGTCAAAGAAACCGAACAACTATATGACCCGGAAGCCAATACCTTTTTGGCCGACCGCTTTGTCACAGGAACTTGTCCCATTTGTCAAAACACAGAAGCCTATGGTGATCAGTGCGAAACCTGTGGAAGTTCGCTTAACGCAACCGATCTCATAAAACCCAAATCAACGCTTTCGGGCAGTATACCAGAATTTAAAAAAACAAAGCATTGGTTTCTACCCCTCGACCAGCACGAAGCCTTTATTGAAGAATGGATACTTAAAGGACACAAAAAAGATTGGAAACCCAATGTTTACGGACAAGTCAAATCATGGATTGACAATGGTTTACAGGCCCGCGCAGTTACCCGTGACTTAGATTGGGGTATCCCTGTACCTGTCGAAGGAGGTGCTGGAAAAGTTCTCTACGTTTGGTTTGACGCACCCATTGGCTATATCTCCTCTACCAAGGAGTGGGCTCAAAATAAAAATATTGATTGGGAACCCTATTGGAAATCTGAAGACACCAAATTGGTTCACTTCATCGGAAAAGACAATATTGTTTTTCATTGTGTAATCTTCCCCATCATACTTAAAAATACTGGAATATACATTCTTCCTGAAAATGTTCCAGCCAATGAATTCCTCAACTTAGAAGGCAACAAAATTTCCACTTCCAAAAATTGGGCAGTGTGGTTGCATGAATATTTGGAAGATTTCCCAAACAAACAGGATGTATTGCGATATGTTTTGACCGCCAATGCTCCGGAAACAAAAGACAACGATTTTACTTGGAAAGAATTCCAAACCCGTAACAACAGCGAATTGGTAGCCATTTTTGGTAATTTTATAAATCGGGTTATGGTACTTACCCAAAAATACTACGATGGTAAAGTTCCTTTATTAGGACAGTTTAATGATACAGACCAATTAGCATTGTCAAAACTGAAAGAATTTCCTTCATTGATGGAAAAGCAAATCGAGCATTACCATTTTAGAGCTTACAGTCAAGAAATGATAAATTTGGCACGACTGGGCAATAAGTACTTGGCAGACAATGAGCCCTGGAAATTGATTAAGACAGATCCTGGAAGGGTAGATACTATCATGTTCACAGCTCTTCAAATCGCTGCCGGACTAAGTATCCTTAGTGAACCCCTGCTCCCATTTACTTCCCAAAAAATGATGGATATGCTTCAGTTCAATGCTTCTTGGGAAGATGTAAGCGGAAATGATTTTCTTCTTCCACCTGGACATGTTCTCGAAAAACCCCAATTGCTCTTTGAAAAAATTGAAGACGAAATCATTGAAAAACAATTGCAAAAATTAAATTATAATCTATCCTATGGAAACGAAAAAAATGAAGTGGTGGAGGCACCCAAAAAGATGATTTCTTTCGATGATTTTAACAAATTAGATCTCAAAACGGGAACCATAATCCAAGCCAAAAAAATGGCTAAAACCAAAAAACTTTTGGTCTTAAAAGTTGACTTAGGTCACGAACAAAGGACGATTATTTCTGGAATTGCAGAGAGTTATCATGCCGATGAGGTCGTGGGTAAAAAGGTTACTGTTTTAACCAACCTTCAGCCAAGAACAATCCGTGGTGTGGAAAGTCAAGGAATGATATTAATGGCAGAGGATGAAGAAGGGAGATTGATTTTTATCTCACCAGAAAAAGACAGCACCCCCAGCGGTTTAACCATCAGCTAACCCCGACCTGTGATAGCTGTTGCCTTTGATCCTATTTATGTATTATCCCTTCCAGAAAACCACAGGTTTCCTATGGAAAAATACGACCTACTCCCTAAGCAATTGATACACGAGGGCACTTGTGAGCCTAAGGATTTTTTTTCACCACAAGCCCTTGATAAAGAGATAGTAACAGTCCTTCACCAAAAGGAATATGTGGATCGTCTTATTAGAATGGAACTCAGCCGCTCGGAGATAAGAAAAATAGGATTTCCAGTTTCTCAACAATTGATAGAAAGAGAATTAATCATTGCTGGAGGCACTGTCGAAGGGGCATTGAAATCTCTTCAATGGGGTATCTCATTTAATATCGCTGGAGGAACACATCACGCATTTTCAACTCATGGTGAGGCTTTTTGTATGCTGAATGACCAAGCCATTGCAGCCCGATATTTATTAGACCACCTACTTGCTCAAAAGATTTTGATTATCGATTTGGATGTTCATCAAGGCAATGGCACGGCAGAAATTTTTAAAAAAGAGGATCGGGTATTTACCTTTTCAATGCACGGCCAAAAAAACTATCCGTTTAAAAAAGAACAAAGCGATTGGGATATTCCAATGGAAGATAAAACAGGAGACGAAAAATATCTGAGTGTATTGGACGATACACTTCCGCAACTTTTTGATCGAGTAGATCCCGACTTTGTGTTTTATCTTTCGGGTGTGGATGTAATGGCCACAGATCGATTAGGTCGATTGGGGATGAGTCTGGAGGGCTGTAAAAATCGGGATGAAAGGGTGTTGGAATTTTGCCACAAACGTTCACTTCCAGTTCAGTGTAGTATGGGTGGAGGTTATTCTAAAGACATCAAACTAATCATAGAAGCACATGCGAACACCTACCGTGTCGCACACCGGATTTTTTAACGCCAAGTTTGACTTTTCATATTTAGGGTTGCCACAACAATGTCTTTTCTGCTAATTTGCCCAACCAATTGATTTTTATCCAAGACAGGGAAACGTCTTCTGGTGGTTTTAAAAAACATTGATGCCGCCTCAAAAATAGTCTTACTAGCATCTATGGTATCAACTTTTTTGGTCATAAAGTGAGCCACGGTTTTGTCTAGAATTGGTAAATTAAAATAACGACTATCTGAAATCTCTTTCATACAGTCAGCCTCGGAAATTACTCCAATCAATTTCCCAGCATCATCCACTACTGGTCCACCTGAGATACGGTATTTGATGAATTTTTGCATTACTTCGTGGATGGATTGGTGCTTTTTAAAAAGCACCAAATCTCGTGTCATGATATCAGACACCAATAATATTTTATTCGATGATTTGGAGCGAGTCGCTCTTTGTCCCTGGAAGCTTTTAATCGGCATAACTCATTGTTTTTGGACCACTTAAGATAGTAATTTTAAAATATCATTTAATATTTTTACGAAGTATTTTGTAAAAGCTCAAACAAAAAACCAAACAGAGATGAAAAAAATAGGAATATTGGGAGGTGGATGGTTGGGTTTAGCTCTAGCCCTAGAAGCTAGAAAAAAGGGGCACCAGGTCAAGGTAACATCGACATCTCAAGAAAGAGTAAAACTGCTGATTGATGAAGGATTGAACACACAATTACTCAATGTAACCGAATCGGCTATTTTAGGGTCCCTCGATTTTTTTAAGGAGATTGAAACTCTGATCATAACCATCCCACCGGGTTTGAGGAAAAATCCCCAAAGCAATTATGTAGCATTAATAGAGCAAATCATTGAAAAAGTCGAAGCTTACAATATTCAAAAGGTATTATTCACAAGCAGTACTTCTGTATATGGTTTTCAGGCGGGAATTATAACCGAAAGAAGTGAATTATTGGGGGATAGCCCCTCTGCACAACAAATCATAAAAGTGGAACAAAAGCTGCTAAACAACAAAAATTTTGAGGGCTGTATAGTTCGCTTGGGGGGCTTGATAGGACCTGATCGGCACCCTATTTTCACCTTAAGTGGAAAAAAAAATCTCCCCAACCCTTTATCTCCAATCAATTTTATCCATCAAAAAGATGCAATAGCCATTGTGTTGAACCTTGTCGAAAACTGGAACGAAAATCAAATCTATAATGCCGTTACACCCTATCATCCCAACCGAGAAACCTATTACTTAAAGATTGCAGAAGTTGCTCAGCTCGATCCGCCAAACTTTCAAAAAACAGGGGCTGTAAGAGGTTTTGTTAGCTCAGAAAAAGTATGTTTTGAACTCCATTACAAATTCAAAGTGAAAAACTTGTTAATATTAAATTAAAGAACAATTCATAAGGCTACATAATTCTATTTAAGTTTACAAAAATCATTCTTTTGTCTGCTTATTCAGAATATATTTCAGTACTCAAGAAAATTCTTATAATGCTCAAGAATTCAAAACTGGAGTATTTAAAAGCTTCTGACGAGTCCAATCTCACCAGAGATAAACGATATCTAAACTTACAATCTACCTACAGAAACCGTTATTTTCAGGATGTAATCAAGTTGTTGAGATCCCTGAATGTGGAGGTAGAGAATCTCGTCATACATCGGCTCAACTTTGAACAAATGGTCATTTCTTCCATCAAGAAAACCAATCACACTCACCTGCACAAATCTGTGGAATACGACCAAAAACTTTTAACATTGTACGATGAAGCACTGACCCTCGAACCGGGAGCCTTATTTTTGAAGAACCAAAAAGAGAAAATTTCAGAATCCGTAAACGAAGGGATTTATTTTCTCGAAAATGCGGGTTTCATTTTTGAGTCCTGAAAAATAGAATTAACCATCTTCAGGCTGTCCAATTCTATTTTGTTATCCTCTGCCATGCTAATCATCCGCCTTAGTAGAACGTTGTACTCTAAATAGAGTTTATCTAATGATTGATTGAGCTTTTTATTTTGTCTATTGGCCGCATAAAAATGGCACTTGATGATTTGGGTTTGAATCACTTTTATTCTGCTGTATATAGGAAATTTATTAAAATCCTCTGGAAAAGGGGCTTTTAATAAAGAAGTGGTGGTTTTATAGAGTTCAGAGATAAAGGTCATTATTTCAGCCGTGTTGAGCAAAGTGATATCCTCCACCGCATCTTTAAATTTGATGAATTGTGCCCATTGATCAATTTTATTTTCCTCAATAAATTCAGAAGTGAGTTGGGTAAGTTGGGTGGCCTCATCGGGAGTATCAACATCCAACTTCTCCTCTTTTTTCTCAATGTCTTGATTATTTTCAGGTTTCTTTTCTATGCAAGAAAAAAGAAAAATAATAATCAGACCTAAAACAAAATAACGGAGCATGAAAAAAAGTTTAAATCCCTATGGTGGTTTGCTTGATTAAAAGTACAGCAAAGAAAATGATTTGCAAAAGATACAACTGATGGGGGAACCAACCCTCAACCGATACCTTTAAATAATGAAATGTAGACTGCAAAAAAAGAGCCACAACTACCCATCCAATATAGTTTTGAAGTGGTGCTTCACCGCCATCAAAAGCCCAAAAATCTAATACTGGAGCTATAGGTTCGATCAACAGGTCAAGAAAAATCATTAAACCAACACCAACGATGATTCGCATGAAGATGTTCTGGTAAAACTGTTGGGCTATGGCTCCTGTAATTGTGGTCAGAAGTGCCCAGTTGACCCCTATTAGGAGGGGAACCCCTAAAACCTTGTACCCAAGTGCATTCCCGTATTGGTAGTCTCCAAAAATCCAACCCCATTGTACACCCATAATTTCAGTAATCATCCCAGTAAAAAAACCCAAAATGACTAAAGGGAAAAACCACTTATGCCCGTTACAATTGATCAGTAACAGTATAAAATTAATGGACAAATTAAGTGGTGTGGCCGAAATGAACCATTCTGAATTACCGTAAAGTATACCCATAATTCCACTGAGGTGAAATAGCCAAATGATGGCAATAGAAACATTTTCACGGTTTAATTTGATTGGAATCATCTCTGGCTTTAGGCTATTAAATCCGTGGCAATTTTGGCGGAAAGCAAACAAAGGGGAATACCCCCACCAGGATGCACACTTCCACCACAAAAATATAAATTTTTGATTTCGGAACTGAAATTGGGATGCCTCAGAAAAGCAGCCATTTTATCATTGCTGGAACTGCCGTATAGAGCCCCCAAATGTGAGGATGTTTTTTGTTCAATCATTGGAGGGGTCAAAACCTCTTCTTCTTGAATCAAAGAATCCATGTCTACTTTGAGGATACGATTAAGTTTGGCGATTGTTTTTTCTCTTAATTGATTCTTAATTTGATTCCAATCCTGGCCCTTATCTGCGGGTGTATTGATCATCACAAACCAGTTTTCCCCTCCCTTTGGAGCGTCTGAGGGGACATCTTTAGAGGTAATATTGACATATACTGTAAAATCTTCGCTGGGTTTTTTTTGATTGAAAATTGCTTCAAATTCTTTTTTATAATTTTTAGAAAAAAAGATGTTATGCAAATCGAGTTGATCAAAAATTTTGTTGATACCCCAATAAAAAATGACTGCCGAACTGGATCGTTCCTGACTTAAAATTCTTTTAGGAGTTTTGATGACTTTAAGGAGATTTTTATAGGTTGGAAAAACATCCATATTGGATACGACAATATCGGCAGTTAGAGTTTGATTTTTGGTTTTGATCCCAGTAGCCTTTCCTTTTTCAACAAAGATTTGATTGACTTTTTCCCCCAAGTAAAAACTAACTCCTTTTCTTTTGGCCAATTCAAAAAGTGACTGGGTAATTCGTTCCATTCCTCCATTGGGCACAAAGGTTCCATATTCCTGTTCCAAGTGCTGAACTAATGTCATAATACCAGGAGTTTGATAAGGAGAGGATCCGTTGTAGGTGGCATAACGATCATACATTTGTACCAAATGAGGTTCTTTGAGCTGAGCCGCATTTACAGTGTGGAGATTTTGATTGATTTCATATAGGCCAAGATTGAGTAAAGCCTTAATAGTTTTAATAGACAAAAAACCTTTTAATTTATGAAGGGATTGCTCCAAAAATAGGGGTGCTGTCAAATCAAATTTTCTCTTGGCTCGTTTGAGGTATTTTTCCAATACGGTGGCTTTTACACCCAATTTATTTTGAACTTCTTCCAGAAAAAGTTTCGAGTCGGCATATGCGGTAAGTTGGGTTTGATCCTCCCAAAAATACTGACAAGCAATTTTTTTCTTCTTATAAGTAAAAAAATCGTCAGCTTTCTCACCGTGTAGTTCGAATAATTCGTCGACGTATTGCGGCATAGTTAATAATGAGGGGCCGGCATCAAAGCGATATTCCCCAAGGTAGAAAGCACTTAGTTTACCTCCAGGGTAGTCATTTGCCTCAAAAACGCTTACCTTATAACCTTTTTTAGACAAACGCAAAGCCGATGCAATTCCAGCAATTCCCGCTCCTATAATTACTGCAGTTTTCATTTTTTAAGGGAATTTGGTTTGACAAATCCGGTATCAGATAAAACATGAAAACGAGCGAAGAGGTCCTCGCTATACCATCTCTGACTTCTGGTTTTTTTGATGATTTTTGCATGGGTATTATCGCGGTAAGCAAATTTTTTAACGGCCTCGAAGCTATCCCAAAGACTCAGAGTCGCTTGCTGAACAAAAGGCCATTCTCCAATCCCTTTAAAATACTGAATACCTTCGGCGTTTTCTATAGCTGCACTGGCAGAAGGAACTGATTTCCAAAAAGCAATGAGTCTGGACGGCCTTAGGGTGGCACGTGTGATGACTGCAACCGGCAATTCGGGATCGATAATAGCTGGGTTTTGTTCCGTAAAAGGATTTTGACCGCTCCACAAGCCGTGGCTTTTAACGGGTAACATTTTAAGAATTCGAATATATGATGATTTTTGGTAATAGCTTTGAATTAAAGTATTGTGCTTCAAAAAATCATCAGCCGATTTTTGACTGTCCCAAACTCCCAAAAAGGCATATGTACCAAAATCTGGCCACAGACTAAAACCATTTCCGCCTCCAGTTCCCATAAGCTTAAAGAACCTGAGCCCCTCTTTTTGTTCTAGTTTTGAAGGTGCAAGACCCATTTGGGCGAAAGCCCAGCGTTTGTTTTTTCGAAATTTGAAAAATGTAATTGTCGTAAACCCCTCCATCTAAATCATGATCACCACACTATACTAAATTAGGAAAAAACTCTGAAAAAGGAATTAAATTATATTGTTAAAAAAACGCCTCTGCTAGGATTTTAGAATTTGACTTTAGGAGATATAATTTGCAGAGGCGCTAGTAAACTAAATTGAATTTAAACTACTTAAATATATATAAAAAAACTTTAACAATAAAAGGTTAAACAAAAAATTACAAGGCCTGCTTCATTAGAACCCTCTCCTTAAAATTTTAAAATTGATTATATTTGTCTTATATATTTATAAAATATGACTCCTTCTTTTGTAGCTTTTGTAGTAACTGTCACTATAGTTGGTGTAATGATAGGTATTTTCATCGATCTATCTAAAAAATAATCGGCGTTGAAAACTCCAGTTATTTTTGATAAATTTATTTATTTGCTCATTATTTTCAATGTAGCAGCCATGATCATGGAATCTCATGTTTCTATTCGAAATGTTTATGGCGATGCTTTCAGTCTTTTTGAGGCTTTCTCGATTTATATTTTTTCTTTTGAGTATTTGTACCGTGTCCGTGTGGCCTATATGGATAATCGAATGAAAGGAGTTTCAAAGTATGTATTCAGCACCTTTGGATTAATCGACTTGATTTCCATCTTGCCTTTCTACCTCAATCAATTTATAAAAGTAGACGGGAGATTCCTTAGAATTCTTAGGTTATTCCGCCTGACCCGTATTTTTAAATTGGGCCGTGACAGCAGTTCTCTTAAGTTATTTGTCAAAGCTTTAAAAGGTGTTCAAAATGAATTAAAATTTACCCTTTTTCTTTCTGTACTAGCTATTTTGTTTTCTGCCTCTGCCATTTACTATCTAGAAAATGAGTCCCAACCAGATAAGTTTTCCAGCATTACCGAATCCATATGGTGGGCAACTGTTTCTCTTGCTACAGTGGGATATGGAGACGTCTATCCTATAACCGTTGGCGGTAAGGTTTTTGCTTCAATCATTTCGTTGATTGGAATCGGTATAGTGGCGATTCCCACTGGAATTATTTCAGCCTCTTTTGTTGAAGAGATCAATGCTGTAAGAAGAGAAAAAAAGTAATTCTACTCTTCGGACTTACTTTATTAATAAATTTCACTAAATATCAGAGAATTATTGAAATCATTATCAAGTAAAACATTGAATTAGTAATATCTTTGCAACGGAATGAAAAAAAGTATAAGTATAATTGGTTCCGGTTTTTCTTCCTTGTCTGCGGCCTGTTATTTGGCACAATCAGGATATGCAGTCGAAATTTTTGAAAAAAACAGCACTCCAGGGGGACGAGCACGTCAACTGAAAAGAGATGGGTTTGTTTTTGATATCGGCCCTTCGTGGTATTGGATGCCAGATGTATTCGAAAAGTTTTTTGGAGATTTTGGGAAAAAAGTCAGTGATTATTATCAGCTAGAACGATTAGATCCCGGATATCAAGTTTACTTCGGTAAAGACGACTCTATTTTGATTGGAGATTCTCTGGAAAAAATCTACAAGGCTTTTGAAGAGGAGGAAGAAGGAAGTGCTGCGCAGCTTAAAATATTTATTGAAAAAGCCGCCGATAATTATAAAATTGCTATCGATGAATTGGTCTATCGACCTGGGGTTTCGCCATTTGAACTGGTCACACCAGACACCATCAAGAAGTTGCGTTACTTTTTTTCAAATGTAAAAAGAGAAGTAACCAGATCCTTTAAAAATCCCAAACTTAGACAAATTCTTCAGTTTCCTGTCTTATTTTTGGGAGCTAAACCCGAAGACACACCTGCCTTTTACAACTTCATGAATTTTGCGGATTTTGGTCTTGGGACATGGCACCCAAAAGATGGAATGTACAGTATCGTTAAAGGTATGGCTCAACTAGCGGAAAGTCTGGGAGTTAAAATTCACCTGGACAGTGAGGTAGAGGAAATTCTTACCGAAAATAAAAAAGCCATAGGAGTCAAGATCAATGGAAAAAATGTCATGTCGGATATCGTTTTAAGCGGAGCCGACTATCACCATACCGAAACACTACTACCTAAAAATTTAAGAGCTTACAGCGAAGCCTATTGGGATAAAAAAACCTTTGCCCCCTCTTCACTGCTCTTCTATGTGGGATTAAATAAAAAGATGAAAAATGTCTCTCACCACACTCTGTTTTTTGACGTGGATTTTGACATGCACGCTGAGACCATTTACGACACTGCACGGTGGCCAAAAGAGCCCCTTTTTTATGCCAATTTCCCGTCAATTTCCGACCCTCGTATGGCGCCGAAAGGTAAAGAAGCCTGTTTTCTTTTGATTCCCATTGCACCTGGACTGGAAGATACAGAAATACTGAGAAATCGTTATTTTAACATTGTGATGGAGCGATTGGAGAGATTAACCGACCAAAGTTTAAAAGATGATATTCTTTTTAGGGAGTCTTTTTGCGTGAATGACTTTATTTCGGTGTATAACTCCTATAAAGGAAATGCTTATGGCATGGCCAACACCTTATTTCAAACAGCTTTCTTGAGGCCTAAATTGAAAAGTAAGAAATTAAAAAATCTATATTTCACAGGACAATTGACCGTGCCAGGTCCTGGTGTTCCTCCCGCATTGATATCGGGAAAATTGGTTGCAGGCTTGGTTGAAAAAGCTTAAAACCACCAATAAATAAAAACAAATTCATCCTCTTTAACATTGATTATACTGTCTAATTTTTTAATGTTGACCCCAACAGTTGCTTCATATTCTACCAATTGCTCAGATATTTGCTCCCACAATCCTAAGCGTTTAAAAAGATTGTATTTCAAATATTTTTCTTTTTGAAAATATTTTCGGTGTTTTAGCCAAAAATCAGGTTCGTACAAATCAATATTTTCCAACTCAAAAATCCACTTATTGGCTATCTGGGCTTCAAACTGGTCAACATAGACTTTCTCCTCTCGGTCTGTATTGAGCATTAAATATTTTAAATCAGTTCCATCATAAGTGTTGTTTACAAATCGACCTACTTCCGATCCCAGAAATCTAAAAGTTCCGTCGAGTTTAATAGCTTCATATACTACCCTAGGCGGATTGAAAGGATTGTAATTATTGTAAAAGGAAAGAGGAGAGTAAGGCAACCCATCGGACTCATCTATGAATAAGAAAACACTGTCTCTGTTTTGATCCCATTGTTGATATAATTTGTTGTACAAAGCCCGAATCCATTGATTTTCATCAATATAAATTTGGGTGTATTTTTGGATATCGATCATTTCATCTCTAAGGCCAATTAGGTTATCAATGTTGGACTCTCTGTCTCCAAATTCTTCCCCTTGTCTTTCTACTCCAAAAGAAACTAGTACCCCAAAAAATACAATGAGGAATTCTACAAACCCCTTTTTAATTCGATCATAAAAGTCCTGCAAGGAAAATCGGTCTCCCAATGTAATAATTCTCAACAACCAGTTGAGTTTTTCCTTCTTTATCCCTTTTTCTTTTTTCTCAAAATTGTCACTCATGGGAAATTATTTTTATAAATATATTGAATAATAGAATGGATTTATTAATTAATCAATCTTTGTTCTTGAAATTTACTTTAGGATCGAAAATTTCTTTAATGGTTCTAAACAAACTTGTTTCAAAGTGAACTAAATTTTCTGAATTAAGAGCTTGATCACGATTGTTTCTGTAAGAAAAAGGCATAAAATACTTTGAGAGATTTCTAAAAGAAATAATACCAGCTGCAGATTTTTGATGTTTGGACAAAAGGGGTTTTTGAATATAAGAATAAAGTAGAATCTGAAACAAATAGGCGTAATCTGTCTGGTCCTCGAAAACATCCCAATGGGTCAAGTTGAGCTGTTTTGGTTGAATCATTCCAGTTTTATAATCGATGATTCTTAGAGTGTCATTGTAAAGATCGATTCGATCAATCACACCAATCAATTTGACTGGGAAGTCGAATCCTGGAAGTTGAATACTTTCCTCAAATCGTTGCTCTAGGTGGAGTATTTTGATCTTGTTGCCTTCCCTAACAAAATTCTCTTCCATGACTAAAAAGTCTAAAATAGACTTTGTCAACACTTCAAAAATAATATGGTTACGACCTGTTTTCTGCTGTGTACCGTGATAAATGGCTTGGTAACAGCCTTCCATCAGGGGCACTAAACGCACCTTCATTTTCTTAAAATCAGCAAGTGTAAGCGCTCTGTTTATGTATGGCTGGTAGAGTTTCTCAACCACCTCGTGTACTAAATTTCCCATGTCCATGGAATTAATAGTGGACTCCATGATGGTTTTTTCCCTGATCTTAAGTACTCTTTGGTAATAAAATTCCAATGGATTCCTCATATAGAGAGATATGGAGGAAGGGGAAAACCCTTTTTTGGCAATGGCACGTAAACGCCTCTGAATGTTTTCAGTTTTTTCGATATATAAATCTCTCCTAACTATGGTTTTGTAATTCAAACCCAGATGTTTCTCTTGGATTTGGTGATCAGTTTGATGTTGGAATTTTAATTGGTATAAAAAGCGACTCATTTCACCGGAATTCAACCCATCACTTTGGGTGTTATAGAGTAAAAAAACTCTTTTAGCTCGCTGAAGAAGTCTATAAAAATGATAAGTATAAATGGCATCATTTTCTAAAAAAGTGGGCAAATTGAATTTTTTCTTTAGATCGAAAGGCAAAAAAGATGTCTTCTTTTTTCCAGAGGGTAAAATACCCTCATTGAGGTTGGTTATTATCAAATTGTCAAAATCCAACAAACGGGTTTC
>CAJVZM010000043.1 GCA_913020475.1 uncultured Flavobacteriaceae bacterium
AAATACAAACACCAGGCAATCATAACCAATGGTTATTTGATGGTTCACAACTATAATGAAGATGATCTTCAAAAAAAAATTATCAATAGTGAAGAAAAATTTTTAAAACCACTTAACCTGAATGATCCCAATGAATATTCTATTCTTTATCACAAAATGCTAAAGCCAACCATTCCTTTTGGGATCAAAGGTGTTATTTGGTATCAGGGAGAGTCTAATGTTGGTAATTATAAAGACTACAAAGTTCTTTTGGATGGAATGATAAGTGATTGGAGATCGCATTGGAATTATGACTTTTCATTTTACTTCGCTCAGATTGCACCTTACATCTATTCAAGGAAGAAAAACTCTCAAGGACTAAGAGATGCTCAAAGAAAAGTTTTAAATATTACTCCAAAAACAGGTATGGCTATCTTGTTAGATATTGGGGAAGAAAACGACATTCACCCTCACAACAAACAAGATGTTGGCAAAAGATTAGCATTATTGGCTTTGAAAAGAGACTATGGTTTTGATTTGGTAGATTCTGGCCCATTATACTCCAATCATGAGGTTAAAAATAGATACATTGAAGTAGACTTTGATCATATAGGGTCAGGGTTAATGGTAAAAGATAAATTGGACGGTTTTGAAATTGCCGGGCATGATGGTGTTTTTTACCCTGCCATTGCCAAAATCAAAAATAATAAAGTACAATTAAGTTCGCCCAATGTAAAAAAACCAATAAATGTGAGATATGGTTGGAAAAATTATTTTGAAGCTACTCTATTTAACAAGGAAGGACTCCCTGCATCATCTTTCAGTTCATCAGATAAATAAAACATTTAGTCAATTCATTTAAATTAAAACCCTCCACTAAGGAGGGTTTTTAATGCTCTTATTTTTTGAGAAGAACCACTACAGGATGGTGGTCGGAGGCCCAACCTCCCTTGGGTGTTTTTATGTAGGGATGACGAGCATTTGAATTTCGTAATCCTTTGACAAAAATGTAATCAATTCTCTTTTCACTTTTTTTTTCAATATCAAAACCGTTGCTAGTGCCGTAAAATGGGTCAGTCGTGGGGAGGGTTTTTTGGACATCAATAAAGTGAGACTGCATTTTCCGAATAGGTGAAGTTTCGGGGGTGAGGTTGAAGTCTCCAGTGATCACAATGGGTTGATTCTCCTTATTTAATAATTGTATATGTTCGACTAATAAGTTTACAGATTCAGTTCTAGCTAAATTCCCCCTGTGATCAAAATGGGTATTGAAAACCCATATTTTATCTTGGGTTTTTCGGCTTTGGAACAGGCCATAGGTACATATTCTCTCTAAAGAAGCATCCCAACCTTTGGAAACTCTGTCAGGGGTTTCGGACAACCAAAAGGTGTTGGTCTGAAGAAGTGTGTATTTTTCTTTTAGATAGAAAATAGGACTGTATTCCCCTTTTGATTTTCCGTCTTTTCTTCCTACACCTACATAGTCGTAGTCATTCAATCCGTTTATCAAATCGAGTAATTGAGCATGTACAACTTCTTGCAAGCCTATAAAATCTGCATTTTCTTCGTTCAAAAAAGTAGCTACCGTAGCCTTTCTATTTTCCCAAATATTCATGCCATCATTGGGACTGTTGTAACGTATATTATAGGATATGGCTTTGATGGATTCGGCTTGAGCAAACAAGCCAAGGCTCAAAATCAACAAAAATCGGATCATCATTTTCGGGTTTTATCCTGAAATTACTCTTTAAATTTTAAAAAATATCAAATTTGAAAGACAAACAGTTCAATGGAGATTATTTATTCTAAGTTAAAGTCATAATTAATTTCATTAAATTTTATTTTCTATATATAATACATCCCGTAATCAATATACTTAGGATAAAGCGTCAAAAACCTCATCTGCCCTTCATTTTTTCTATATTTATTAAAACAAATGATCATCTCATGAGTCAAAAACTCCTATTCAGCCTAATCGCTTTAACCCTTATTTGCACGCTTTCTGCCCAAATCACGACTCCAACCATCAAAGAAGAAGCGGATGTCCCTTCGTATCAATTACCTCAACTACTCATTTCTGATAAGGGGATAGAAATTGATTCCCCCGCTGAGTGGGAGCGATTCAGGCGTCCTGAGATCCTTTCTTATTTCGCCAATCATGTTTATGGTGTAGTTCCTGATCAATTGGATTTTTATAAAGTAGAAGTCTTAGATGATGAGCTTGCTGCTTTGGAAGGAAAGGCGCTTCGTAAGCAAGTCAACTTGATGTTTAAAAAAGAAAAGAAATCTGTAAAGATGTCCTTGCTTATCTACCTGCCAAAAGGAAAAACAAAATCACCAGTATTTTTGGCTTATAATTTTAATGGAAATTATAGGGTAAATGCTGATCCCGATATTTTAATCAATGGAAAAAAGGAGTTTGAATTGAGTGATGAGAAACTCAAAAAATTCAATAAAAATAAAAGAGGAAGGAACACCTCCCGGTGGCCTATAGAAAAAATGATTGATTCGGGCTATGGTTTAGTGACAATCGATTACAACAATGTAGATCCCGATAAAAATGATTTTTCAGATGGGATTCATGCACTTTTCTATAAACCCGGACAAACTACTCCTGCCCAAAACGAGTGGGGTTCAATATCTGCATGGGCATGGGGAATGTCTAAAATAATGGACTTTATGGAAACGGAGGAATTGATCGATCACAAAAAAGTGATTTTAATGGGACACTCCAGACTGGGAAAGACTGCCCTTTGGGCGGGAGCCAATGATCAGAGATTTGGTATTGTAATCTCCAACAACTCGGGTTGTGGGGGAGCTGCGCTCTCTAGGAGAAGATTTGGTGAAAAGCTTTCAGATATAAACACTAACTATCCTCATTGGTTTGCCAAAAACTTCCACTATTTCAATGAAAACGAGTCTGCACTCAAAGTCGATCAGCACATGCTTATTGCCCTTATGGCACCCAGACCCGTATATGTTGCCAGTGCGAGTAATGATGCATGGGCAGATCCTAGAGGTGAATTTTTGGCGACTAAAGCCGCATCACCCTTATATAGACTCTACGGGAAAAAAGCCATTGAAAACGAACAATTACCACCGGTAAATACACCTTTTCATGGATCTATTGGATATCATTTGAGAAATGGAAAACACGATGTAACTGATTACGATTGGGATCAATACATCAAGTTTGCCAATAAGCACTTCGGATTGAATTAGTCAATTGTACTTCCCCACCAATCCTCATTGGGAAGGTAGTTCGGATCAAGTTGAAAAGCCCTACGTTTTTCAACCTTTAATTTCATTTTCTGTTTGTGCCGACTGAGCCATTTTTCTTCTTCCTCATTATTGTGAAGGGGATCTTTTTCTGGAATTTTAGCTGTGGTAGTTTCCAACCATTGCTTTAGTTCGTTTTTGAGTGCGATTCCCAATTGAGTATTTTGATCAAATACATTTGTGCTTTCTTCTATGTCTTCACCCAAGTGATAGAGTTCATTTTTTCCGTTCTCAAAATAGTGTATTAGTTTCCAGTCTCCCTTGCGAATGATAGCACTGGGATCTCCGCCTTGATTTCCATAATGAGGGTAATGCCAGAACAAGGAACGCTTTTCGAAAGATTTTTTCTTCATCAGTGGAACCAAACTCTTTCCATTAATAGGTGTGGTATTTTCGATACTGGCTAATTCCAATAGGGTAGGAAAGAGATCTGCTCCCGTCACAGGTGTATTAATTTTTTTTTCGGGATTTATAATTTGTGGAGCTTTGATAAAAAAGGGGATACGGGTCCCTGCCTCCCATTGGTAGCCTTTACCTCCCCGCAATGGAAGGTTGCTGGTTGCAAAGTCATCGCCTGCGGAGACACCCCCATTATCGGATACAAAGACAACAACCGTATTTTTATCCAATTTCAATTCATCCAATGTATTTAAAACATGTCCTACAGCTTCGTCAGTTTGTTCCAATAGTCCAGCATAAACCGGATTATCTTGTTTGATTCTTATGGGTAATCTTTTTTCCATAGAAAAACCTTCTTTAAGAATCCCCTGATCTACTGCCTTTTTTTGGTATTTAAGCCATTTTTTTTGGGTAGTCTGTATTGGTGCATGAACGGCATAAAAACTCAAATATGCAAAGAAAGGTTTTCCTTGATTTGACTTGATAAAATCTGTGGTTTCTCGGGCCAATTTCATTGATAGGGTCATTCCTTTTTCCTTTGGTTTGTCATCTAGAAAAGGATTGTTGAAAGGAGAAAAGTACCCACCGCTATAGGGCCCGCCACGATGGTATCCCCCTTTGTTGATGTCAAAACCATGATCCGTGGGAAGAGATTTTTGTTCAACAGAGCCTAGATGCCATTTCCCTGCAAAAAAAGTTTTGTATTGATGTGCTTTGAAAACCTCTGGCAGTGTAGTCAGTTTGAAGGGCAGATGCTTGACATATTCACTGGGCAAAAGTTGGGTTTTTCGACCAGCCTTCCGCCAATCTGTTCCGTATTTTGCACCAATCCAATCGGTTATCCCATGAACTGTTGGGTATAAACCGGTTAATAAACTTGCTCTTGAAGGGCTACAAACCGAGGCGTTTGCATAGCCTTGGGTAAACAATGTCCCCTCATAAGCAATCCTATCAATGTTTGGAGTTTCATAAAATCTGCTCCCCGTTGAACTTAGATCTTTATGTCCTAAGTCATCGGCCACGATAAACAAAAAATTGGGTTGTGGAGTGGGTGTTTCACAATTCAAAAAGGTCAATAAAATAAATACAAGGATAAGAGTTATCATATTTATTTTAATTTTTAAAATTACGAATGCTTTCGATTACTACGGTTCCTAAAATTAATATCCCTCCAAAAACAGTACTTAGTGCAGGATACTCATTTAAAACGATCATACCAATTAAAATTCCATAAACAGGTTGTACCCCACTTATAATGCTCGCAGCACTGATGGTGAAATTTCTAAAACTATATATAAACAACGTATGACCTGTAGCGGTGGTCAATAAGGCAAGGATTAAAACCGCAGGAAGGGACGATTCCAGGCCTGTAGTGTCGTAAAAAATAAAAATTGGGGATAGCAATACTGTAACAATGATCAATTGATAAACCATTAAGATGGAACTTTCATATTCAGCAGCTTTTGATTTCATATAAATATTTCTAATGGAGTAACAAAAGGCTGAAAAAACTCCAAAACCAATGGCTTTAAATTGATCATTTTCTAAACTGATTTCGGGAGCTAAAAAGTAAATACCCAACAAAACCATTAGACCCAAAAGCAAATTTGAATTTTTGAATTTACTACCGAGCATAACGGGCTCGAGGAAGGTAGTGATGATGGGATAAGTAAATACAGAGAGCATTCCAATGGCTACACTCGATAGTTTGAGGGAAATAAAATAGAAGATCCAATGCAAACCCATTAGTATCCCACTAAAAAAAATAGTCTTGCGATCTTTTGTTTGAATTGTAAAACTCATTTTTCTCCACTTACAGAAAAGGTATAAAAAAACCCCTCCTATGGCGGCTCTCAAAAAAATGATCACAGGAACCGGGAGATCGATATACCTTCCTAATGTTCCTGACGTACTTATGATTAATACAGCAAAATTAAGTTGAAATAGATTTTTTAAATATTGTTTTGACTGCATCAAGCCAATTTATAAAATTCCTCCCAACTTTTTCTCGGGGGATAACCTTTTAGGAGCTGATTGGCTATGGGATTATTGGTAATGGTTTTTGTTTTTCTGTCAAATAAAAGGGTTTGGTTGAGTTGTTGAGCAATCGTCCCTAGACAAAAAACCTGACTCAAGGGAGCTCCTACCTCAAAGGGGGATAATGTTTTTTCTAACCCTCTTGAGGCATTCAGAAAGTTTAAAAAGTGATTGGTTTTACTTTTGTGGTATTCTGGTAAATTGTTTTGAATATCTTTTGCGTTTTCGTCGGGAAGTATTTTTAGTATTCGATGATGCGACCCTCCTTTAAGGGTGAGGTCTTTTCCATAAATCACCTTTCCGGGTCTGAGACTTTTAGGTTTCACCATTCCTTTTTTGGTTTTGGCAGTAGTGTCCATTTCAATGTCGCCATAATTTTCAGGAACTTCTGGAAGGTTTTCTACTCCATCGTACCAGGTGACATTGACTTTTGGCATATTCCCCCGCTTGGGAAAGTGAAATTTCAAAGTTGAGGATTGAGGGTAAAATAAATCGTTGTGTCCAGTTAATTTTTTGGGCTCTATTTTTTGGGGCATTCCCAAATCCAAAAACTGATGGAAACCATCCATAATATGTGCACCCCAGTCACCTAGAGCGCCATTTCCGAATGCATACCAGCAACGCCATTGACCATCTATAAAATCTTTATGAAATTCGTGATATGGGTATGCAACATGCCAATTATCCCAGTCCAAGGTTTTAGGGATTTTGCCCCCAGAAGGGAATTTTTTCATTTTGGTGTCCCATCCATGCCAGCGGCGATTTCCATTCATATGGGCGGTAATTTTTTTTACGTCCTTTATAATACCCTTCTCTACCCATGTTTTGAATTGGTAATAGTTATCTTGACAATGACCTTGATTCCCCATTTGTGTGGCTACATTGAACTTTTTGGCCGCTCTGATCAATATTTCAGATTCGTTAAAAGTTCTAGTCAAAGGCTTTTCGACAAAGACATTTTTACCCATAGACATAGCCAGAATGGTGATTGGAAAATGAGAGAAATCTGGAGTGGCAACACTTACCGAATCAAACTTGTCGCTCATCTCATCAAACATGATTCTAAAGTCTTGGTATTTTTTAGCCTTTTTATGAATGTCCATGGTTTTAAGTGTTTTTTCACCTCCCATGTTAATATCACACAATGCTACCACATTGGCTGCACCCGTATCATTGAGATATCTAACAACGCTCGCTCCTCTATTTCCGATGCCACAACAAGCCAAATTGACTTTGTCATTGGGTACGACCAGAGCTTTCTGAATGACCTTTCCAGAGGAGTCTCGGATCTCTTTTTTAGCAAACAACACATGGCTGGGAAGGACCATTAATGATCCAATTGAAATAGCTTTTTTAATAAATTCTCTTCGTTTACTATTTTTGACTTGTTTTGTTTTTTTCATAATATTACCACCTGTTAAAATCCAATTGGATTACTTTTTATCGTCAATAGAATCTAATATATAAATTTTAAAAAAATAAATCAGATTAAACCCAAGCCTAAATATACTGTCAAAGAAATATTACAAAAAAACTAATGAAAAATTTCACCTTTACCTTGCTTTTTACTCTCTCGTTGACATCAACATTTGCTCAAGAGTTTCAAGGCAAAGCCTATTATATGTCTAAGACCAAGATGGACTCGAATTTTGGGAAAAATATTCCACCCGAGCGTAAGCAAAGAATTATGGAACGTATGAAGTCCAATATGGAAAAGAACTATGAATTGGATTTTAACAGCTCATATTCCTCCTTTTATGAGGAAGAACGGCTGGACAACTCCCAAGGGAGTGGTCGTTTTAATTTTATGTCTTTTATGAGCCCTTTTCAAGGGATTTTACACAAAGAGTTTGCGACTAAAACCTTTACCAATCGTGTGGAGCTTTTCGGGAAAATTTTCTTGATCATAGACAGTCTACCCGATAGTAAATGGGCACTTACGGGAGAATCAAAGCAAATCGGAAGTTATACTGCTTACAAAGCGACCATGAGCAGAGAGGTTCCCCAAGAAGTTTTTCAGTTTGGTAGACAAAGTTTTCAGGATAACAAACCCAAAATGAAAACAGTAAATATCATTGCTTGGTTTACTCCTCAGATTCCTGTTTCAACAGGCCCTCACAAATACGGTGGTTTGCCGGGGCTTATTCTCGAAGTAAGTAATGATAATACGACTGTCCTGTGTACAAAAGTGGTTATTAATCCCAAGGAAAAAATGAAAATCAAAGCTCCCAAAAAGGGGACTGTGGTTAACATGAAAGAGTACAGCAAAATTCGAACCGAAAAAATAGTTGAAATGCGAGAAATGTATAGGAAGAACCGTGGACAGGGGCAGAGAGGGTTCAGACCTCGCTAATTAAAATCATAAAATTGAAAAAAATATATCTACTAGGATGTTTCCTGATTCCCACTCTTTTTGCTTTTGCTCAAAATATAGATTTTGAGGGAACCATCACCGATGAAATTGGAAACCCAATAATGGGAGCCAATATCGTAGCCGTGGAAAAAGAAACCCAAATACTCGACGGTTTTGGAATTTCTAACGAATCGGGATTTTACAGATTGACCCTAAAAAAAGAAACCAATTATGATGTCAAAATATCTTTTATTGGTTTAAAAGAGATATCGTTTGTTTTCAACGAAGAGAATAATATTGAAAAAAACTTTGTTTTGGAGGAGCAAGCAGAATCTTTAGACGAGGTTGAATTGGTTTATGAGATGCCAGTTACCATTAAGGGAGACACTATCATTTACAATGCAGATTCCTTTAATACTGGTTCCGAAAGAAAATTACAAGATGTACTCAAAAATATGCCGGGAATCGAGGTGAATGATGAAGGGCGGATCGAGGTCGAGGGTAAAGAAATTACTAAAATCACTGTTGAGGGAAAGGATTTTTTTGACGGAGATTCCAAACTGGCCACCCAAAATCTACCAGCAAACGTAGTGGGTAAAGTTGAGGTTTTGAGAAACTTTTCTGAGGTAAATCAGTTGAGAAATGTTACGAATAATGAAGACAACATTGCCATCAATATCAGTTTAAAAAGTGGAAAGGATAAGTTTTGGTTTGGAGAGCTTACCGGTGGGGCTGGAAATGATGACCGATTCATCGCTATTCCCAAGATTTTTTACTATTCCAAAGACCTAAGTGTGAATTTTTTAGGCAATACCAATAATGTTGGAGAGCCACCGCTTTCGCGGAAGGATTTTTATCGTTTTGGCGGAGGATTCAACAATCTCAATGCACGAACGGGTACCTCTATAGATATCAGTTCTGACGATGCAGGGATCACCAATCTGCAAAATAATAGGGCCAAATCCATTGACTCTCATTTCGGCGCCTATAACTTTAGTTATGCCCCTTTTGAAACTCTTGAGTTCAGTGGTTTTGCTATTTACTCGCGGGCAGAAAACATATTAGAAGAAAACAATACCCGAAGGTATACTGTTTCCAATGCCTTGGAGGAAACTTCGGAATATACTACTCAGGAAAATGAACAGCAAAACTTTAAATTCACGACAGAATACAACCCCAACGAAAACCTTCAGACCGAATACAACGTCTTATATAAAATTTCCAATCAGAATGAAATTTCTGATCTGACGACCATTTCCCCAAGGCAAGACAGTCGCGTTCCCGAACAGATTGGACAATATCGCCAACAAAAGCCCTATTCTTTTAACCAAGAACTAAGGATGTACTATACCCATAATCAAGATCATATTTTTTCGATGGAAATACAGCATTTGACACAAAAAGAAGATCCGTTTTATCGGGCCATCAAACAATTCCAGCCCTTTGGAAGTATTTTAAATCTGAATACAAATCAAGAGCGTTTTAATATCAATCAAGATCGAGAGGCCAAAACCGACAAGATCGAGGGGAAATTGGATTATTTTTATGTTGTAACTCCAAAGGCCAATCTTAATATCACATTGGGTTTAACCGATGTCAAACAAGATTTTAATTCTTCTATTTTTCAAATTTTAGACAACAATACTCAACAAAGTTTTTCGGATAACAATTTGAGTAATGATGTTTCCTTTCATTTTCAGGATGCTTATGCAGCCCTCCATTATCGCTTTATCACAGGAATTTTCACTTTCGACCCTGGAATTACCCTTCACTCCTATAAGACAAAGACCCGTCAATTTCGTGGTATGACCGAAAACTCCTTTGGCTTTTTTCGGCCTGATTTCCGTATTTTAATCAAATTCAAAGATTCTGAAACTTTAAGGTTTGTTTATCGCTCCACCCGACAATTTACCGACATCAATAATTTGGCGGAAGGTTACATTTTTAGAAATTACAACTCGTTTTTCCAAGGAAATCCCAATTTGGAGGCTGCTACTTTTAATGTAGCCAACCTCAATTATCAGAGTATAAATATCTTTAATTTCACTAACATCTTTGCCAATCTGAGTTACTCCACAAGGGATGATGCCATTCAAAATACAACTAGGGTGGAAGGCATCAACAGCGTTCGGACGGCTACAAATTCCAATTTTCCACGCGACATTTACACCGCTTCGGGAAGAATCGATAAGCGATCTAAAAATTTAAAAGGAGGACTGAGTATCAATTACAATTTTAGTGACTTTAACAACGTGATTAATGATACTCCAACCGAGTCCAGTAATTTTACCCAACGCTATAGGGTGAACGTTGCAACCAACTTTAGAGATAAACCCAATGTTGAAATTGGATATTCCTACAGTATTAGGGATTACAAAACAGGAGATGTCCAAAGTCGGTTTTTCACCGATGCTCCCTATATAATGTTAGACGCATACTTTTTAAAAGGGTTTGTTTTTAATTCAAAATACACCTATAATTATTACCGCAATCAGGAGATGACCCTCAACGAATACCGTTTTTTTGAAGCAGAATTATCCTACAATCAACGAGGATCACAATGGGAATTTGGCATTAAAGCTACCAATTTACTCAACGATACTCAGATCAACAGGGACAGTTTTAATCAGTTTTCATTTACGACTAACTCCTATGTAATTCAGCCTAGATTCGTTGTTTTTAAGGTCAACTACAATCTCACTGCAATAGGCGGTGCGGTAAATAAAAACAAGAGATAATTATTAAAAAAACCTGCTCTTTAGCTAAGAATTTTTGAAAATTTTAAGTTTTTCAATCAACTGGGGTACTACCTCAAAGGCATCTGCCACCACTCCATAATCTGCTGCTTTAAAGAAAGGGGCTTCTGGATCGTTATTGATCACTAGCTTCACTTTTGAGGAATTAATCCCGGCCAAATGCTGAATTGCCCCCGATACCCCAATCGCAACATACAAGTTGGAAGCGACGGGTTTTCCGGTTTGTCCTACGTGTTCGCTGTGAGGTCGCCAACCCATATCAGATACGGGTTTGGAACAGGCGGTAGCCGCCCCTAAAGTTGATGCCAAATCCTCAATTAGATGCCAATTTTCGGGACCTTTTAATCCACGACCTCCCGAGACCACAATATCAGCGTCAGCAATACTGACTTCACCGCTCGATTTTTCAATATTCTCTACTACCAAGTTGGTTTCCCTTGGGGTGACTGATTTATCCACAGCAACAATTTCTTTGGTATTTTCTCTTATACCATAGGAGTTACTCGACAGGCCTATAATATTGACTTCGTTTTCAAGAATACAAGTACTAAAAGCTTTATTGGTAAAGCAAGATCTCTTTACTGTCAAGGGTTGAATATATTCGGGTAGTTCGACAACATTAGAAGCGTAGCCCGCTGAAAGGGAAACAGCCAATAAGGGAGCCAAGTATTTTGCATTGGCACTGGAACTCAAGATCAGCAATTTTACATCATTTTCCTCAGCAACTGCTGCCAGATTTGCAGCATAAGGTTTAGCGGTAAAATTTTCCAGTGATGGATCGCTGATTTGAATGACCCGTTCAACTCCGTAATGGCCTAGTGTTTGGGAATCTTTGTGGTTGAAACTAACGGCTATCAGTTCAACACCCAATTGGTCAGCGATGGTCCTGCCATAGGAAGCCAATTCAAGCGCTGACTTTTTAAACTTTCCATTGTCAGATTCTGTATAGATTAAAATACCCATGTTGTGTTTTCTAAATTACTTTAGCTTCGTTGTGAAGCAATTCTATGAGGTGGTCGATTTGATTGGCATCGACCATTTTGACTTCCCCTTTTGGGGCAGGTTTTTCAAATTTTGAAATAGAAGACTTGACTTGGCTCTCGTTGGCAGGCAGGACTGTCAAACTTTTTTGTCGGGCCTGCATGATTCCTCTCATATTGGGTATGATCAAGTCCTTTTCTTCTACCAGACCTTTTTGTGCCCCTATCACTAATGGGAGCGCACAGCAAATGGATTCTATTCCTCCATCAATTTCACGTTTGGCTTTGGCAGTGTTTCCCTGTATTTCAAGACCCATACAATTGGTTACAAAATTATACCCCATCAATGCTGAAATCATTCCAGGCACCATGCCACCATTATAATCTATTGATTCCCTTCCTGCAATAATCAAATCGTAGTTTTCTTTTTTGCAGTGGGCACTCAATTGTTGGGCTACCTGAAAACCGTCTGTAGGCTTAATGTCAATCCTAAATGCCCTATTGGCTCCTATAGCCAAGCACTTTCTTAATGTAGGTTCACAACTAACCTCACCCACAGTAATCGCTGTTACTTCGGCTTGTTGTTTTTGTTGAAGCCAAATTGCTCGGGTCAAACCAAATTCGTCATTGGGATTGATAATGAATTGTACACCGTTTTTATCAAAGGCTGATGAATCATCAACAAAGTTTATTTTTGAGGTAGTATCAGGAACATGACTAATGCACACCAATATTTTCATAAAAGGATTTTTTAGCCAATCATTTACATGATTGTGTCGATAAATTTAAAAAATTAAGACTAAAAATGAATGTAAAACGATCTTTAGAATATAAGACAAAGTTATTAAAAAATGTTATGCGTGCATAATATTTTTAAGACTTTTTGTTTAAAATTGATAAAAGTGGCAGTGGTCAATTCTTGTAATCGTCATCTGATTTTTTTTACAATATTCGCTCAAGCTCATCTACTTGTAATGCTGTAACAACTTATCATATTATTCTTTGGAGCTATAGCTAAAATTTTAAACACACGATCCAAATCCTTGCTGACCTCATGGCCGTCTTTTGAATAAATGATACTGATTACAATAGTGATGGTGTAGAATAATTTAGATTTCTTAGCTGGTCTGATAATTTGTCTGTAGCTACTGATTTCTGAACCAATAACAACAATTAGTATTTAAAAAATGTGAAGGGAATTATTTGATCAAAGGAGGGAAGGAGTCTAGGGTTTTATCCCATCAAGGATTGGACTTTCATCGCCAATCCCATGTCACCATCAATTTTGATCTGTCCACCCATTACCGCCATCATGGGGTTAATTGCTCCATCTCTCAGTTTTTCTAAAACCT
>CAJVZM010000044.1 GCA_913020475.1 uncultured Flavobacteriaceae bacterium
TTTTTTAATCGACGAGTCTTACAACTTGGTTGCTCTAGATTTTGGTTGTGTTAAGACCATACCCGATGATTTTTATCATCCCTATTTTGAGCTGGCAGGTCTGAAAATTGAAGAAAATCCCAGGCGTTTTCAGCAAACTCTATATGACCTGGAAATCTTGAAAACCGATGATACGGCTGAGGAGTTGGTTTATTTTACGGAATTGTTCGGTCGTTTGATCAAGGTGTTGACCCTGCCTTTTACGAAAAATGAATTTGATTTCGGCGATGCTGTTTTTTGGGGTGAGATTAACAGTCTGAGTAAGACCCTTTCCTCTGATCAGCAATTGCGAAAAATGAACGGCAATCGAGGTTCCAAACACTTTATTTACATCAATCGTACCTTTTTTGGTTTGTATAGTTTGCTTAATGACCTAAAAGCAAAAGTAGACACAGAAGCTTTCCGAAAATACTGCTAACCATATATTAATAATCATAAATTTAGAGAATTGAAAAGACAAAAAATTTTACCCATATTACTTTTATTGATTTCCTTGCAGTCCTGTTATAAAGATGAGTACGAGCCTCAAATGGTGATTCAAAAAACTATTTTTGATCATTTAAATAGTAGCATGGGCTATTCTTATTTAACCTATGCATTGCAGAAAACAGATTTGGATGATGTTTTGAATGGAGCGGGAGACTACACTTTGTATGCGCCCAACAATAGCGCATTTAGAGGCTTTCTGATGCGTGAAGGTTACAGTAGTTTGGATGAAGTTCCTACAGAGGCACTGAAAAAAATTTTACTAAATCATGTAATGACAGGTCAAATAAGATACCGCGATTTTAAATCTGGTTATTATCCAACTGCTGCCACCAGTGATGTTAACGACCTACCCTTGTCGATGTACATCAATCAAGTCAATATGAGGGTGACACTCAACGGCAGCTCAAGAATTGTTCAAGGTAATGTAAATGCATCAAATGGGGTTATTCATGCTGTGAATGCAGTAATTCCAATTCCATCTCTGGTTACCTTTGTATTGGCCGATCCTGACCTTTACAACTTAGGGCTAGCTCTTACAAGAGATGATCTGAGTGTAGATTTTCCTTCGATTTTAAGCACTAAAAATGGCAGTGTTCCTGCCCCATTCACTGTATTTGCCCCCAACAATACTGCTTTTGTGAATTTTTTGAATGAATTGGAAGTCGAACGATTAAGCTCTATCGATGAACCTAACCTTATTTTAACCTTAAAACATCATATATTGGGCGAGATAAATGCTTTGTCCACCGATTTGTCTGACAATTTAACACTGGATACAATGGGTGGTGAAATCACCGCTAATATTATTGGTGGAGCGTCTTTGACCGATGGTAATGCAAGAGTTTCTAATATTGTTGCCGTAGACATTCAAGCCGATAACGGGGTAATGCACATTATCGACAAGGTCATTCTCCCCTTGTAATATTCCTCGAATTCAATAGGGAGCAAAAAGCTCCCTTATTACTTTTCCATTTTCGATTTTTAATAGACCAGTACTGTATTTATTTTGGAAAAAATTAGCTATTCAACTTTCTTTATTTAAATTGCATTAATAGCGGCTAGTTTTATGTACAATTCAAAGATTATTGGAATGGGAATGTATGTTCCTGAAAACGTAGTGACAAATGATGATTTAACAGATATAATGGATACTTCTCATGATTGGATTGTTGAGCGAACAGGAATACAGGAGCGGCGTCACATCAAAAAAGGAGATGGAAATACAACGGCAACAATGGGCGTAAAAGCTGCTAAAATTGCCATTGAACGGGCCCAAATTGACAAAAAAGATATCGATCTCATTCTGTTCGCCACCCTCAGTCCTGATTACTATTTTCCTGGTTCGGGAGTAATCGTTCAGCAGCATTTGGAAATTCCTAATTGTCCAGCCATGGATATCCGTAATCAGTGTTCGGGTTTCATCTACGCACTTTCTACAGCCGATCAGTTCATCAAAACTGGCATGTATGAAAATATTTTGATCATCGGTTCGGAAAATCATTCCGGTGGATTAGACATGACTACCCGTGGAAGAGGAGTTTCGGTTATCTTTGGAGATGGAGCAGGCGCAGTGGTGCTGAGCAGAACAGAAGATACCGACAAGTGTATACTATCAACCCATTTGCACTCGGAAGGACAATTTGCTGAAGAGTTGGCTTTGATCGGCCCCAGTACCAACCGATGGGTTCCCGAAATCATTGAAGCTAATGATCCAATGGATATTTCTTATTATCCCAACATGAATGGACAATTGGTTTTTAAAAATGCGGTGGTTAGGTTTTCGGAGGTCATAATGGAGGGTTTACAACAAAATCAGATGACTCCAGATCAAATCGATATGTTGATTCCCCACCAAGCAAACCTTCGTATTTCTCAGTTCATTCAAAGAAAGTTTGGTCTTTCTGACGACCAAGTTTACAATAACATAATGCGTTATGGAAATACAACAGCCGGATCCATTCCTATTGCTCTAACAGAGGCATGGGAGGAGGATAAAATCAAATCTGGAGATTTAGTAGTCTTGGCAGCCTTTGGAAGTGGATTTACTTGGGGAAGCGCTTTGATCAGGTGGTAGTCTTTTTTTTACGGATCAACAACAATCCTAAAAATGTAAACAGTCCGTTAAGAGGGAGTAATTCATATCCAATTTGGTAACCGCCTAATGTTTGGGGCGACAAGTTACCCAAAAGCACGATTAAAATTAAAGACATTATTACTACGACCCATATTCTTCGATCGTAAATTTGAAATGGAGTGAAAATACCAAAAGAAAATAGGCCTAGTAGGGGGCCGTAAGTGTATGAGGCTACTGTCAAGAGTCCATCTATCACATTTCGATCTAAAACGTATTTGAAAAGGATGACCACTACTATAATTACAAGACTCATGCCAATATGGGTTAGCTTTCTGATTCTTTTTTGTTGATTTTCATTAAGTTTATCCAGCTTAAGAAAGTCGATGCAAAAGGAAGTGGTCAATGAAGTAAGGGCACTATCGGCGCTGCTGTATGCGGCAGCAATTAACCCCAAAATAAAAATAATACCCACGCCTAATCCCAGTTTACCATTAAGGGCGACTTCTGGGAACAAAAGATCTGGTTTTGGACTGCCCTCCATTAGCGGTGTCATAATATGGTTTTGCTCAGCATAAAGAAAGATCATCGCTCCCAGCACCAAAAATAAAAAGGTAACAATAATCAGAACCAAACTAAAAACAAGCATGTTGATTTGTGCGGCCTTAAGACTGCGGCATGTCAGATTTTTTTGCATCATGTCTTGATCTAATCCTGTCATACAAATGGTTATGAACATTCCTCCGATAAATGATTTTAAGAAGTGATTTCGTACCAAAAAATCTTCGGTCATCCAAGTTCTGGTATAGTTTTGGTATTTGACCTCTGTAAGGATGTCATAGGGGTTTAAGTGCAGAGCGTTTCCTAGGTGAAAGATTGTTAAACCTACAGCTGAAAGCATTAGAAGTGTTTGCAAGGTGTCAGTCCAAACAATGGTTTTGATACCTCCCTTTTGGGTGTAAACCCAAATCAAGAAGATGGAGAGAATCACTGTAACCTCAAAAGGGACTCCCCAGGCATCAAAGATGAACCTCTGTAGGACAATGGCGACCAAAAAAAGGCGAAAGCTGGCTCCTAAAACCCTTGAGATAAAAAATGATATAGCTCCGATCTTGTGACTGTTATGGCCAAAACGGTTCTGAAGGTATTCGTAAATTGAGGTCAGGTTTTGACGATAATAAATGGGAAGTAGAATAAAAGCTACGATAAAATAGCCTGCCCAATAACCCAAAACTACTTGAAAATAAGTGAATCCAGAGTCACCCACCCAACCAGGAACCGAGATAAAAGTAACCCCCGATAACGAAGCTCCTACCATTCCAAAAGCCACCAAATACCATGGAGAGCCTCGGTTGGCAGTAAAAAATGTCTGATTGTCAGCCTTTTTACTGGTCAGGTAAGCAATGGCCATCAAAAGGGTGAAATATCCCAATATCAAAATTAAAATAAAAGCAGGTTGTAACATATCAGATTCTAAATATACAAATTCAGATCAAGGTAATTATTGTTAAATTTGCCATATGGAATATTCCTCTAAGTTACTGGAAAATGCGGTCAATGAAATTACCCAGTTGCCAGGTATTGGCAAAAGAACCGCATTGCGATTGGCATTACATCTACTCAAACAGCCCAAAGAAAATACTTCTCTATTGACTCAATCACTTAACGATTTAAGGGAACATATCAATTTTTGTTCATCCTGTCACAATTTGTCTGACGTGCCCCTTTGTGAAATCTGTTCGAATCCTGCTCGAGACGATACTTTGCTCTGTGTGGTGGAAGATATTAGGGATGTAATTGCCATTGAAAATACAGGTCAGTTCAGGGGCTATTACCATGTTTTGGGAGGTATTATCTCTCCGATTGACGGTGTAGGCCCCCAAGATTTAAACTTGGACTCTCTCGAGCAAAAAGTCAAAGCTGGTAAAGTTAAAGAAATTATTTTTGCTCTGAGTGCAACTATGGAGGCTGATACCACCAATTTTTACATCTATAAAATACTCGCACCACATGATGTTAAAACTTCGGCTATTGCTAGAGGAATTCCTGTAGGCGATGAGTTGGAATATACTGATGAGGTTACTTTAGGAAGGAGTATACTCAAAAGAGTGCCATACGAAAACTCGATAGTAAATAAATAGAGAGTTGATTTTTTCCATTGTCTAAATACCTGCATTTCCACTTTAAATTTGGTAATTTTGTACTTTCTTAGAAAATGGGCAAACACTTTTTGAAATTACCCAAGATGGGTGAGAGCGTCGCGGAAGCTACTTTGACTAAATGGTTAAAGGAAGTTGGCGAGTTAATTGAGGTTGATGATATTGTTGTCGAAATAGCTACCGACAAGGTGGATTCGGATGTACCCAGTGAGGTCAATGGTGTATTAATTGAAAAGAAATTTGCCGAAAATGAAGTTGTTCAAGTAGGCGAGGTCATGGCAATTATACAAACAGAAAGTGATGAACCCGATGATGCAGGTATTGCTAAGCTCGAACCACTTAAAAAGATAGAGAAAAAAGAAATTTCAATTCCTAAGGTGAAGACCTTTTCCCTTCCTGACCCATTACCTGAATTTGAAAGTGTGTATAAAACCCTAGAGGATGCCAAGACAATGGTCTCGGCCGATACTTCGTTTAATAATAGTGAATTTTTATCTCCTTTGGTTAAGAGCATTGTCAAGGCGGAAGGATTGAGCCAAGAGGAAATAAAGCGCATTAAAGGGAGTGGAAAAGATAACCGGATCACAAAAAATGACCTATTGACCTATTTAGCCCAGCGTGGCAGTTCGGCTTCCCCTGTCAAAAAAGAACATATCTTTGTAACCCCTAGTGATCCTTCTTCGACTTTGTCAACAACAACTCCTAATGCATCTGGTGTGATTTCTCAAGCCGATGGTGATCAATTCATCGAAATGTCACGTATGGCCAAATTGACTGCCGATCACATGATACGTAGCAAACAGACATCCGCCCACGTACAATCTTTTATTGAAACTGATATGACCCATTTGTGGGATTGGAGAGAGAAAGTCAAAGATGATTTTTTGCAAAGAGAGGGTGAAAAATTGACTTTTACCCCATTATTGATTACAGCCCTAATTAAGGCTTTAAAAGATTTTCCATTGTTAAACAGTTCTATGGAGGGAGACACGATTATTCAGAAAAGAGACATCAATATAGGAATGGCAGCTGCCATGGCTGATGGCAATTTGATTGTTCCAGTGATCAAAAATGCCGATCACCTGAATATGGTAGGTTTGGCCAAATCAGTAAATGACTTGGCCCACCGTGCCAGAACACAACAGTTGAAGCCCGAGGAGGTCCAAGGCGGTACATTTACTTTTACCAATATCGGAAACTTTGGATCGCTTACAGGAACCCCAATTATAAATCAACCCCAAGTGGGTATTGTAGCAGTAGGTGTGATCCGAAAAATGCCTGCGGTAATCGAAACTTCTCAGGGTGATTCTATTGCTATCCGAAAAAAAATGATAATTTCTCATAGTTATGACCACCGTATCATCAATGGTGCTTTAGGTGGTCAGTTCATCAAGAGTATGTCCGATTATCTCGAAAATTGGGATAAAGACTTTTCCATCTAAACTTAAGTTCATGAAATTACAACTTACAAGACCCCTTTGTTTTTTTGATTT
Organism: uncultured Flavobacteriaceae bacterium; assembly: GCA_913020475.1. Lineage (GTDB taxonomy): Bacteria > Bacteroidota > Bacteroidia > Flavobacteriales > Flavobacteriaceae > UBA8316. Next base: position 6,252 of record CAJVZM010000044.1, read on the forward strand.
GGAAACCACTGGCGTGAATGTCACCAACGATCGTATAGTTGAAATTGGAGTATTAAAGTTACATCCTGATGGGACGAAAGAGGATAAGATTTGGCGGGTCAATCCAGAATGTTCTATACCTCCGCAAGCCTCTGCTGTTCATGGTATTTATGATGCCGATGTTGCAGATGAACCCAATTTCAAGGCACTTTCCAAAACTATTTACAACTTTATCAAAAACTCTGATTTGGCCGGATACAATTCTGATCGTTTCGATATCCCCCTTTTGGCAGAGGAAATGCTCCGGGCAGAGATCGATTTTGATATGGCTCATTTTAAAACCGTTGATGTGCAAACAATTTTTCATAAAATGGAACAGCGAACACTGACAGCAGCGTTAAAGTTTTACTGTAATGAGGAGCTGGTCGATGCTCATTCTGCGATGGCCGATACCCAAGCCACCCATGATGTTTTGATGGCTCAATTGGAGCGATATGAAGATTTGGAGGCAAACGTAGATTCCTTAAATGTTTTTACCACCCGAAAAAAAACCGCAGATTTTGCAGGCTTTATAGTTTTTAACAAAGAGGGCGAAGAGTGCTTTTCTTTTGGTAAACACAAGGGGAAAGCGGTGGAGTATATTTTAGAGAAAGAGCCTGGCTACTTTGGTTGGTTGCTCAATGCCGATTTCCCCATGTACACAAAAAAGGTACTTACTGCCATTCGATTGAGAAAATTGAACACCTAATCTTTTTTCTGTGAAAATTATTTGTATTGGGAGAAATTACCCTGAGCATTTAGAGGAGTTGGGCAATAAAAAACCTGAGTCCCCTGTTGTTTTTCTTAAGCCAGATACGGCAAAACTCCAAAGGCGTTTTCCATTTTATACCCCCCCTTTTTCTAATCAAATTCATCATGAAGTGGAAGTTGTGATCAAAATCAATCGAATTGGCAAATACATAGAGAAAAAATTTGCTCACAAGTATTATCAAGAGATTAGTTTGGGTATTGACTTTACCGCTCGTGATTTACAAAAGAAATTGAAGGAGAATGGTCTGCCATGGGAAAAGGCTAAAGCCTTTGATGGATCGGCCTTGATGGGCAATTGGTTCGACAAATCCCAATTTAAAGATTTGAATCAACTGGATTTTGAACTCGCAAAAAACGCTACTACCGTCCAAAAGGGAAATACTTCTCAGATGTTTTGGAATATTGATGAACTGATCGCTGAGGTGTCTCAATTTTTCACCCTTAAAATCGGAGATGTAATTTTTACTGGAACACCGGCGGGAGTAGGACCCGTTGCTGCCAATGATGTTTTGGAAGGATATTTGGAAGGGGAAAATGCATTTACAGTAAAAATAAAATAGTATGAAAGCCGAACTGGTCAGTATAGGAGACGAAATTCTAATTGGACAAATCATAAATACAAATGCAGTTTTTTTGGCCAAAGAATTGAATAGCATTGGGGTGGAAATTGTTCAGATCACCAGTATATCTGACCAAAAAGAGATTATTTTCAATGCCTTGAATGAGGCCCGAAAAAGAGCAGATATTATAATCATGACAGGGGGACTGGGGCCTACCAAGGACGATGTTACTAAACAAACCCTTTGCGAATATTTTGACGATAAATTGGTCAAGAACGAGCATGTTTTGGAACATATCGAAAATATTTTTAAGAAATACGTTACCACTTCCATTAGCGATATGAACCGAGATCAGGCGAACTTACCAACCAAAGCCAAAATTCTTCCCAACCGATTCGGTACCGCAGCTGGTATGTGGTTTATGGACGGCGGACAAGTGTTTATTTCCCTACCTGGGGTGCCTTATGAGATGGAGGCTTTGATCAAAAACGAGGTATTACCAAAAATTAAACAACAATTTGTTTTGCCCGCCTTATATCACAAAACTATACTTACTTATGGTTTGGGAGAAAGTGTGATTGCAGAAAGAATCGAGGATTGGGAGAACAATCTTCCAGAGTCCATCAAGTTGGCTTATTTACCCAGTTTAGGCAGAGTGCGCTTGCGTCTATCCACCAAAGGCTCAGACTTGGAAGCTCTAAAAGCATCGTTAAATGAACAGATAGAAAAGGTCATCCCTTTGATAGAGGATATTTATTATGGTAGTGAAGAGGATCAGTCCATTGAATCTCTGATTGCACATAAACTAAAAAAGATGGGAAAAACCCTGTCTTGTGCTGAGAGTTGCACAGGCGGGGCCATCGCCACCAGATTTACTTCTCAGCCAGGGGCGTCTATTTTTTTTAAAGGCAGTGCAGTTACCTATGCTGTTGAATCAAAAACCAGACTTTTGGGGGTGAAAAGTAACCTTATAGATAGTTATGGTGTGGTCAGTGCAGAAGTAGCGTCAGCTATGGCTTTGGGAGCCCAAAAAAAATACCAGTCCGATTATGTCATTGCCACTACTGGAAATGCAGGGCCCTCCAGGGAAGACCAAAGCCACGAAGTTGGAACTGTTTTTATTGGATTAGCTACTCCTAGTGGGGTGGAAAGCTTACAATTCAACATGGGAAATAACCGAACCCGTGTGATTCATAAAACCGTCAATCAGGCCTTTGAGATACTGTATAGAGCATTGTTGAAATGATGTTTTTTATTCTTGTTTAAATTTTTTGAAACTATCTAAAAAAGTGTAAATTTGCACTCTGTTAAAAATAATAACCATGTCTAGAGTTTGCGATATTACGGGAAAAAGGGTAATGTTTGGAAATAACGTTTCCCACGCCATGAATAAAACTAGAAGACGCTTTGACATAAACTTGATTAAAAAACGCTTTTATATTCCCGAAGAAGACAAATGGATTACATTGAAAATTAAAGCTTCTGTGTTGAAAACAATCAACAAAAAAGGAATTAGTGCTGTGATTAAAGAGGCCAAAGCTCAAGACATTTTATAGAGACTAACATGGCAAAGAAAGGAAACAGAGTTCAGGTAATTTTGGAGTGTACAGAACACAAAGAGTCAGGAAAACCCGGCACGTCGCGTTATATTACTACCAAAAATAAAAAGAATACGCCCGATAGACTTGAGATTAAAAAATTTAATCCCATTCTCAAGCGCATGACCCTTCACAAAGAAATTAAGTAGTTATGGCAAAGAAATCAGTAGCAACCCTTCAAACGGGATCTAAAAAGTTAACAAAAGCCATAAAAATGGTAAAGAAAAATAATTCTAACTCATACTCTTTTGTTGAAACCATTATTAATCCTGATCTTGCAAATGAATGGTTGAGTAAGCAATAAATATCTACTAGAATTGAAAATATAAGCTACTTTTATGGTAGCTTTTTTTATTGAATTTCCTATGAGTTTTTTAAAGTCAATTTTTAGTGCAGAAAAAAAAGAGCGATTAGATCAGGGTCTCTCGGCTTCAAAAAAATCTTTTTTTTCAAAATTGGGAACAGCGGTTGCTGGAAAATCAAAAATTGATAGTGAACTATTGGACGAATTGGAAGAGGTTCTCATTCGATCTGATGTGGGAGTGTCCACCACACTCAAAATCATCGATGCCCTAGAGGCAAGAGTGGCCAAAGATAAATATTTGGGGACCAAAGAATTGGCTCAAATTTTAAGAGAGGAAATCACCACCCTTCTTGAGCAGCATAATCAGTATTTAGTCAAAGACTTCGATGCGAAATTAGACCACCAACCCCACGTAATGATGGTGGTAGGAGTTAACGGTGTTGGTAAAACGACTACCATCGGAAAATTGGCTCATCATTACAAAAGGGGTGGAAAAAAAGTCTTGTTGGGGGCAGGCGATACCTTCAGAGCTGGTGCCATAGATCAATTACAAATTTGGGCAGATCGAGTAGGTGTTGACATGGTCAAACAACAAATGGGTAGTGACCCTGCTTCAGTAGCCTTTGATAGCCTGCAGTCGGCTATCGCTCAAAAAAGCGATTTGGTAATCATCGATACAGCGGGACGTTTACACAATAAAATCAATTTGATGAATGAATTGGCAAAAATCAAAAAAGTAATGGACAAAGTAGTTCCTAGTGCCCCCCACGAGGTCTTGTTGGTATTGGACGGATCCACCGGACAAAATGCTTTTGAGCAAGCCAAACAGTTTACCGCCGCTACAGAAGTAACCTCATTGGCCATTACAAAACTCGATGGTACTGCCAAAGGGGGTGTGGTAATGGGTATTTCCGATCAATTTCAAATTCCCGTTCGTTTTATCGGAGTAGGAGAGGGTTTAGAAGACCTACAATTGTTTCACGCAGGAACATTTTTGGGGAGTTTTTTCAATTAAGTTAGTTATATGAAAGTTATAGAAAACACTTTTTTTGTGTTTGCAATTCTTTTTGGACTATTTATAATTGGTCCCGAAGTGGAAACACCGAATTTGGATAAGCCATTACCCAGAATCCAACATGATCTGTCTGATCTAAACGATTGGATTAACAATAAAGAAGCCACTTTCGACAATATTAAGCCAGATAATGCTTCTCAATTAATTTTCCACGATACTATTCCTCAAAAAACAACCTATAGCGTTCTGTATTTACATGGTTTTTCTGCCAGCAGAGCTGAAGGCAACCCAATACACCTCAACATAGCAAAGGCACTTAAGGCTAATCTGTATTTACCTAGACTGAGCGATCATGGATTGATAGAAGAAGAACCTATGTTGCATTTTACAGCACAGAGGTATTTGGATAGTGCTAAAGAAGCATTGGCGGTCGCCAAAAAGATAGGCGACAAGGTGATTGTGGTATCAAGTTCTTCAGGGAGTACGCTGTCTTTAATTTTAGGAAATGATTCTCAAATTGAAGCTTTACTGTTGTTTGGACCCAATGTAGAAATTTACAATCCCGATGCCAAGTTGCTGACCTTACCTTGGGGATTATATATAGCCCGTATAGTTTTGGGAAGCAAATACCATATCATGGATAAAATAACAAAACAAAAGCGGAACTATTGGACTACTCGCTACCGACTGGAGTGTACCCTTCACTTGCAAAAGTTGCTGGAAACAGCAATGCGCCCAGAGATTTTTGAGAGGATTACATCGCCAGTTTTTATGGGCTACTACTACAAAAATGAAAAAGAAAAAGATGAGGTAGTATCCGTTCCCGCCATGCTCAAAATGTTTGATCAATTGGGTACTCCAAGGGACAAAAAAGAAAGAATGGCTTTTCCTGATGCGGGTGACCATGTGATTATCTCGCATTTGAGTACCCCCAATTATTCTCAAGTCGAAAAAGTAGCCTTAAATTTTTTGAAAGAAAAACTAAGTGTAGATTTAAAATAAACTCATTCCATTGAGAACTAAAAGTAGAAAGAAAAATAAAATCAACGTTATTACCATGGGTTGTTCCAAAAATCTTTATGATTCGGAGGTTTTGATGGGGCAGTTAAAAGCCAACGACAAAGACGTAGTTCACGAGGAGGAGGGCAATATTGTAGTGGTCAATACTTGTGGTTTTATCGACAATGCCAAGGAGGAATCCATAAACACCATTTTGGAGCAAATCCAAAAAAAGAAAAGTGGCACTATTGACCAGTTATTTGTTACTGGCTGTCTAAGCGAACGCTACAAGCCAGATCTGGAAAAGGAGATGCCACAAGTGGATGCTTATTTTGGGACTACCGATTTGCCCCAATTGCTTAAAGCACTAGGAGCAGATTATAAATACGAATTATTGGGAGATCGCCAAACAACTACACCCAAAAATTACGCTTACTTTAAGGTTTCTGAGGGCTGCGATCGTCCCTGTTCTTTTTGTGCCATCCCACTGATGCGTGGTAAACACCGCTCAACTCCCATAGAAGAATTGGTACAAAGAGCTGAAAAATTGGCCCAAAACGGAGTAAAAGAATTACTGTTAATTGCACAAGATTTAACTTATTATGGTCTGGATTTATATCAAGAGAGACGGTTGGCCAACTTGCTTCAGGCTTTAACTAAGGTGTCTGGGATAGAATGGATTCGAATGCATTATGCCTTTCCCTCAGGCTTTCCCATGGATGTGATTGAAGTCATGAAAAACGAACCCAAGGTTTGTAATTATTTGGACATTCCTTTACAGCATATTTCCGATCCCATTCTCAAATCCATGCGTAGGGGAACTACTCAAAAAAAGACGACAGATTTGATTGATAATATCCGAAAAACACTACCTGAAATCGCTTTGCGAACAACGCTGATTGTAGGATATCCCGGTGAGACAGAAGCTGATTTTGAAACCCTAAAACAATGGGTCAAGACGATGCGGTTTGAGCGTTTGGGTTGTTTTACCTATAGTCATGAAGAAAATACCCATGCCTATCAATTAGAGGACAATGTACCCCAGGATGTTAAGCAGGAACGAGCCAATGAGATCACGAAAATACAATCCGAAATCTCTTGGGAGCAGAATCAAAAAAAGGTCGATAAAAGCTTTCGTTGTGTGATTGATCGAAAACGAGGCGATTACTTTGTCGGCAGAACCGAAATCGACTCTCCTGATGTTGACAATGAGGTGTTGATCGATGCCAAAAAGTATTATCTCAAGTTGGGCGATTTTACAGATGTTAAAATTGTCGAAGCAACAGATTTTGATCTCTACGGTATTCCACTAAACAACAAGGCTGTTGGAG
>CAJVZM010000045.1 GCA_913020475.1 uncultured Flavobacteriaceae bacterium
TGAAAAAAAATACGCAAGTATAGGTAGAATTGTAATTCAAAAACAAAGCCGAGGAAAGGGCATCGGGATTGACTTAGTTAATAAAAGTATAATCTTTTGCAAGAAACAATTTGGCGACCAAATTATAAAAATTTCTGCCCAAGTTTACCTAATAAATTTTTATAAAAAGTGCGGTTTTATAGAAAAAGGAGAAGTTTATTTAGAAGATGCGATTCCCCACATCTCCATGTATCTTAATTACTCTGATTAAAATCTCTCAGAAGACCCTGAAAGTCCAGCGATAAATTTTTAGAACTAATAACAGATTTCCCTTTATACAAAAGCATGAAAAACCCATGAGAAAAGGAGCTTAGTATTTCCTCCTCCCTTTGTCGAATTACTCCCCATATTTGTCTTTTTATCCGATTGCGCCGGTAGGCATTTAGTCCTGACTTTTTGGGAACCCCTACTCCTATACGAGTTTTTTCAACACTCCCTTCTGGAATAAAATAATGCACAACCAACGATCCTGATTGTATTGCTTTTCCTTTTCTAAAAACAAGATCAATGTGAATTTTGTTTTTAAGCCTTTCTAAAACATTTTCTTGGGTCACGGCTGATTAAAATAACTGTTATTGTCGCGATCCACATCAGCCAAATAATATGATGGATCAATGAATAGATCAGCGATTTCATTTTTGGGATGATCGATAATTAGTTCGTATTGTGGACGAGCCCAAGGCCAATCTTTATGGACCTCCCACTTCATTGAATAGGGGTTTTCCTTTTCTCCTCTCATCAAAGGAATAGGTATGTAGTGGATCTCGGAGGGGCCGTTTTTAAAGTTTACCAAAACCTCCAAAGGCATAGGCATTGATCCAATTCTTTCAATTGTAACCACTGTTTTTGTGCCGTCTCCCTTTACAGATTTTATGCTATAGTCAATGGTGTTTGTGGTTTGAGTCCAATCCGTCAGATACCATTTTAATTGAACTCCCGACACCCGTTCGGCGATTCGTCTAAAGTCGTTAGGCACAGGATGTCGGAATTTATGTAGCCGATAGTATTCTTTTAAAGTTTTTGCCAATTTTTCTTCGCCGATGATGTATCCCAATTGACTTAAAAAAACGGCGCCCTTGCTGTATGCAGAGATTTCATAAGCCAAGTTGTAATCATAGCGGTTAGCGTTGGTCTGTTGTGGTTGTTCCTTGCCCGAACGCGCTAAGTAGATATAATTATCGTAAGATTTTTGCAGTGGAAAAAACTCATTTTGATTGAGGATTTTGTCCTCAGCTAAAGTTGAGATATAAGTGGTAAAACCCTCGTCCATCCATTCGTACTTCATTTCATTGGTTGCCAAAACATGTTGAAACCAAGAGTGAGCTAACTCATGAGCAGTGACTCCCACCAGACTCTCAAAGCTTCTGTTTCCTGTAATCAAGGTTAGCATGGCATATTCCATTCCTCCATCGCCACCTTGAGCAACCGTATATTGTCGGTAAGGATATTCACCTATGGTTTGATTAAAAAAACGCATCAACTCTGCAGTTTTGGGCTGAAGATTTTTCCAGTTTTCATTGTACTTAGGGTTGTCTTTATAGAAGAAATGAAGGAGCACACCATTTGGCCCCTTATAGCTGTCGTGGACGTAGTTGGGGTCGGCGGACCAAGTAAAGTCGTGTACCTTCGGTGCCATGAAACGCCATTTCAATTTCCCCTTTTTTGGTTTTCCTTTTTTTTCACTGTAACCATGGCCAACTTTGTCAGGGTTTTGAAGGTATCCACTGGCAGCAACAGTATAATGTTTATCTAAAGTGATTGTAACATCAAAATCTCCCCACACACCGTGGAATTCTCTTCCCAAATAAGGCTCAGCATTCCAGCCCTCGTAGTCGTATTCTGCGATCTTGGGATACCATTGTGCCACAGAAAGTGCAATACCTTCGGGAGAGTCTCTTCCAGACCTACGAATCATTTTAGGCAACTGACCATCGAAGTCTAAAGTCAACCGAGTGTTTTCCCCCGGGCCCAATGGCCGATCCAACAGCACCTCCAATATGGTCTCTGAAAGCTCAAAATTCAGTGATTTTCCTTCTTGTTTTAGGTTAGTTACCTTTAAATAGCCAATTTCGTTGGGCTTTAGTGAGTCAATATCAACACGAAAACGGGTGTTCTTGTCTTTTCCTGTTTTGATCCTCACCGCCATTTCACTTCCAGGTTGAAAAGCATTAAAATAGAGGTGGTAAAAGACTTTTTTAAGGCTATCCGGAGAGTTATTCGTATATACTAACTCTTGTTTTCCTGAATATCGAAAGGTTTTTACGTCCATATCGACTTCCATTTTGTAATTAACAGCCTGTTGCCAATAGTTTTGACCATAGGAAGTTGAGAAAAAAGAGACTAGTAGGACAAGTCGGGCTATTGTTTTCATTTTTTGTAACTTTTATTTGAGGCATAAATTAAGGCGTTGTATAAATTAATCATTTTTCCAGACTTGGATAGTGTTTTGGGACTAACCAATTCATCGCTATTGGGTTTTTCTACTGTTGGATAAAGAGGCATGCCAGAGTTCATCAAAATCTTTTTAACTTGATATGCCTTCAACTTTGGAAAAAAGGATCTTAGCACCGCGGCTACTCCAGCGGCGTTGGGGGCCGCCATGGAAGTTCCGCTGTAGTAATCAAATTTACTGTAAGGAACGGTTGACCAGATTTTAGAACCCGGAGCAAAAACATCAACGTTTTGGGAACCAAAGTTGGAAAAGGAAGCGACTTGCTCTTTGTCATAGTAGGGCCCCACGGCACCCACTGTTAGAAAATTTGAAACAATTTCTTTTCCCTCAACTTCATCAGTTATATAACTTCTTTTCTTACCTGGGTTTACGTTGGTTCCACTGTTTCCCGCTGCATTGACGATTAGGACATCTTTTTTTTCTGCATATTTTAGTGCGTCCCAAACCCAATCTTTATGGGGAGAGTACCCTTTGCCAAAACTTGTATTTATCACTCTAGCGCCATTGTCCACGGCATATCGAACGGCTAAGGCTATGTCTTTGTCATATTCGTCACCATCGGGAACAGCCCTCAGTACCATTATCTTGGCACGATCAAATACCCCCCTGTTACCATTATTATTACTGCGGTTAGCAGCAATGATTCCAGATACATGGGTGCCGTGGGCAGCTCCTTCCTTTTTAGGACCAATAACATTAGCATTTCCATAGACCCTATCGTCGATGTTGTCCGGGTCATCCCGAACAACGGCCCTACCGTCAAAATCGATATTGTAGTGGGCATTAATTCCATCTTGCGCACTTTTTTTATAAACTTCAAGTTTAGAATTTGTCAGTTGATTTTCTTCTAGAAAGCGTTTGAAAATCAAAGCTTCCATAAAAGCAAAAGTTTTAGGAGAAAAGCTCTCTGCTTCCTCAGAGGAATACTCCTCTTTGCCTAATGCGGCTTTGATGACACTGTCTGATTTTTGGCTTCTTTGTATCATGTCTTCAATATCGGCAAGTTCCTCCTTTTTACCTTTGATGTTTTCGAGTCTTTGCTTTTCAAATTTTTTGAACGCTTCAGATCCAGGGGCTTCTTTCTTTTGCAGTCGCACAGATTCCATGTTTTCCAATTCTGATGCGCCTAGAAAATTCCAGCCGTGAATATCATCCACATAACCGTTTTGATCATCATCAATAAGGTTGTTTGGAATTTCGTCTTCGTTTACCCAGATAACACCTTCCAGCTCACTATGATCAATATCAACTCCAGAGTCAATCACTGCTACAATTACCGTTTTTCCTTTTTGATCTTTGATCAGTTCGTTGTGGGCACGATCTACGCTCATTCCCGCAATGCTGTCCGTACGGAGATCCATTAAGTGCCAGAATTTTTTTTCCTCTTCAACGAGCGACTCTTTTTTGCTGTATTTGATCAAGGGGGTGGTTGAAGGGTTGCCGACAAACTTGATACTACCGCAGGAGATTGTCAGGGGTATAATTAGAACACAAAAGAGTTTTTTCATTAAAAAAAGCCGGTTATGGTATGTTTTTTCCCCAATCTTACTCCTTTTTCTGTCTGTTTTAGAGAAATCAATTCGCAGTATGGGTCATGTTCTAAAAATAATAAGAAATTGTTTTCGCAGGCCAGATTTAAAAATTGATATTTTTCCTCCATAGTCAGTAAAGGCCGGGTATCATATCCCATTACATATGGAATGGGCAAATGACCGATGGTAGGAATAAGATCGGCAGCAAAAACCAGTGTATTGTCTTTGTGTTTTATGACGGGCAGCATTTGTTTTTCGGTATGACCGTTCACCAAAATGATATCAAAATCCAAAGGAGTGTTTTCCAACAAAAAACCTTCTCCCTTAAGGAGCTTAAGTTGACCACTTTCTTCTATGGGTAGAATATTTTCAGATAGGAAAGAAGCTTTTTCTCTAGGGTTGGGTTGGGTCGCCCATTGCCAATGATTTTCATGTGACCAAAAAACAGCATTTTTAAAAGCAGGTTCCAGTATGCCATTATCGTTCCTTTTTATAGCGTCTCCACAATGGTCAAAATGGAGGTGGGTAAAAAAAACATCTGTAATATCGTCTCTGTGGAACCCTTTTTGACGAAGCGACTGGTCTAAGTTTTCGTCGCCCCATCGTCCATAATGGCTAAAAAACTTCTCACTTTGCTTGTTGCCCATCCCCGTATCGATCAAAATTAGGCGATTTCCATTCTCTAATAACAACGAACGGCTAGACATCTCGATGCGGTTTTTGGTATCGGCAGGGTTGGTTTTTTGCCAGAGTAATTTGGGGACAACACCGAACATGGCACCACCATCCAATTTAAAATTTCCACAATTAATTGGGTGTAATTCCACAAGTTTATAATTTGATGCGCGTAAGGTACATATGGGTGGTCATATAGAGGTATTCATGTTTGGAGTCAAAAGCACAATTGGCTGTTTTCTCTTGCGTTCTAATGGTGCCGAGGTGTTTGCCTTCGGGGGTAATGACCAAAACGCCACCAGGCCCAGTTGAGAAAATAGTTCCCGATGGATGAATTTTAAGCCCGTCAAAATTTCCTCGATCTTCTTTCCCCAAACCGCCGTCGTTAAAAAATACTCTACTATTTTCAACTCCGTTGGGCGTAATGTCATAGGCCATGATTCTTCGGTCTTTGGGATCAGAAATAGTCACGTATAGCGTTTTTTGATCATTAGATATGGCTATCCCATTTGGTCGGGTCAGGTCTTTTATAATAAGAGAGAGTTCTCCCGAAGGGGAAAGTTTAAAAACGCCGTTGAAATCCAGTTCTTTTAGAGGGTCTTTGTCTGCTTTTTTCAAACCGTAGGGAGGATCTGTAAAATATAAATCCCTATTTTTAGCGAACACCAAATCATTGGGACTGTTCAAGTATTTTCCTTGATATTTTCCTACTATGGTTGTAAAACTTTTCTCGCCCCAATTGTCAAGACGCGCTATTCTTCTGTCCCCATGCATACAAATGGTCAATGAGCCATTGGGATCCAAGATTAGGCCATTGGAGCCGTTCTCATCTCTCTTCTCGGCGTTGAGACTGCCCTTCTTTCCTCTGGGAGCAATTCCAGTATAGCCACTGGGGTCGAGGAAGACGGCTAGCCCCTCTTTTTCCTTCCATTTGTAGACTTTATTGGAAGGGATATCAGAGAATATAAGAGCATCAAGTCGATCTACCCAAACAGGCCCTTCTGACCAGCCAAAACCCTCTGCAAGAACCTCGATTTCGGCTCCAGGAGCCACATACTGATCCATTTCGGGATACAGCCGTTCTACACTTCCAATGGTCCTTTTTTCTTGTGCACTTAAGAAGGTTATAAAGCAAACAAATAATGGAATAATTTTAGGTTTCATGGCTATGCGGTTTGAGTCGATATAAAAACAGAAGAAAACTCAACGTTCAAAGTAAATGATAATTTTATTTATTCTCCAAAATTTTAATAAGTTCTTCAGCAAAAGCTAGGATTTGTTTTATTTCTTGAATGCTTGCCAATCGTTCTTTGCTGCGAATCAAAAGACTGTCTCCATTGGACTCTAAATAGTAGGTAGGATGACTTTCGAAGAAGTAAATTAGATCGTCTGTAAAAAAAGATCGAATGGCTTTTATATCCTCGCCCCTAAGGTAAAATCTCTTCGAGAAATCGGGATATTTCTTAAAGTCAATATCTTGTAAACCCGCCAATTGGAGTATGTTGGTCATAAAGTTCTCCTTGTCCAGCGCAAAAACGGGCATTTTATTGGGCGCTTTGATTTGTAAAAAGGTTGATCTCAGGTCTTCTTTGGCAATAAAAGCACCCTCACTATAGGAAAGGTCAAACAGCAAGAACTCCTTGTTTTTACTTTCCAAATTGTTGTAACGGTAGTTAACCCATTTGGTTTTAAAATAGAAAAACCGCTCCAGTCCATCATAATTTGAAATGGGATCAGGAAGGTAGTTCCAGTCCAGAATGGTTGACAATTTTTGCAGAAGCTTTTGTCTTTTGGTCAACGAAATTTGAAAATTCAAAAAAGACGATTCGGGCAAGCTTTTTCGAATGGCAAAAGGATGTTCTGTTTTGGCCTCGTGAACGTCTAATCCTATGATCTCAAAAAATCCATTTTGACGGGAAAAGCTTCGACTGTAATCGTTTAGACCCTCCATAACGGTATGATCTACAAATTCACAAAGAGAAAAATCGACAATGGCATGAGCATCGGGAGGGATTTCGTCCAGCTTCGCTTTTAGTTTAAAAAAGTTTAAAAAGCTGCAAAAATTCTTCACGCTCACATAGTAATTACCAGTTTCTTCTTCCAAATACATCAGAACATTTGGCTTCAACCAATTACGGGAAAACAAAACACCACTTTTGTTTAGCACGATATGTACCAAAAGAGTGGCTAATATTCCTAATAGGATTCCCGTAGTAAGACTGGTCATAAGCGTTGCAATCAAGGTGGTCAAAAAAATGATAGCTTGTTCTTTCCCGACTTTATAAATTCGAAATAAGTTTTCGGGTGTAGCCAATCGGTATCCTGTATAAACTAGAATAGCAGCCAAGGCAGGCATGGGAATTTTTTGAATTTGCTTGGCGAATAATAAAATAAAGACAACTAAAAAAGCTGCGTGAAAAAAGTTAGCGGAACGATTGTTTCCTCCGTTGTTTACATTTACCGAACTTCTTGCAATAACCGTTACTACATTAAGTCCACCAAAAAAACCACTGATCCCTGTTGCGATCCCCAAGGCTCTAAGATCTTTGTTGATATTTGATCTTCTTTTTAACGGATCCAGCTTGTCAACTGCTTTAATGCTCAGCAAAGACTCAATTACAGCCACGAGAGTAATGGAAAGCGTATAGCCCATAAAATCCGAGTCTAATATTTTACCGAAGTCAGGGCTTGGCAGGGACGCCAATAGGTTATCGGGTAGTGTGATCATTAGATTCGTTCCCAGAACCTCTGGGATATTCAGAATTAGATCGTAATAATACATCACACCAATTGAAGCAATTACAACCCACATTGGAGCGGGGATCAATTGAAAAAAAGAATTTCTAATCCGCGCATAAAGAAATAAAAACATCAGACTCAATACGCCAATCGCACTGGCCAAAACAATCTCACTTGATGGATTGCTCAATAGATTTTTGATGGAGTTTGGGATAAGAATCAATTGATTAATGGTATTGCCTTTGACATCGGTAAAGCCCAACATAACATGAAATTGCTTGGCCAAAATACCAATGCCAATAGCGGCTAACATCCCTTGAAGTGCTGTGCTAGGAAAGAATTCACTCAAAGCCCCTAAGCGAAAAACGCCAAAAATAAAAAGCAACAAACCAGACAACATGATTGCAGCCAAGGTATATAAATATCCTTGGTATAAGTTTTCTCCACCCAAACCCACGATGGATGAGAGAATGACGATAACTAGGCCGTTTCCGGGACCTGTTATGGTGAGATGTGATCCTCCCAATATAGATACTACTATTCCTCCCGCAATGGCGGCGATTATTCCTGCAATAGGCGGAGCCTCCGAAGCAATGGCCAAACCAAGACCCAAAGGCAAAGCAATCAAAGAAACAACAAAGCCCGAAAAAATGTTTTTGGGTAAGCCTCCCAAAAACTGCTTAAAAGGGGTTGTTTTATTCATTTCCTTTTGAGTTTATAATTAAAACATCTGTGGGTAATTCTGCTAAAATATGTTCAATATCTCTTGTAATCAGACGGTCGACAAAACTGAGGCTTTCTTGTGCATTCATCACTAGTAGGTCAGCCCTTACCACTTTGGCATAGTGTCCAATAGAGTATCCTCTTCTTCCAAAAATGCTCTGGGTAATCCAATTGATGTTATTGGTCAATTCATCGGGGAGTTTTTTGACAACATCTTTTACTCTTGTATGTTCTTGACGCCTTAGTTTTTCCTTTTTCAGTGTGGCTCGTCTTAAACTTCTGTCATCATCAACATCAACCGCAACTTTTGATCGGCTAATCTCCTCCACTAGGGATATTTTTTTGGATCCCAAAGCTTTTGCAACCATAAATGCAGCCCTTATGGTGTCTTTGGTTTGAGGACTATCAAACCCGTTGACGACAATGTGTTGGCAGGGACGCCTTTCCACAGAGGGGTTGATCAATAAGAGCACAGAACACTTAGCTTCACGGGTAATTTTTCTGGCAATTGAGCCCAAATAAAACTTTAGGACATTTTCTCTTTTCAGTGCTCCCAGTAGAATCAAGTTTACATCAAACTCTTGGCTGGCCTGTAAGAGTGTATTGACGGGATTACCAATTCTCCACTCGATTATGATTTTCTCTGACTGAACGGGACTGGATGCAACGATTTCTTTAAAAAGACTTTCTTTTTCGGGCGTTTTGCTCCCTACGTGAACAAAGATCAACTTTCCCCCAAAATAATGTGCCATTCTTAAAGACTCGAAGATATTTGCTTTTAAGTTGGGTGAGAATGCAAAACCTACCAATATTTTTTTGAAACCTATTGAACTCATAACAGCAATATAAAAATTCAATTTCCATCGACCAAATTTTTGTTAGTATCGAACCCATTTTGTTTTGTCTCTACTAGGTTCTAATATAAGGGACAATTCCTTCCAAGGATAGAGATTGTTTCTTATGTCCGTCAATTAATGATCAATCAGAACTTTAAGGGAGTCTTTTTTGGGGTGAGTAGAGAGATAAACACTTTAATTTTCTTCTTTTTTGGCTCTAAAACTATATTGAATACCAAAAGTCAGAAGGCTTGTGGTTTTCATTTGAATGCCATTCAGATCTTGGACAACAGGGATTTCAAAGCTGACACCCAAACGAAAGTTTCTCAAAGACCCTGGGAAATACCAGTTGGTACTCAAACCCAGATTCAATTGATCTTTTCCCGAATTTTTAGCGTCAAACATGGGCATCATCATAGGGTTGAGGGCGGGATAACTTCCTTTTATTTCCCTGCGGTTTATATACTTAAGTTGGGTAGCAAAGCTCCATTCTTGGGACAATTTTACCGCTCCCCAACCTAGGGCTTCAAAAGTATTACCAAGACGATAGCTATTGTCGTTTTTCCCCGTTCGGACTTTATAACTGGCTTGCCAACCCCACGACAGAAGAGAAGACTGTCCCAGGTAGGTAAGTCCTATGACAGGATCCCAAGTGCCACTCCCCAATTGCATGGGGTAGGCCAAGGGCGCATTTGTCATCATTGGGGTATCGTCTTTTTGATCGATGCTTCCCGTTGGAATGGAAATCCCAGCGTTAAAATGAATCGACTTTCGATTTTGATTGTAAAGCTTGATTAGTCCCGCCAAGGACAGGTCTCCCACTCCCCTTGATTTCGTCGAAAAATCAGCATTCATTCGACTTAATAGATCCATTGAAAGGGCGGAGTAATTTCCCATCATCATCAGCGTAAGTCCATCTGAATAGGCATACATCACACCCAACATATGCATCTGCATGTTCATCAATTGAGGAGCAACCTTATAATTTTGGTGAACTCTACTGCTACTTATGTTTTCGGTATTAGAACGCGCCCCTTCCATTCCCATGGTCATGATTCTGTAGGAGAACATCCACTCTCCTTTTTTGTGGTAGTGATCCCCCATTATACTGATAGGAGCATGTCCATCGGGTCTGTTTGCAGTCCAAGGGTTTTCTTGAGCTGTTATCCATTTTGAACACAGCAATAAAATGCCATAAAGGCATATTGTGAATTTTTTCATAGAGTTATTTAGGTAAAACAAAAATGGATTTGGCTTGATAATCAAGCGAATAGGAAACTACCTTTTTGTTCTGGAGGGGGAGTATCTGGCGAGAAGTGAGGTGTTTTCAAAGGAATGATTAAAGGGCTAAAAACCAATTTTGTATCTACTTCTTTAAAAAACAAATTATAAGATATCGGTTGGTGAATTGACAGGAGTTGGATTTCCCATTGGGTTTGAGGAAAGTTCTTTTCCGGGTCATCAAATTTACTTTCCTCCATTTGTTGCACGAGATAGCATTTTCCATTACAACTGCTTTCAGGCATTTGTTTTTTCAGGCAAAGCACTTCAGCGATGTAATTAAAATTTATAAAGTAGTCAATAACAGGGAGCGCAGGACGGATAAGGGAAACACTAAAAAGAGCCAGTAAATAGGAGGCTATAATTGATCTCAAAGGCGGCATAAAAATTTTAATCATTCAGTTTTAACACGGCCATAAAGGCCTGTTGTGGTATTTCTACACTTCCCACTTGACGCATTTTCTTTTTTCCTTTTTTTTGTTTTTCAAGCAACTTTCTTTTACGGGTAATATCACCTCCATAACATTTGGCGGTCACGTCTTTTCGAAGTGCCTTAATGGTCTCTCTGGAGATAATCTTGGCACCTATGGCGGCTTGGATGGGAATGTCAAACTGTTGTCTAGGGATTAATTCTCTAAGCTTTTCACACATTTTTTTACCTATGGTGTAAGCGTTCTCCGCATGAATGAGAGCTGATAGTGCATCTACAGGGTTTCCGTTGAGCAAAATATCAACTTTTACCAACTTTGATGGACGCATACCTATGGGCGAATAGTCAAAAGAAGCATAACCCTTGGAGACTGTTTTTAATCGGTCATAGAAGTCAAAAACGATTTCTGCCAAAGGCATATCGAAATTTAATTCAACCCTTTCTGTGGTTAGGTATGTCTGGTTGGTGATGACTCCTCTTTTTTCGATACAAAGTGACATAACATTACCTACGAAGTCCGATTTGGTGATGATGGAGGCTTTAATAAAGGGCTCTTCAACACGATCCAAAAAAGAGGAATCTGGTAGGTCGGAGGGATTGTTTACCATTACAATGTTATCGGGGATTTTTTTGGTGTAGGCGTGATAGGATACATTTGGAACCGTCGTGATTACTGTCATATTGAATTCCCGCTCGAGTCTTTCCTGAATAATCTCCAAGTGGAGCATGCCCAAAAATCCACATCGAAATCCGAAGCCAAGAGCAGCAGAGCTTTCAGGAACAAAGACTAGCGAAGCATCATTCAACTGTAACTTTTCCATACTGGCGCGAAGTTCTTCATAGTCTTCCGTATCCACGGGATAAATTCCTGCAAAAACCATGGGTTTTACCTCTTCAAAACCTTCTATTATCTCTTGGGTGGGGTTGTTAGCTCCTGTCAGTGTATCTCCTACTTTTACTTCTTTGGCTTCTTTGATGCCTGTGATGAGGTATCCTACATCTCCAGCTGCAATCACTTTTTTAGGTTCTTGCTTGAGCTTTAGGGTTCCAATTTCGTCGGCGAAATAGGTTTTTCCCGTAGCGATAAATTGGATTTTTTGTCCCTTTCGGACTTCACCGTTAATGACCCTGAAGTATGTCTCTATACCACGAAAAGGGTTATAAACGGAGTCAAAGATCAGGGCTTGCAGTGGAGCATCTATTTTTCCTTTGGGGGCTGGGATGCGATCAATGATTGCTACTAGAATCTCTTCAACTCCCAGTCCTGTCTTTGCAGAGGCAGGAATCACTTCCTCAGTATTACAGCCCAGTAGATCTATGATATCATCAGTGACTTCTTCAATGTTGGCAGAGGGAAGATCAACTTTATTCAACACTGGGATGATTTCCAAATCATTTTCTAGGGCAAGGTAGAGGTTGGAAATGGTTTGCGCTTGGATGCTTTGGGCAGCATCAACCACCAATAGAGCGCCTTCACAAGCAGCAATGGATCGAGACACTTCGTACGAAAAATCTACATGGCCAGGAGTGTCTATAAGATTAAAAACATACTGCTCTCCCTTATGTTGATATTTCATTTGAATGGCGTGAGATTTGATTGTAATGCCTCTCTCGCGTTCTAGGTCCATATCGTCCAGCAACTGCTCCTGCTTTTCACGTGAGCTTACCGCTCCAGTGGATTCCAGAAGTCGATCAGCAAGCGTACTTTT
>CAJVZM010000046.1 GCA_913020475.1 uncultured Flavobacteriaceae bacterium
GACCATTTTTACGATCAACAAAACTAGGGATATATTCCAAAGGACCTGGACGATACAATGCGTTCATCGCAATCAAATCATCAAAAACTGTAGGCTTTAGATCTTTTAAATACTTCTGCATCCCAGCAGATTCATATTGAAAAATACCTACTGTATCACCCCGCTGAAACAATTCGTAGGTTTTCTGATCATCTAATGGAAATTGATCTGGATCAAGATGAATATTGTGCTTGTACTTGACCAGCTTGACCGTATTTTTAATTAGCGTAAGTGTCTTTAACCCTAAGAAATCCATTTTCAATAAGCCTGCATCCTCCACAACGGAGTTGTCAAATTGGGTAACATACAAATCGGAATCTTTGGCTGTTGCAATAGGAACAAATTGAGTTATATCATTTGGAGTAATAATTACTCCACAGGCATGAGTCCCCGTATTTCTAAATGAACCTTCCAAAACTTTCGCCTGTTGGATAGTTTCACCTGAAAGACTTTCTTCCTCAGCTAAATTTTTTATTTCATTAACTCTTAAAATTTCATCTGCCCTTAAAATATCTTTTAATTCCTCTTCTGTAGAATTAAAAATTTTGGAAAGCTTTATATTAGGAAGTAGTTTCGCAATTCGATCAGCTTCTCCTAAAGGAAGATCCAATACTCTTGCGGTATCGCGAATAGAGGATTTTGCTGCCATAGTTCCGTAAGTAATGATCTGGGCTACCTGATCAGAACCGTATTTTTCAATCACATAATCAATGACTCGCCCTCGACCCTCATCATCAAAATCAATATCAATATCTGGCATACTTACCCGATCAGGATTTAAAAATCGCTCAAATAGTAAGTTGTACTCTATGGGGTCAATATTGGTGATTTTTAAGCAGTAAGCTACTACAGAACCTGCTGCAGAACCCCTTCCTGGTCCTACAGAAACATCCATCTTACGTGCAGCAGCAATAAAATCTTGAACAATTAAAAAATAGCCTGGATACCCCGTATTAGCAATAACTTTCAATTCAAAATCAATTCGTTCTTTGATTTCATCTGTTAATTCAGGATAGCGCTCTTTTGCTCCTTCATAAGTCAAAAAATGTAAATATTTGTTTTCTCCTTCTTTATCCTCCTCTTCCTTCTCTTTTTTAAATTCCAAAGGGATTTCAAATTTTGGTAATAAAACATCTCGAGTCAATTCAAAAGGTTCTATTTTGGCAACCAATGATTCAATATTCAAAATGGCCTCTGGTATATCTTGGAAGTGTCTTTTCATCTCTTCTTGAGACTTAAAATAATATTCTTGATTTGGAAAGCCATAACGAAACCCTCTTCCTCGACCGATGGGTGTAGCTTGTTTCTCCCCTTCTTTTACACAAAGTAATATATCGTGAGCATTAGCCTCACCTTTATTCGTGTAATAAGTGTTATTAGTTGCTAATAATGGAATATTATACTTTTTAGAAAACTTAATTAATGTATCATTTGCGCGATCCTCTGCCTCCTCGCCATGGCGCATCACTTCAATATATAAATCTTCTCCAAACTCAGAATGCCACCACTTTAAGGCCTCTTCTGCCTGTTGATCACCAACATTTAGGATTTTAGAAGGGACCTCACCATACATATTGCCCGTGAGTACAATCAAATCTTCTTTATATTGTTTTATCAATTTCCTATCAATTCGAGGAACGTAATAAAATCCTGATACATAGGCTGCAGAGGTTAATTTTGCTAGATTGTGATAACCCTTTTTATTCTTTGCTAAAAAGACTATTTGGTAGCCATAATCACGCCTTGTTTTATCTAAATGATCCTCACAAACATAAAACTCGCAACCAACGATAGGCTTAATTTTTTGCTTTGAATCTTTATTATGTGCAGTTATAGCTTTTAAAAATTGAAATGCTCCCATTAAGTTGGCATGATCAGTTAGTGCGAGGGCAGACATTTTGTGTTCAGATGTCGCCTCAACCAATTGACTGATCCTAGAAGTGGCTTGAAGAACTGAAAACTGACTGTGGTTATGTAAATGGACAAAGGGAGCTTCTGCTAAAGCTCCTTCAACATCAACTTGTACCTTGATTGGCACTGTAGGATTTCTCTCTTTTTTTAATTTTTTTGAAGCCTCTTTTAAATTCTGATGCTTGAGTCCAATTAGTTTAAAAGGCGAGGCTTGACCTTTTAAGTCTGATGATTCCTCGGGATAAACTATCGCTTTGGGATGCAACTTGTCTTGACGCATCAATTCAAGAAAAGCACGGGAGGTTGCTTCTACATCAGCAGTTGCATTATGTGCTTCTTCAAAACTTTGTTGAAATAAAAAATGATACAGTTCACTTAACGTAGGTAGTTTAAATTTGCCTCCCCGTCCCCCAGGTAGCTGACACAATTTTGCTGTCTCTTCAGTACAAGTATCAATAATTGCCTTAATCTCTAATGGATCTTCTAAACCCGCTCTTAAAAATTCAGCTCCCATAATGTTACGATCGAAGGAAACATTGTGCCCCACTATATATTTAATTTTTTCAAGAGCTCTCTTAAATTCAGATAAAACCTTAGATAAAGGAAAACCTTCTTTTGAAGCCAAAGCTGTTGAAATACCATGTATTTTTTCGGAATCGAAAGGAATAGTGAAATTATCTGGTTTAATTAAATAATCTTTATGCGATATAATGGCTCCATTTGAATCGTGAATTTGCCAAGCAATCTGAATACAGCGTGGCCAATTTTCACTTTCTGTAAGTGGTAGATCCCAGCGTTTTGGTAGTCCTGTAGTTTCGGTGTCGAAGATCAAATACATCAAATCTAAAATAACAAAATAATGAAGGGGTTGGAAAAAGAGTTTTACGGACTTATTAACGGTTTGGATATTTTGGTTCATTAATTTTTTTCTGATAATCGATTAAGGAATTTTAGTCACAGATTATGGATATAAATGAAGGTATTTGTACCTTTCCTATGAAAAAGAAAAATATCTATGCCACTGCTGGAATTCACCTCAAAAGGGATTTACTGTAAACAAGCTAACGTCTATCTCGACCCTTGGAAGGGAGTTGAAAGGGCATTGATATCACATGGACACTCAGATCACGCGCGTTGGGGAAGTAAACACTATATTACTCAAAAAATCAATGTCCCAATAATAAAACATCGTTTAGGGAACATAAGTGTAAGCGGCAAAAAATACAATGACGCCTTTCGCATCAATGAGGTTAAGTTTTCATTCCATCCTGCTGGACATGTGCCGGGCTCTTCTCAAATACGTGTTGAATACAAAGGGGAAGTTTGGGTTTTTACTGGTGATTACAAAATCCAAAATGATGGTATTTCAACCGAGTTTGAAACAGTCCCTTGCCACACCCTTATCACGGAAAGTACATTTGGATTACCAGTTTTTCAATGGGAAGATCCTCAAAAAGTACACGACTGTATCAACCAGTGGTGGGCACAAAATCACGCTGAAAAAACAACTAGTTTATTGATGGGTTACTCCCTTGGCAAAGTACAACGCCTACTAAAACACCTCGATCCTTCAATCAGTAAAATTTACACTCATGGGGCAACAGAACAAATGACTCAAGTTCTTCGTCAGTTTATAGATTTCCCTCGTACAGAGATCATTACAAGAGATACCACCAAAAAAGAAATTGAAGGAAACTTAGTACTTGCCCCACCTGCGGTATTGGGAAGTGCTTGGGTAAAAAAATTGGGTCTTTTAAGTACTGGTTATGCCTCGGGTTGGATGGCCTTTCGTGGTGCAAGAAGAAGACGTGCTGTAGATCGTGCCTTCGTTTTGTCGGATCATGCTGATTGGAAAGGTTTAATCTCCGCGATCAAAGAAACAGGATGTGAAAATGTAATTACTACTCACGGTTATACCGAACTCTTTTCACAATACCTCAACGAACAAGGGTGGAATGCACGAACACAAAAAACAAAGTATGAGTCTGAAACTAAAGAAATACTTGCCGCTGAATGAGACGTTTTGCTTCTTTGATTGAAACGCTTGATGCCACCAATAAGACAAATAAAAAGGTTAATGCCCTTACTACGTATTTTAAAGAGGCTCCCAAAAAAGATGCTCTTTGGGCTGTGGCTTTACTTTCCCATCGGCGGCCCTCAAGACCAGTAACAACAACTCTCCTGCGAGCTTGGGCAGCAGAACTAACAGGGCTCCCCAAATGGCTCTTTGAAGAATCTTATCATATCGTGGGGGATCTTGCTGAGACAATCGCACTACTAGTACAAAAAAAAGGAACTAGCAATCCGCCCTCGCTAAGTAAATGCATTGAGAAGATTATTTTATTAAAATCCCAGACCGACAAGAAAAAAAAAGAATACATCCTCAGTCAGTGGATATCCCTAAATCGTCTTGAATGCTTTGTATTCAACAAAATCCTGACTGGAGGGTTTAGGATTGGAGTTAGTCAAAAATTGATGACTCGTGCACTTTCTAGAGCGGTTCAAGTTGATGAAATGATTTTAGCCCACCGTTTGATGGGCCTATGGACACCACAAACCACCTCTTTTGAACGACTCATTTTACGCCCCAATCCAGAGGACCAAATCTCCCAACCCTATCCTTTTTTGCTGGCACATCCCATTAAAGAACGTGTCTTTTTTAAGAAAGAAGACACCAAACAATGGAATATCGAACATAAATGGGACGGTATGCGGGCACAATTGATTTTGAGAAAAGGCAACCATTTTTTATGGAGTCGAGGAGAGGAGTTGATCAATGATAAATTTCCAGAACTAGAAGTGTTAAAAAATTTATTGCCAGAGGGGACTGTCATTGACGGGGAATTAATTCCATTTAAAAATGGATTTATTGGAAACTTTCACGATTTACAAAAGCGAATAGGTCGCAAAACAGTTTCTAAAAAATTACGAGAAGATATCCCAATTTTCTTAATGGCCTATGACTTGCTTGAACTAAATGGCCAAGACTTAAGAGAAAATCCCCTTTGGGAACGACAAGAAAAACTAGCCTCACTTTTTAAACAGGTCAAGTCTTTGGATAGTCCATTGCTTTTATCTAAAGTGTATCAGTTTAAAAATTGGAATGCAGTCCTCATAGAAAGAGAACAAGCGAATAAAAAACGAAGCGAAGGGCTAATGATTAAACACAAGGAATCTCTTTATGGTGTTGGCCGAAAAAAGGGAAGTTGGTGGAAGTGGAAATCTGATCCCAAAACTATTGATGCTGTACTTACCTATGCCATGCGAGGTCATGGGAGAAGAACAAATCTGTACACAGACTATACATTTGCCCTCTGGCATAAAGGAGAATTAATCACCTTTGCTAAGGCCTATTCAGGACTAACTGATACAGAAATAAAAAAACTTGACCATTTTGTCAAACAAAATACAATAGATCGTTTTGGTCCTGTACGTCAAGTTACCCCTCTACTAGTGTTTGAAATTGCTTTTGAGGGAATTGCTCCTTCACCACGTCATAAAAGCGGTATCGCTGTTCGTTTTCCTAGAATCTCAAGATGGAGACACGATAAAAAAATAGAAGAAGCAAACAGTCTAGACGACCTAAAGGCAATGCTACCATGAAGATTATAAAACAATGGTTTGAGTCACAAAACTGGAAGGTACAAGCATTTCAAAAAAAGTGCTGGAAAGCCTATGCTCAAGGTAAAAGTGGTATGCTACATGCTCCAACAGGTAGTGGAAAAACTTATGCACTCTGGGGAGGTATTGTTGAAGAAATGTCCAAATACAAAACACCTCCTAAAGGATTTCATGCTCTGTGGATTACACCTCTTCGAGCTCTTGGAGTAGAGATTCAAAAAGCTACACAGAAAATGCTGAGTGATTTTAATCCAGAACTCAAAGTTGGATTAAGAACTGCGGACACTCCCCAAAGTCAAAGGAACAAACTTCTTAAGGATCCACCTTTTGGTTTAGTTAGTACCCCAGAGAGTGTACACGTTTTGTTGGCTAATAAAGAGCATCAAAAATATTTTAAACAACTAAAAGTGGTAGTAGTTGATGAATGGCATGAGCTATTAGGGAGCAAAAGAGGAGTTCAAGTGGAGTTAGCTCTTGCATATCTTCGCTCGATCATTCCTGATCTGAGAGTTTGGGGAATCTCAGCCACCATTGGCAATAAAAAAGTGGCAAGAGAAGTTCTCTTAGGGCCTACAAAGAACTTTACAGTGATAGAGGCAAAAATTAAAAAGAAAATTAAAGTACACTCTTTGCTCCCAAAAACAATGGAACGTTTCCCTTGGCGTGGTCATTTGGGCATCCACTTAGTCCCTCAAGTGGTAAAAATTATCAAAAAAAATAAAAGTACACTCATTTTCACCAATACCCGTGCCCAATGCGAAATTTGGTTTCATCGCTTATTAGATATAGCTCCAGATCTGGCAGGGTCAATTGCCATGCATCACGGCAGCATAGACAAAAAAATAAGACTTTGGGTAGAGGAATCCCTTCGTAATAAAGCAATAAAAGTTGTTGTTTGTACGTCGAGCCTGGACTTGGGTGTAGATTTTAGCCCAGTAGAAAATTGCATACAAATTGGCAGTCCAAAAGGAATAGGTCGATTTATCCAGCGCGCAGGAAGAAGTGGCCATCAACCAAAAACAGGGAGTTCAATATACTTCTTACCAACTCATGCTATGGAGCTTATTGAATCAGTGGCGCTGCAAAATGGAATTAAAAATCAACAAATCGAAGATCGAATTCCCTACCTTAATTGTTATGATGTATTAATCCAATTTTTAATGACCCTTGCTGTTGGTAAAGGTTTTGACCCAAAAAAAATCTATCCTGTAGTGAGATCTTCCTTCTGTTTTCAAACATTAGATCAAGAACGCTGGCAGTGGATTCTCAATTTTTTGATAAGAGGAAGTCAATCGCTAGAGCAGTATGACGAATACAAAAAATTAATCCTAGATGAGAATGGATTTTTAAAAGCAGCAAATAAAACTATTGCTCTTAGGCACCGTTTGTCTATGGGAACCATAGTCAGTGGAAATGACCTGAAAATTCGCTACCGAAAAGGAGGTTATTTAGGTAGTATTGAAGAATGGTTTATTTCCAAATTAAATCCTGGAGACACCTTCGCTTTTTCAGGTAAAATTCTTGAACTTATCCGTATTCAAAAGATGGAAGTTATTGTAAAGAAATCAAAATCCAAACAGGCTAAAATTCCTGCCTGGATGGGTGGTCGAATGAGTTTTAGTGCACATTTAAGTGATTTATTGAAAAAAGCCCTATTTGAAGATCAAAATAAAAAAACACGTGAATTTCAATCTTTACTTCCTGTTTTTGAACAGCAAAAAAAAGAATCCATTGTCCCCAAACCAGATGAACTTCTTATCGAACGCTTTGAAACTAGAGAAGGTATCCACACCCTGTTTTATCCCTTTGAAGGCTATGCCATACATGAAGCTATGGCATCTCTAATCGCATATAGAATCAGTTTAATTACCCCAATTAGTTTCAGTATGTCTTTTAACGATTACGGTTTTGAATTACTCTCCGATCAAGCCTTTAGCCCAGATACTTTTTTAGACAATGATCTCTTTACTTCAGAACATATTTTTGATGATCTGGCAAAGAGTATCAATGTTTCTGAAATGGCACGAAGGAGATTTCGAGATATTGCTGTAATTTCAGGTTTGGTATTTCAAGGTTATCCCAACAAACCTATTAAGTCAAAACACCTCCAATCAGGGTCTCAATTATTCTTTGAGGTTTTTAAAGACTACGAGCCAGATAACTTGCTCTATCAACAAGCCATTGAAGAAACTTTTGATCATGGAATAGAGCGAGGTAGAATCCAATTGGTTTTTGAAGAATTGGAGCAAAAAACAATTATCTGGAAAAATTGCTCGCAGCCAACGCCTTTCTCTTTTCCTTTAATTACAGATCGTATAAGATCCAAACTCTCTTCAGAAAACGTGGAAGACCGAATCAAGAAAATGTATCTTCAACTCGATAAAACAGGACAGTAATGACTATTGAAATTTATACCCATCAATTTGTGCTTCATCCAACTGGGGGGATCTATTGGAAAGAAAAAAAAACTTGGCTTCTAGCTGATGTTCACTTGGGAAAAGTGGCTCATTTTAGAAAAAATGGTATACCTGTTCCTCGACACGCAGAGAGTTTTTTTTATCAAAAAATGGAGGAATTACTCCCTCTTTTCCCTATAAAACGAATCATTTTTTTAGGAGATTTGTTCCATAGCTTTCAAAACAATGAATGGCATCTATTTGAGGTATGGGTCAAAAAACAGAGCTTTGAAATGACCTTGATTACTGGAAATCACGATATCATTCCAAATTGGAAATTTGAAGACCTTGGAATTCTAGTTAAAAAATCTTGGGAAGAAAGTCCATTTTTCTTTGCTCATTTCCCAGGTCAAAATACCAAACAATTTGTGTTTTGTGGCCATGTTCACCCTGGTGTAACCCTCACTGGAATAGGAAAACAAAATATGAAACTTCCCTGCTTTTATAAAAGTCCCAAACAATTAATCCTTCCTCCGTTTGGAATTTTTACTGGGCTACACATTATAAAACCAAAAGCAGACGAGCAGATTTATGTCACTACAGCAAAAGAAGTACTTGAAATCAAAGAAAAATTGCCTTAACCCAAGTATCTTTACCGAAAAAAGCGATTAATACATTATTAAACGTATTTGATGAGCTGGCTTCACAAAAAGCACTTGAATCGGTGTTTTTTAAGAAGACTTTTACCCATTTACGGGGTTTAGTAGGTTCTGGGGTTAGTTTTCGCATGGCTGCAGCTTTCCAAAATAATGACCAATTTTTGCTTTTAGTACTAGATGATGCTGAGCAAGCTGCCTATTTTTTAAATGATTTTGAACAGCTTTTGTCAAAAAATGAAGTGCTTTATTTTCCTGGCAGCTATCGTCAACCTTATGCGCTAGAAACAACAGATAATGCGAATATTCTTTTACGTGCAGAAGTATTAAAAAAATTAAGTACTTCAAAAAAACCAAGGGTTGTAGTAACCTATCCTGAAGCTGTCTTTGAAAAACTGATCTCTCACAGAACTTTAAAACGTATTGGTTTAACCCTAAATAAAAATAGTGTTGTGACATTGTCAAATCTTAACGAACGTCTTTTTGAAATGGGATTTGAAAGAGTGGATTTTGTATCAGAACCTGGTGAGTTTGCAGTAAGGGGTGGAATTATTGATGTTTTTTCGTTTGCCTACCAACATCCCTACCGAATTGAGTTTTTTGACGATACTATAGAACGCTTATCAAGTTTTCATGTTGAAGATCAAAGATCAGTTACCAGGTATGATACCATTGAAATTTTACCGGATACCTCCAATATAGAGACAACTGATCAACGTAAAACCATTTTAGAGTTTTTCCCTTCAAATAGCAGTTTTCTATTTGGCAATTTGGATAGAATTACTCATCGTCTCAAAATATTTTTCAACAAAGTAAAAATAACCTATGACTCAGAGGGTGTGAAATCAAAATACCCTCCAGAAACTCTTTTTGTCCATCCAGAGGAGTGGATCAAAGAATGTAAAGAAAAATCAATTCTACTTTTAGAGCGCACAGATCAAATTAAAATCAGAAATCAAATTTCATTCAAACAAAGTCCCCAGCCCACATTCAATAAAAAATTTGATCTTTTAATTGAATACCTAAATAAAAACAAGGAAAAAGGGTATAAAAACGACTTGTTTTGTTCTCATGAACAACAGGCTAAACGTTTTCATGATATTTTTCAAGAACAAGAAGAGGTTGTGCATTACTCTACAAAGGTCCTGCCACTATATCAAGGTTTTGAGGATATTGAAGCCCGTTGGGCATGTTTTTCAGACCATCAAATTTTTGAACGTTATCACAAATTTCGCTTAAAATCTGATGTTACAAAAAAACAAGCATTGAGCCTAAAAGAGCTGACTCAAATGGAAGTTGGAGATTATGTAACTCACATTGATCATGGGATAGGAAAGTTTGGGGGGCTCCAAAAAATTGATGTTGAAGGTAGTGCACAGGAGGCTATTAAATTGATTTATGGAGATCGCGATATTTTGTATCTAAGTATTCACTCCCTCCACAAAATCAGTAAGTTTAATGGTAAAGACGGTTCGGTTCCAAAATTATTTAAATTAGGATCAAAAGCATGGAAAACCCTTAAACAAAAAACAAAGAAACGAGTTAAAGAAATCGCTTTTGATTTAATTCAACTCTATGCCAAGCGAAGACAAAAAATAGGATTTGCCTTCCCGCCTGACAGTTATTTACAATGGGAACTGGAAGCTTCTTTTTTATTTGAAGACACTCCAGATCAAAGTAAGACAACTCTAGCAATAAAAAAGGATATGGAATCTACCCAACCTATGGATCGACTTGTTTGTGGAGATGTTGGGTTTGGCAAGACAGAAGTAGCGATCCGTGCTGCCTTTAAAGCAGCGGACAATAGCAAACAAGTTGTGGTTTTGGTTCCGACTACAATACTCGCTTTTCAACATTTTAAAACCTTTTCCTCAAGGCTCGAAGAGCTCCCTGTTCGAGTGGATTATCTCAATCGATTTCGATCGACCAAAGATAAAAATCAAATCCTTTTTGATCTTTCAGAAGGAAAGATTGATATTCTTATCGGTACTCATCAACTTGTCAATAAAAATGTTCAGTTTAAAGATTTGGGCTTATTAATTGTGGATGAAGAACAAAAATTTGGGGTTGCTGTAAAAGAAAAAATTCGCTCGCTAAAAGCGAATATCGACGTACTCACATTAACGGCTACACCCATTCCAAGAACCTTACAATTTAGTTTAATGGCTGCTCGTGACTTATCAGTAATTGCTACCCCTCCTCCAAATCGATATCCCATTGAAAGCGAAGTAATTCGATTCAACGAAATACAAATACGCGATGGCATACTATATGAACTTCAACGAGGAGGACAGGTTTATTTTATCCATAACCGGGTGGAAAATATCAAAGAAATAGCTGGATTAATTCAGCGTTTAGTCCCAGATTCAAGGGTTAGTATAGGCCACGGACAAATGGAAGGCAACAAACTTGAGAAGACTTTATTGGGCTTTATGGAGGGAAAATTTGATGTTCTCGTTGCCACAACCATCGTTGAAAACGGACTTGATGTACCTAATGCCAATACAATATTTATTCAAAATGCTCAAAATTTTGGACTAAGCGATTTACACCAAATGAGGGGTCGTGTAGGTAGAAGTAATAAAAAAGCTTTTTGTTATTTCTTGACTCCCCCTTTGAATTCTATGAGTAGTGATGCACAAAAACGAATTAGAACCGTAGAACAATTTTCAGCCTTAGGCTCAGGAATTCAAATTGCCATGAAAGATCTTGAGATTCGTGGAGCAGGTGATTTACTGGGGGGAGAGCAAACTGGATTTATCAATGAAATTGGATTTGAAACATATCAAAAAATTCTTCAAGAAGCCATAGACGAATTAAAGGAAAATGAATTTAAAACCTTATATCAAGAAGGACAAAACGACCTTTTTAAAACCTATGTCAAAGAGGTACAAATTGATACAGATTTAGAGGTTTATCTTCCTGATGATTACATCAATATTGTCAAGGAACGATTAGCTCTCTATCAAAAACTCAGTACTCTGAAAACTAATGAAGAACTCAATGATTTTGAACAACAACTTAATGATCGTTTTGGACCCTTGCCCAAGGAGGCTAGTGAACTTATCGAAAGTGTACGTTTGAAATGGTTAGCTACCCAACTCGGAATGGAACGCTTATTTATTAAAAAGAATAGCTGCATTTGCTATTTTGTGGCTGACCAGGAAAGTGAATTTTTCCAAACAGCTGGTTTTTCCCATATTATCTCCCAAGTAAAACAGAATCATGAACGTATGATCCTAAAAGAAAAAAATACAGCTCAAGGCTTAAAATTACTTTTGAAAATTAACCATATTGAAGAGATCCAAACCGCCAAGGAACTTCTCGAAAAACTTGTTTTAACTCCTATAACAATTTCAAATTCTTAATCACCGTAAAGGCAGTATTTACCTGATCTTCATGCATGAGTATAGTAAACTCATTAGACGTTGAAATGACTTCGTTAATATTAACTCCCTCCCAGGACAAGCGCTGAAAAATAAAATAATAAATCCCAGGAATTGTAACGTTTTCTGAAGGCAACTTAATTGTAATAGAAGATAGGTTTTCTGTTTTTGAACGGCAGATTTCATTCTTAAATAAGTCATCTACAAGAGTTACAATGTTCTGACTTACGATAATGTTACTTTCCGAAACTCCACGAGATGATGTGTAAAAAACTTCCTTTTTTGGTT
>CAJVZM010000047.1 GCA_913020475.1 uncultured Flavobacteriaceae bacterium
CCATAGTCTCTGGCAAAGGGGACTCCTTGGGCAACACATTGATCAATAATATTGGTCGATACCTCTGCTAAACGATAGACATTGGATTCTCTGGAACGGTAATCGCCCCCCTTGATGGTATCGTAAAAAAGTCGGTGGGTAGAATCCCCATCCCCTTGGTAGTTTTTTGCAGCATTGATCCCACCTTGGGCAGCAATTGAATGTGCTCTACGGGGAGAATCCTGAAAACAAAATGTCTTTACATTATAACCCAACTCAGCCAGGGTTGCAGAGGCAGAGGCTCCTGCCAAACCAGTACCCACAACTATGACATCGATTAAACGCTTGTTGGCTGGACTAACAAGGTTGATCTTACTCTTGTGATTAGTCCATTTTTCGGACAAACTTCCCAGGGGTATTTTTGAATCTAACTTTGCCATTTAATTATCCGTTTATATAGTGAAAAATTGCGATGAAAACAAAGCCTGCCGGAACGAGCAGAGAAAAAGCGACAGTTAATAATTTGATGCCGCTGGTGTATTTGTTGTTCCATCCTACAGATTGAAACGATGAGGAAAATCCATGAAAAAGATGTAATGATAGAAAGACAAATGATAATGTATAAATGGCTACCCTAACTGGATTGTGAAATTTGTGAACCAATTCACCGTAATAGCGATTTGGATCTTGGGGAAGAAAATCGACATATTTGTAATTGATTTCTGGCACCCAAAAATCGTAAAAGTGTAGTCCCAAAAAAGACAAGACTACTATTCCAGATAGAATCATATTTCTGGATACCCAACTGGAGTTGGCTGAACCTTTGAAAGAATCATATTTTACAGAGCGAGAATTCGAATTTCGAAGTTCTAAGACAAAACCCATGATGAAGTGAAAAACAACTCCAAATATCAATACGGGTTGTAAAACAAACTGTACTAAAGGATTATTGCCCATAAAGTGGGACAGAACATTAAACATTTTTTCGCTAAAAACCGAAATTATGTTGATGGTAAAGTGTTGTCCTAAAAAAAGTATTAGGAAGAGCCCCGAAAGGGCCATGGCTACCTTTCTGGTGATGGTAGTTGTAATCATTAGTATTAGTTTGACGAAACAAAATTAGTCCATAAACGTTGAATAGAAAAGCGTTGATGCTTAAATTTTAAATGCAGTGTAACAATATAGGTTGTGTTGAACGTTTAACACCAAT
This sequence comes from uncultured Flavobacteriaceae bacterium, assembly GCA_913020475.1. Classification (GTDB taxonomy): domain Bacteria; phylum Bacteroidota; class Bacteroidia; order Flavobacteriales; family Flavobacteriaceae; genus UBA8316. The sequence goes on from CAJVZM010000047.1 coordinate 1,190, forward strand.
TAACCCCTAAAATCTAATTTTTCCTCAACAATCCAAGGCTAAAATCCTCCCACTCCTTATAATTTTAATAATTTTGAGGTTTAAAAAAGTAAAAAACTTCAGATGCGATACCGTCCTCTCTCCTCCCGACTCTATTCCAAAAATAGAGATCATTTTATGCGGGCAATGGAGCCTGGTGGGTTAGCAGTTTTTAACTCAAACGACATCTATCCTATCAGTGCAGACAGCACCATGCCTTTTGCACAACATCGAGACATTTTCTACCTCAGTGGAATCGATCAAGAGGAGAGTATTTTGCTTTTATTTCCCGATGCACCCAGTCCAGAACACAAAGAGATTTTATTTATTAAGAAAACTAGCGAATTGATTGCTGTTTGGGAAGGACAAAAACTCACGCAAAAACAAGCTACTGCCCTTTCTGGTATCAAAACAGTATGTTGGTTGGATGATTTTGAAATGTTGTTTGAATCATTAGCGTCCAAAGCACATATTTTCTATTTCAATACTAATGAACATTATAGGGCTAAGGTGGAAACCCAGACCCGGGAGGACCGATTTATTAAATGGGCCAAAGCCAAGTTTCCCAACCACCCTACCGAAAAAAGTAATTTTATTTTACAAAAATTAAGGTCGGTCAAAGATGCTGAAGAAATTGACCAAATAAAGAACGCGATTGACATCACAGAAAAAGGCTTTCGAAGGGTCTTACCGTTTATTAAACCTGGTGTGTGGGAGTTTGAAATTGAGGCAGAATACGCCCATGAATTTCTAAAAAATAGGTCTGATGGATTTGCCTATTCCCCCATCATTGCCTCTGGAAAAAACTGTAATGTCTTGCACTACGTTGATAACAACGCACAATGTCAAACAGGAGATTTGATCCTTATGGATATTGGAGCTGCCTATGGTAATTATGCAAGCGATATGACGCGAACGGTTCCGGTTTCGGGCAAGTTCACTCCACGACAACGAGCAGTTTACGAGGCTGTGTTGCGCGTTGAGAAAGCTGCCATACAATTACTCGTTCCTGGAATGTTAATCAAAGAATACCACCAAGAAGTAGGTCAAATAATGACCGACGAGTTAATCAAACTCAGACTGTTGGATCAAACAATGGTCAAAAATCAAGATCCTGAAAAACCGGCCTATAAAAAATATTTTATGCATGGTACCACTCATCACTTGGGTCTAGATACTCACGATTATGGATTAGTTGATCAACCAATACAAGCAAATATGGTCCTCACAGTCGAACCTGGAATTTACATTCCTGAGGAAGGCTTTGGCATTCGGATTGAGGATGATGTGGTTACTCAAGAAAATGGTTCCCCAATCAATCTAATGAAAAATATTCCCAAAGCGGCTGACGAAATTGAACAATTGATGCAAAAAGGTTAGGCACTTTAATACAAACCAATTATTTGAGAGGAATTTGTAAGCCCATAGAAATTCATAAAAAATTTATGAATGTTGGGTTTGGATTTACCCAATTCAATTCTACTAATATCTCACTCCTCCATCTATACAATGACAGATAAATCGGCCTTTGTGAGTCCAATCTCTTTTCTAAAAAATGAAATTATTTTCCCTATTTCTTAATCAAAACTTTGTCAGAATCTTCCAGTTTTTAACTTAAATAATTGGTAGATCAAGTTATATGGTAAAATCTTTAAAAAATATAAATTTAATGTAACGAGAAAATTATTTAATTGCAATTTGATGAATTTGGTTTATCATCGAAGTGGTTTAACAACCACACCCTTTCTCGCAATCTTTACCATTTACGGGTTTGTTTTTAGGTTTAAACTTTTGGATCAGATAATAGATGGACCACAATACCAAAAAAATCGCTAGTATATATTGTATGATATCCACTATTTTAAAATTTGATAAGCTATTAGTGCTGAAAGATAAGCAATAACAGTCATAGAAAAAAGCTGAATACTGGGCCATTTCCAGCTATTAGTTTCTTTTTTGACAATAGCCAACGTACTCATGCATTGCATCGCAAAAGCATAAAAAAGCATTAAAGAAATTCCGGTAGGCAAATTGAACAAACGACTTCCATCGTTTCGAGTCTCTCCGGCCATTCTTTTTTTTATGGTCTCTTCAGCCTCCCTCTCTACACTGTAGATGGTAGCTAATGCCCCAATAAAAACCTCTCTAGCCGCAAAGGAAGTGATCAAAGCAATTCCAATTTTCCAGTCATATCCAAGTGGAAGAATCATGGGTTCGATTGTTTTACCCAATATACCAATGTAAGAATTTTCCAATTTGAAAGAAGCTATTTTATTTTCTAATTCCAATCCTTCAAAAGCCTCATTTTCGTATTGTTGGGTTACTATTTGTTCAGCATTTGAAAATTTTTCTCCAGGGCCAAAGGAGGCCATAAACCAAAGTAAAATGGATATGGCCAAAATAATTTTGCCCGCCTCTACCACAAAACTTCGGGTTTTTTCCCAAACTGTAATAGCTACGTTTTTGAGCAATGGAAGTTTATAGTTGGGCATTTCCACTACAAAATAGGACTTGTTTGGCAACTTGAGAAAACGGTTGAGAATAGAAGCCGAAACAAGGGCCATCAAAAATCCAATCAAGTATAAACCCATAAGGGTAAGCCCTTGATAATTGATTCCTAGCAGTCGATCGTTGGGAATGACCAAGGAGATGAGAATCATGAAGACTGGCAGGCGTGCAGAACATGTTGTAAAAGGAACCACCAAAATAGTGATCAATCGCTCTTTCCAATCTTCGATATTGCGTGTGGCCATCACTGCTGGAATAGCACAGGCTGTTCCAGAAATCAAAGGAACCACGCTTTTTCCACTCAAACCAAATTTTCTCAAACCTCGATCCATCAAAAATACTACTCGACTCATGTATCCTGTTTCTTCCAAAATGGAAATAAACAAAAACAAAAAGGCAATTTGAGGAATAAAAATTACTATCCCCCCCAAACCAGGGATGACGCCTTCAGAGATCAGATCGGTTAATATCCCAGAAGGCATCAGGGTTTTGGTCCATTCGCTCACATGGGCAAAACTGCTGTCAATAAAATCCATCGGCACACTGCTCCAATCAAAGATGACTTGGAAAATAATTAGTAAAATCAGAAAAAAGATGACATAACCCCAAAATTTATGGATAAATAAATTATCCAATTTACTCCTCAAATCGGTTGCCTCTTCTCGATTTACACTGTAAGTTTCCTTAAGAATTTGATTGATCGTCTGGTAACGCTTGATGATTTCCCGCTGCTGTAGTTTCTTGAGATAAGATTTGGGTTGGGTTTTGAACTGAGTTGAATCGGGTACTTTCTGACGTTCAAGCCTTGTAAAGTTAACATCCTGAGTGATCACCATCCACAGTTTGTAAAGCGATTGATTGGGAAAAGCTTTACCTAAGTTTTCAAAATAATCCTGATCGATGGTGTTGGGATCCAATATCGGTAAAGTGGATATGGATTTATAATCTATCAAAATTTGCTTTAGTTTTTCTACACCTGAATTGAGTCGAGTACTGACTAAAACAAGATTAGTATTGAGTTTTTTCTCCAGTTTCTCTAATTCAATTTTGATGCCTTTTCTTCGCATTTGATCGGCCATGTTGATCACCAAAACTGTAGGGATTTCCAAATCTTTGATTTGAGTGAACAACAGCAGATTGCGTTTGAGGTTTTCAACATCGGTAACGACTACTGCTACATCAGGAAAATCGGGGTCGTTTTTATTGAGAAGTAATTCCACCACCACGCTCTCGTCTATAGAGGAGGCATTTAGACTATAAGTTCCAGGTAGATCGAGGATTTTGGCCTTGGTAACCCGATCTAATCGGCAACTACCCTGTTTTTTTTCGACAGTTATACCAGGGTAATTTCCCACCTTTTGATTCAATCCAGTTAGGGCATTGAATACAGAAGTCTTTCCAGTATTGGGATTCCCTATTAGGGCAACGTTGAGGTTTTTAATCATCCATTAGGGGTTTTACCATAATGTATTTGGCAACCTCCTTTCTAATTGCTAGGTGGGCTTCATCAATTTTCAAATACAGGGGGTCCCTGTAGGGAGCGGAGTATAGGAGTGAAATTTCATTACCAGGTAGACATCCCATTTCTATCAATTTAAGGGGTAAAAAATCGGTTTTAATCGATTCGATTACCGCTTTTTGTCCTATTACCAATTGATCAAGTGGGAACATTATTTAGAATGATTTTAAAAGAAATAAAATTATACATTTTGGTCAATTTGGCCTGAGAAAGTGCAGTTAATTTAAGAGGGGAAATATTCTTGGATCAAAATTTCTAACTCCTCTAATAGTCTTTTAATCTCCTCTGAATCTGTACCGTCATAAAAGCCTCTTACCCTGCGTTGGGGATCGATCAGGATGAAGTTTTCAGTATGGATCATATCAAAATCCCCTCCATCCCAGTCCTCCTTGACCGCTAAGTAGGATTTTCTGGCCAATTCGTAGATCACTTTTTTATCTCCCGTGACCAAATGCCATTTTTGATCAATCACTCCCTTTTCGACGGCGTATTTTTTAAGTTGGGTTACAGAGTCAATTTCAGGGGTGACTGAATGAGACAATAGCATCACATTTGGATTATTTTTTATTTTTTCCTGAACTTTCAGCAGGTTGTCTGTCATGGTTATACAGATGGAGGGACATGTGGTAAAAAAGAAATCTGCTACATAAATTTTTCCTCCAAAATCGTTCTGTGTTATGGTATTACCATTTTGGTTGGTAAGTGAAAAATCTGCAATGCGATGAAACTTTTTTTGATGTTGAATGGTGCTGTCTACCAACTCAAAATTTACCATAGCTGGTTGGTAAACTGGTAATTTCTCTACGGGTAATAAGGCATTGTAAAACAACATTAATATAATGAATGAAACAACTGTAAATACCACTAAAAATTTCCTGTATTTTTTTAATATGTACATATTTATTCAAATATAGGTTATATAAAATATAAAAATTTATTGTCAAAGGTTTTTGTCGAAATCGGATTGGAATGTGGCTAAAAGTACTATTTTTGGTTTCCAAAATTTTTATGTTATGGAACCTATGGTAATGAAGGGCATTCAACTCCTACTTAGCTTGTCCATCCTTATTGTTTTACATGAGTTGGGACATTTTATCCCTGCCAAAATATTTAAAACCAGAGTAGAAAAGTTTTTTCTTTTCTTCGATGTGAAATTTGCTCTATTCAAAAAGAAATTTGGAGATACGGTTTATGGTATCGGTTGGTTACCCTTGGGAGGTTATGTCAAAATATCGGGAATGATCGATGAGAGCATGGATAAGGAACAGATGGCACAATCCCCACAGCCTTGGGAGTTTAGAACCAAACCCGCTTGGCAGCGATTGATTATTATGCTGGGTGGAGTAACCGTCAATTTGATTCTGGGCTTCCTCATATATATGATGATCCTATTTGTTTGGGGTAAAAATACATTACCCAACAGTGCTATGCCTTTGGGCATGGGTGTTTCTCCATTGGCTAAAGAAATCGGTTTTGAAAAAGGCGATCAAATTTTAAAGGTAGACGGAAAACCCCTAGAGGTGGCTCTTGATATCAACAAAATGCTATTGATTCGATCTGTCGAAGAGGTTGAAGTAGAGCGTTCCAATGGTCGTAAAGTCACCCTATCGATACCAGAAAATATTGGAGACCGTATGTTTAGCTCAGGTCAAATGAGTATTTTGTATCCCCGTTTTCCTGCAGAAATCGACAGTGTTTTGACTGATAGAAACGCTTACTATGCTGGCTTTACAGCGGGAGATAAAATCATTGCTGCGGACGATGTCATCATTGAGGATTGGGGAGAACTTCGTGACTTCAACAGTGATAAATCGAACATGTCGATTCAGTATGTGGTTGAACGGGATAAAACCCGAGATACTATTAATCTGATTTTAGATGCCGAGGGTAAAATGGGTATAATTCCTAGAAATTCAATTAAAATAATTCAAATGGAACTCTCCTTAGGCGAAAGTATAGTTGAGGGTTTTAGCTATGGATATTGGACGCTTTATGACTACGTTGCTCAGTTCAAATATGTTTTTACCAAAAAAGGCGCATCCCAATTGGGGGGCTTTGGAGCAATTGGAAGTCTTTTCCCCAGCTCATGGGATTGGAGAGCCTTTTGGGCCAGTACAGCTTTTATTTCAATAATTCTTGCTTTTATGAATTTACTCCCGATTCCCGCTCTTGACGGGGGACACGTGATGTTCCTGTTGTACGAAATGATTAGTGGTAAAAAGCCGAATGACAAATTTATGGAGTATGCACAAATGGTTGGGTTTTTCATGCTGTTGGCTTTGGTTATCTATGCCAACGGGAACGATCTCTTCCGTTTTTTATCCAATTAAATTTGGTGATTTCTGCAACTCATTTTGATATTTAGTATATTTAATGAAAATTAAAAAACATCAATTTATTATGAAGTTTAGTTTCTTTTCATTGTTCATCTTATTTGTTTTTATTTATAGTACAACGGTTTCTGCTCAAGTGCAACGTGTCAAAATCGAAGATTTTATCGTTGAACACGATGGTTTTGAAGAAAATGAAGCTGGGGAGATTACTCCCATAAACATCAAGGAGATTAATAAAAAGATTCGCTTTTTCGTCGAAGAGCGCTACCCAGAGATTGTAGAATTTACCAGAAACATCATTTGGGATTCTTACAAAACTTTTTTGAGTCCTTCTGATATTTATCACCATCATACATTTATTGCACAAGTAAAGGTAAATGATTTGGAACGTTTAAAGTATTTGGAGGTGATTTACAATCCTTTTGTCAAGAAGGTTAAAGGAGATTTTGAATGGATTCCTGAAGACGAAGAATTCTATTTAATCGACGAAAAAGAGGAAAAGAAAGACAATGCCGCAGATTTAATTGAACTAGGCATCTCCAATCAAGAACAAAAACCAGCTTTAGATAATTTTATTTCTGAACACCAAGGTTTTCTTGATGTAATGGAGCAGAAAAACCTTAAGGATAGTGAAATTATTCCCATAAACGTTCAAGAAATAAACAAGGCAATTAGGGCTTTTGTAAAGTCAAAATTCAATAATGTAGAATATACCCGCAATATAATTTGGGATTCCTACACTTCATTTATCAGTCCTTTTGATAAATATCACCACCACAATTTTATTGTACAAGTCAAGGTTAAAGAAGTCAAAAGACTGAAATATTTAGAGGTTTTTTACAACCCGCAAACTGAAAAAGTGACTAGCGATTTTGTCTGGATAAAAACCGATGAGGAATTCTTTAGGCCCAAAAAAACTGATCAACAATGAATCGGTCTGACTATCTGATTCTAGTGGCTGCTTTTGTAAGCTTCCTGTTTTCAGTTTACTTATGGTTCACTGGTCAACAGTCGGAAGGACTATATGTAGGTATTTGGGTGCCCTCAATTTTGGCTGCCGGAGCCTACATTAAACAAATTACCAAATAATGAGTGTAACCGTTATTTTTGCATTAGGCCTCATTGTCTTTTTTCTTTTTTTATTAGGTGTTTTTTTCAATAATAAAGAAAGTAAGTCTAAAGAGCGTTCCAAAATTGAAACGGATACGGTTGACTATGATGGTTCTGGAAATTTTGGCAGAATCCCCAACAAAAAACCCAAAAACCGGGCTATATAGTTACAGCTATTTTTTTGTTTTTTAAATCTAGTCTGTGGAGTAATCCTAAACGATAGACTGTGAGATCGCTGGATCAATGATGGTAGCATGTAAGTATTCAATATATTCAAAACTTCAGTGCTTTAGTGAGGGTATTACTTTATATCCCTTACGTGGCTAATAATCTGTTACAGAGGGTAGGCTAATCCATAATCAATTTGGGTAAGAAAAGAGAGAGCTCAGGAAAAAGGGATACCAAGACCAATACCGAAAGACTGACTGCCAAAAAAGGCAAGCCAGCCCGGCTGACTTTTCCAATTGAGGTTTTTCCAATACTGGAAGCCACAAATAAACACACCCCTACCGGAGGTGTGGTAAGTCCTATGATTAAATTCAAAACAGCAATAACAGTGAAGTGCATAGGTTCAATATCTACAGCTATTGCGACCTTGAGTAGTATTGGAAATAATATTAATAAGGCGGCAATGGTTTCCATAAAAGTACCAACAATAATCAATAATAAATTGATTAATAAAAGAACGGCGTATTTATTGGTTGTCCATAAAAGAATCTGGTCGGAGATGCGTTGGGGGATCTGTTCGGTAATGAGGATGAAACCAAATAGATTGGCAAAACCAACCAATACCATCAGTGAGGCAGTGGTTTTCATGGAATCCAAAATGACCACAGAAATGTTTTTAAGGTTTAGTTTTTTATAGACAAATATCCCAATAAATAGGGCGTAAAGTAACGCTACTACTGAAGCCTCTGTGGGGGTAAATACACCGCCAATGATGCCAAATAGGATGATCATGGTCATCATTAAAGCCCAAAAAGCATCAATAAAGCTTTTCAAGATTTGCATTAAGGAACTTTTCTCATGTTTGGGGTAATTCTTTTTTTTGGCAACAAAATATACAACTAACATTAATCCTAAGCCTAATAAAAGTCCAGGGATAGCACCAGCGAGAAAAAGTTTCCCTACCGAAAGACCACTCAATGTAGCAGCAATTATCATGGGTAAACTGGGAGGTATAATGGGACCGACAGTTGAAGAGGCAGCGGTAATTGCGCAAGAAAAATCAACTTCATATCCTTCTTTTTTCATGGCGGGAATCATCACAGCTCCCAAACTGGCCGTATCAGAAATGGCAGTACCAGAAATGCCGGCAAATAGCATGGAGGCAGTAATATTAACATAGGAAAGCCCACCCCTGACATGCCCCAAAAGATAGTTACAAAAATTAATGATTTTATCGGTTAACCCTCCTTGGTTCATAAGATTCCCCGCAATAATAAAACCGGGGATGCTAAGTAAGACAAAAACATCAATTCCTGCATACATCTTTAGAGGAAGAACCACCAGTGGAGTGCCTTTAAAAAAAAAGTAAACCAAACAGGACAAACCCAAAGAAAATGCAATGGGAAAACGAAAGCAAAGACAAACAACGAAAACAGTGATTAGCGTTAGGATCATGATTTCCAAAATTTAATTTTATTTATGAGACCCAAAAAGCTGAAGTAACTCAGGGAGAAACTCAAAATAAAAATACTCAAAAAAGGAATGGCCATTATGACATGGAGCGTGGGAGAATATTCGTCCATTCCCATTTTGATCATTGGCACGGTGTAATAGGCACAAAATCCAAATAAGACAAGGCTCATCAAAGGTGAGATGAGGTCTATTATTTTTTTGAGCTTCTCAGAAAAAACTGTGTAAAAAGCTTCTAAAAAAATAAAGTAATTAGCTCGATAGGCCAATCCACTTGCAAATGCTATGGCATAGATGAATAAAATTCTTGAAGCTTCCTCGGTCCAAGGAGGGACATCGCTGAGTAAAAATCTTGCGAAAATCTGAAGGGATACAGTAATGACAAATCCCAGGCTTGTTATCAGTGTTCCGTATTTTAAAAACTTGGATAAAAAAAATTTAAAAATCATTGAGTGATTTTTTTTATGGATTTATAAATCTCTTGCATCTCGGGCGATAAACTTTCATAAACGGCTTGTTCCCCATTTTCCATAAAGGAAATTTTGTCCACCTCGACAAAAATCATCCCTTTATCTTTTAATTGTTTTTGGACTTTTAATTCATTCTCTAGAAATAATCTATGCTCGTAAACTTGCATTTCTTTGGCTGCTTGCAAAAAAATAGTTTTAAGATCTTTTGGCAAATTTTGGAATTGTTTTTCCCCCACCAGTGGATACCCCCAAGTTATCAAATGCCCAGTAAGGTTGAGGTATTTTTGGACTTCACTAAATCCAGCATTTTTAATCATGGCAAAAGGATTTTCCTGCGCCTCAATGGTTCCTTGTTGAAGGGAGGAAAACACTTCCGAAAAAGCCATAGGGGTGGGTTTGGCACCCAATGCTTTCCATGCCACTACATAGGAAGGTGCGTTGGGTACTCTAATTATTAAATCTTGCAGATCATCGGGGTGCTTAATAGGTCGGTTGGAGGTCAAATGTCGTTCCCCTCTTTGGAAATAACCCAAGGGACGTAGTCCTATTTTTTCTATCATCTCCGTTTCTATTCTCTTTCCAATTGGGCTATTTATAAGTTTATGCATTGCAAGGGTGTCTTTGAGTAAAAAAGGCATATCGGAAAAGGTGAGTATTTCGGCAAAATTGGTCAAGGAGCCTGCAGAGATGGTCATGTCAATGACTCCTGCTTTGATTAAACGGATTGCTTCGAGTTCTTTGGCCAACTGTTCTGATGGATAAACTTCCAATATTAAACGACCGTTGGAGCGTTTTTCGATTAGCTTTCCAAAATGTATAAAGGCTTTATACCAAGTATGATTTTCCTTTACCAATAAACTTGCCCTAAAAAGGTATTTTTGGTTTTTTTCGCTTGAGGAACCACAAGCTGAAACCAACAATAGTAAAATTAGGATCAACAATCGATTTGTCTTACTATGCATTTTATTTTAAAACTTAAATCTTTTCCATTAAAATAGGAAGATTTTTTGAGTTCTAGGGTTTGAAAGGAATATGGCTGTTTTCAGAACGATAAAAGAAGCTGAAAAAATTGTGCAGAGATGTTAGTCAGTCAATTGAAGTATAAAAAATCAAATCTTTAGGTTACGGAAAGTTTATCATTAATTTTATTTTTTATCTTATTTAATATAATTGAACGCCTTTGACCATACCATAAAAAACAAATAACCATATTAAACCAAATGAAAAAACCAATTTAAGCATGGCAGGGCAAAGGACGAACAATTACTAAAGCCAAAACAATTGTATTAACAACATTTTTCAATACAATAGTAATATATTTAAATACATTAATAATAAATCTTTCATTATTTTAACTTATATAGTCATAATAAATACCAATAATCCACCCATCTCCAATAGGAGTAATAACTT
>CAJVZM010000048.1 GCA_913020475.1 uncultured Flavobacteriaceae bacterium
TATCGTAGAATCCCTGAGCGAAAAAGCCAAAACGGAAATTCCCGATGATTTTGAAAAAGAATTCAGAGCCAAAACCTATTCCGCTTTTCAAGCAGACCTACAACCCATCAATGGGATTCACGATGTCTTAAAAAAAATTACTATACCCTTCTGTGTCGCTTCAAGCGGTCCTAGAGAAAAAATAAATTTAAACCTGGCCAAGGTAGATTTGATTTCATTTTTTCCTTCAAATCGAATTTTTAGTTGTTATGACATCCGCAAATGGAAACCCGATCCAACTATATACGTCCACGCTGCAAAACAAATGGGTTTTCTACCGAAAGATTGTGTAGTAATTGAGGACAGCCCCATTGGAGTTCAAGCGGCAATAGCAGGTGGCTTTGATGTTTTAATATACACTAATAAGAATGAACAGAAAAAATTCAATGTTGAGGATCAAATTTTTTTTGACAAAATGGAGATTCTTAATAAAATCCTTACGAATTGAATTTGATCATATGAACCTTATAACTTGATTAGGGTTTTATAAAATAGGTGTGGATAGTTTACCTGTACTGTCTGAAAAACTTTCTGATTCTATATCTAATTTATTTAACATGCTCAAAAATAGATTAGACAAACGTTCATCTTTTTCCTCAAATTTTGTAAAGGCACCGTGTTTAATTCCCAAATTTGAACCACCGGCTAAAATTAAAGGGCAATTTCTAGCATTGTGCGTTGTACTACATGCACTTCCATAAAGTATAAGAGTATTGTCCAGCAATGAACCATGAATGTCTTTGGTGTTTTTCATCTTATCCATGAAATAAGAAAACTGTTTAGCATACCATCGATCTAATCTTCCCCAATCCTCCCAATGTCCAGTAGCATTGTCGTGAGAAATTGTGTGATGTCCTTGAAGACCCAATGCTATTTTTGGGAAATTATCGCCGAATCCCATACCGTCTTCGCGTGCCATCATATAGCTGATGACTCTTGTCGCATCCGTCTGAAAGCCAAGAATCATCAAATCCATCATAGATCTTACATAATCTTCAGGGGCCGAAGTAGGATCAACATCAAGATTAATTAAACTGGCATCAAATTTTTTCATTGGGATGTCCAACCACTGCTCGTTTCGACTGAGTTGTTTTTCTACTTGATCAAGTGAGGTTAAGTATTCATCTAATTTGACTTTATCATTCGATCCAAGACGTTTTTTCAAGGTCTTACTGTCCTCCAGGATCAAATCGACTATCTTTTTACCTTGGTGAATGCTTTTTCGTCTTTCGTTTGATGGAGCTCCGCCATCGGGAGAAAAATAACGCTCAAATATTTCACGTTGTCTGTGTTCCGAAGGAATAGGTCTACCCGATGAATTAAAAGAAAGTGTGGATGTTCTTGATTTGTAGCCTACACCACCATCTGTTGACAATATCAAAGAAGGGAAACGTGTGTATTGGCTTAATTGTTCCGCAGCAACTTGATCTACTGAAATACTATTTTTGTATTCACCCCGTAAATCTCCTCCTGTCAAAAAGGAATCTCCCGCCATATGACCTAGTACATTTCGGCTATAGGGATGACTGAGCCCACCCATGATTGACATATCACTTCTGTGTGGATATAATGGTTTTAAAGTTTTTGTCAATTGATAGTTGGTTCCTTCACCAATAGGAAACCAATTCCATTTTTTGTGGTAAATACTTTCTTTCGGGGGCAAACCCACCCCATTTGGAAAGTATAGAAAACACAGTCTTTTGGGAGATTTAGGCTCTGTAAACTTAGAAAAACTGGTCATAGCCATGCCTTCAAAAAAAGGCAACATACAACTAACCCCTAATCCTCTGATAAAGGTTCGACGATCCAAATACCATGATTTTCTATTCACTTCCCAGCTATTTTATTAAACCAACCTTCTTCTTTTTTATAGAAGGATGGGCTGAGGATAATTTGTTCAATTACGGTTCTAAATCGGTAATCGTCCTCAATGACTTCCTCTACAATATTATTAATTTCTTCTTCATCTGCAAAACCAATATCACGTCCAAGTGCGTAAGCTAAAAGATTTTCGACCAATGATTTTGTGAATTTTTCTTTTTTTAATTTTAAAATATAATCTTTAATACCCTGTATACCAACAACTTCTGTCCCATCAGGTAATTTTGATTTTACGTCAATTGGTTTGTTTTTTACGGTTAATCGAAATCGTCCAACAGCATCGTAATTTTCAAAGACTACACCATAAGGATCGATTTTACGATGACAATCCATACAAGAAACCTTATTTCTGTGAAGGAATAACTGTTCTTTAAGGGTTAGGTTTTCAAAACCTGGTGTTTCGGGATCCAATTCGGGTACATTGGGAGGGGGTGGAGGTGGATGGTCTCCCAATATTTTTTCTTTTAACCAAACAGCTCTTTTAATTGGATGGGCCTGAACACCATCAGAGTGTCCACTCAAAAAAGAGCCTTGAGAAAGTAAGCCCCCTCTCTTTTGATTTTCTGAGAGTTCTACTGGCCTAAATTCATTTCCTTTTACGCCATCAATGTCATAGAACTCTGCAAGATTCTGATTGAGCATGGCAAAATCCGAATCAATAAAATTCATAATACTCAAATTATTTTTCAAAACATATTGAACAAAATGGTAAGTCTCATTCAACATGTCTTCCTTAACAAATCGTGTAAAATCTTCATAATTATCAACATCAACATCCATATTTTTGTGTCGATCCAATCTCAACCATTCGAATGAAAACGAATTGACCAGTTCGGAAATCTTAGGACTGTCAATCATCCGGTCAATTTGTTCTGATAATTCACTGTATAAATATCCTGATTCTGCCAAATCGGTAAGTGTTTGATCAGGAGGTGAGTTCCATAAAAAATAGGAAAGTTGTGAGGCTAAATAAAATTGATCTTCTGTTTCCTTCAACTCGGGAATTTCCGGTTCATATAGGTAAATAAAATTAGGAGAACACAATACAGCAATTAAAACCTCCTTTACACCATCCTCAAATCTGTCAAAGTCGTTTTTAATGTTTTCCCAAAAACTCATGTATCGATTCAGTTCGTGAAAATCGACTGGTCTTCTGAAAGCGCGCTGCATAAAACGACTGATAACTTCCTCTGCATAGGTTTCTGTATTAGCTTTGTTAGGAGAGTTAAAAAAGATATTGCTATGACTTCTCGGAGGCCAAACAGGATAGTAGGGTGCTTCAAATTCCACAGATTTTATAAGCAGTGGCGGGCCTTTTAGACTACTTTCTTTTACTAAGTGATTGTTCCAAAGGCCTACAGTAAAGATGTTGGCCAAATCACCACTTACATCATTACTACCCAATGGAATGGGAAGGTTTTCTAACCTGCCAGTAAATTCAAAATTCTGAATTTGCCCTAGGGATGCATTCACCTCTATTGATTTTGAAAAAGTCTTGTAATCCATACCGTCATCTGTTCGAGAACCAGCAAATACCTGGATTGAGGGATTGACATTTGTATAAGTGGCATTGTCTTTAATAGATTCCCTCTCAAGTGTTTTGGGAAGAGGATCATCCTCTGCCAATGGGGTGATAGAAATATTACTGAATCCAACAAAGAATTTCCCCCCTATTGTTCCTTGATGTTTTCCTTCAGTCAGATAGGCTAATGTTATGGGCGTTGTAATTTTTTCTTTATTTTTTAAGGTAACATCCATATTTATGCGTTTTCCTATGACACCTTCTTTTTTTCGCCCTAGAAGACTTATTCTATAGGAGGGCATCGCGTCGTCAGTTACATATGGATGAACCAAATCAACCTGATAAAAACCAGATTTGGGGATGTGGTAGGTAAATTTAGTGTCTACATATTTGGCCACATCTTTGGGTATCAACCACCGTTTGTTTTTTAACACAAAATCGTTGGAATAATAAAGATCCTTAGCCACTATATTTATAGATTTTGAAGATAGGCTTGCAGGTTGATCACTTCTCAAATCAATTATACGTTCGATAGCTGAAGAATGATAGCCTTTTGAGGCTTCTACTCTGAAAGCAAAATCACCAGTCCTTGGGAAATCTTCTTTGATTAATAATTTTAAATTTGGAGAGGGGCCTTGCCAAGACTTTGGGGTAATCTCTTTGGCAGGAAGTGCTGAATTCAACACCATACCTTCATTGACTATATTGTAACGATTACTGGCTGAACCTCTCATACCAATGCCAATCTTATTCTTGATTTGGGTCAGTTGATCTTCTTCAGAGTCGTTGGCGCTTACAAGCGGATTTCCATGATCATCAAGGATTTCTACCACTAAATCTTCGTTGTTGACTGGAGCCGTCTGATAGCCTCCAAACTCAGCACCTGAATTTCCACACCCTAAATTTTTTCCTAATGTGACTTTATATCTTTTGGATTGCGGTTTGTCTCCAAAAACAATAGCTTTATCTAGGGCCTCTCTAGCTATTTTTTGATAGTAATCTAAGTGAAGGGCCGAAGTTTGTAGGATGTTCCCATTATTGCTGAATCCCATTTTTGATTTTCCATCGTTTGGTAAAACATCGCCAAAATTAACCTTTACCCCTAGTAATTCTTTTAAACTGTTGCTATATTGGACTTTAGTCAACCTTCGCATTACCCTTTTATCGTCCTTCCGTTTGGCGATGGCAGCTTTATCTAGATTTTCAGACAACCAACTGACTAATTTTTGACGCTCTTCATTTTTTAACTGTGGCTTTTTTTTGGGAGGCATTTCCCCTAAATTTATTACGTTTAGGGCAGCGTGCCATCTTTCCGCATCAAGACCATTGATCATGCTCCAATGCAAAGTGTCCAATCGCATGTCTCCCTTTTGTTTTTCCTCACCATGGCATTCGAAACAGTATTTTTCCACGATGGGTCTGATGTTATTTTTGTAATATAAAGCTTCTTTGGAACTAGAATCAATTACAGTATTGATGACCAAGTATTTATCATCCGTATTGTCGATATTCAAGAAGGTTTTCAATGCCAAAGGCATATACTTAATCAAATAGTCTTCCCCATGGGTCAGAGACCCTCCATAATGGCCAGCCAATGACATCATTACTACATTGATGGATAGAAAAGGATAATAAAAGCCAGATAATCCCTTGGACTTGGTCGACTTTTTTTGACGAAAAACTACCAGCCAAATACAAATCAAAGCCGTAAACCAACCCAACCACTTATGAAAATTCAACAGTTCATCTTCATAACTTCCACTTGAAGCCAAGAGGAAACCAAGAGTGATGGTAGGGATAATACTGACCACCGAAAACCAAAGTAGAATCCTACAAGCAGCATCTAAATTTAGTTCTGGACGAAATTTATTGATGATTTCCATCACCAGTAGCACCATCAGACTTCCAATGGGTAAATGGAGAATTATTGGGTGAAATCTTCCAAGAAAAAAAACAAAATTGTTGTCTATATTACCATCGATAGGGATTAGAAGTAGCCCAAACAATCCAGCTGTAAAAGCAATCGCCATTATCACACTCCTCTTCATCATGAGCTTATATTGCTGGTTTTACGTTTTGATTTTATTAATAAACATAAATTTAAAAATTATGTTCCATCTTACCAAGTGGGGAAATAATTGATAGCCAAACAATTGAATGAAAAACTATTTACACTTTTGGTTTGCCCCATAATCACTAATGAAGTGATTAGCAGTATTAAAATTCTTTTTTGCATAAAAGAGTTTTTGTCTACCATTTAAATCAAAAAAAACAAAGCTCTTCTTTTTTAGGAGAAGAGCTTTGTTTTTTGTAGATGAATCTTATTACTCTACTTTCATAGCTGCAGCCATTACACCGGTGGCATCAAAGTAGTCTCTTGCTTCATGAATTTGATTTTTTGCGTTGAAGACAAAAGTATGAAAGGCATTAATATTAATTACATTCCCTGTAGCAGTGTTTGTAGAAGTCCATTTTCCCATGGTCATTACCGAACCGTCAGGCTTTCCCGATTGATCTGTTCCCGGGAACCATTTTGCATCGGAATAGGTTATTTCATCAAAATTATCCATCCACGCCTTGCTTGCTGCTAAAAAACCATCCATTTTAGATGGTTCACTTCCATAAAAGGGAGAATAATGTGTGATTCCTGGGCATATAAGTGGCTTTTGGCTTTCTATATCTTCGCTGGAAAAAGCGGCGAGGAACTTCTGGGCGGTAGCCAAATTGAGTTTGTAAGTTGTTAAATCAATTTCCGGGGCTGACTTCACTGCTTGTTCACAGGAGAGGACTAGTACGCTTATTAGAATGAGTATTGTAAATTTAAAAGGTTTCATAAAAATAGTATAAGTTAATAATAACATGAATTTATGATATTTTTTTGTAACTGCATCAATGTGAACAAATTAATGTACAATTGAAAGTAATCCTTAAATAAACAAATTTGGTAGTCATTTGATTTATAAGTTTATAAAATTATATTTGAAATTAAGTCATTTTAAAAAAAGGAATTAATTGACATGGATAAGCTGAGAAATGACAACCAAGGTATCGTTCTTCCGCCTTCTTTTATTTTTTCATTGAGGGTTTTAGAGTTCTTTCATCCTTACCTAAGTATGCGTTTGGCTGCATTTTTTTTCTCTAAACCCTTTAGGTATAAAATTCAAGACCGAGAAATTCCTATTTTGTCTCAGGCTCAAATATCATTTTTCAATATAAAAAAACTAGGAAAAACTATTTGTTGTTATCATTGGAAGGGAAAGGGACCCAAAATAATGCTTGTGCATGGATGGAGTGGGAGAGCTTCTAATTTTTATAAAATCGTAGAGGAATTAAAAGGTTTGAACTTTGATGTTTATGCTTTTGATGCCCCCGCTCACGGAAAATCACAGGGAGTAACGACCAATCTTTCAGAATTTATTGTTTGCTTGGAGACATTGTTAAATCGTTGGGGTACTTTTGATATAATTTTAGGGCACTCTGGAGGCGGCTTTTCATGTACTTATGTATGCGCCCGCCATCCAGAAATAAAGTTATTAATATTGATTAGTCCCTTTGATCGGATCACGGATTTGTTTAAAAAATACTATGAGATGATCAGGTTGGGAAAAAAGGCGCAAAATCTGATGTATAATTACTTTTTCCGAAAAATGAAGAAAGATATTTCTGAGTTTTCTACTTCAATCTCTGCCCAATCCATTATTTCTAAAACATTGATAATCCACGACGAAAATGATAGAGAGGTAGAACTTTACAATTCTATCAATATTAATAAAAACCTCCAGAAGGGAAAATTATTTGTCACCAAGGGGTTGGGGCACCGAAGGATTTTGAGAACGGATATTGTGATCGATAAAATCGTCAGTTTCTTAGGACCTATTAATCTATAATTTTTGATATAGTCTTTGAAAGTACCGCAAAAGTAATTAGATTTAATTGTTTAATTCGTTAAATGTGGTTCCGTTTTTTAAATATATATTTTTAGCAACGATACTTTTTACTCCGCTTTCTATGGAGGCACAAAGAGGTAAAACTGGAGACAAAACCTTTGCGAATCGTTTTCCTCCTGATGTCACCGTTCCCATTTCCAATACTTTTTTACTGGTTAAAAATACTGTAGATCACGATATTATTGTTTGTGTCAGAGATCAATACAAAAAATATCTAAATCATATTTATATCCGAAACAATGAAGAGTATTTGTTTACCGGATTGCCTATTTCAAGAATTTATCTTCAATACAAATCTAAGGAGTTCTACTTTGAAGATCTTGAAAAGACAGTAATCAATTATGGAGAGCGTCATTCGTTTACCTTTTTCTACGATTCGTCTATGGACGGTAATTTTATGGTCATCGAAGAGCAAGACTTTTTTAAACCTTAGCGATTGGATTGTTGTGGGTGTGAGGATGTAAATTACCAAGGCTTAGAACCAATAGTTTACTTTTTCGTTTAGCCTTCCTATCTAGATGAATATAGATATTTTGGCTAATAAGAAGTACTTTCACACGATTGAGTGTTTTAAAGTGATGAAGGAATCATTTATAATTAAAAATTATTTTTTTGTTATAAAGTAAAAACTAACCTCTTAAACTACAATAAATAGGGTGTCAATTACTGAAAAAAGGACGAATCTTTTAAGATTATTTTCTGGAATTGAGCTTTGCCAAAAGTCTTAGAATTTCAAGGTAAAGCCATATAAGCGTCACCAAAAGACCAAAAGCACCATACCACTCCATATATTTGGGAGCTCCTTTTTCAGCACCCTCCTCTATAAAATCAAAATCTAAAACTAAATTAAGAGCAGCAATAATAACCACTACTACACTAAAACCAATACTCATGGGAGAAGCATTGTCGATTTGCATAACACCCATACTTGAACCAAAAAAGCCCATTACAAAGTTGACTAAGTAAACGATGGCTATACCACCTGTTGCTGCAAATATTCCTAATTTAAAATTTTCAGTGGGCTTAATATAACCTGAACGATAGGCAACCAGTAGTGATAATAATATACCTACGGTAAGGAAAATTGCATCTGTAACAATTCCATCATAGAGACTGTTGTACATATAAGAAATCCCCCCCAGCAGAGCTCCTTCTAATATGGCGTATAGGGGAACAGTGATGGGTGCCCATTCCTTTTTAAATACCGTTATTATGGCTATAATAAACCCTCCAATTCCGCATGCAATTAGTAGGCCAGGATTAATAGTGTTAAAGGTCAGATAACCTGTTCCCACCAGCAATAGCAAACTCATGGCTGTTTTATTTACCGTTCCTTTTATGGTCATGGTTTGCGAGACATCTGTACTGCTTTTAAAAGTATTTTTGCTAAGTACTGGATTACCTGATCTGAATGATAAGTGGTTTGCCATTTTAATTTTGTTAAAAAATGAAATAATAATTATTCAAACAAATATAAAGTGAAATGAGATGACTTTAAAATTTTCAAGTATTAAAGAAACTCTTAATTAACTTTGAGACTACTGTTGTTGTTTCTATTGTTGAATCATTTTAAAGTTCCTTCTCTAGTTGCTGTGTTTGCTTTTTTGATCGGTTTCGATTTATTGTGAGTTGACGTGATTCATTTTTAGAATATCAGTTTATATATTGGTATCTATATGAATTTTAGCGTTCATTAACTAGATTTTTATTTCCATTAAAAACGATTAAACAGGAGTACAGTCATTATAATTTTTTCCCTATACCAAACGGGGATATGAAATTGATTGGCTATAATTTATTGTTTACCAAGATACTTTTCTAGCTGAGCAATGTCGTTCTTGGAAGTTAAGTCGGGAACATGTTCCGCAATTGGAATTCCTAAAACACCTATATTATCACCAATCATATTCATCAAAGCAGTGGGTAATTCCTTTTCATCTCTGATGGGATTGACAGGGCAATTTTTCAAGTGTTTAAAAAATAATTTACCATCAAACAAAAAAATATTCATGCTAACTCTGATTTTATCATCTTGATCGGTATAACTATCTATTTTAGAGGATTCAGGTTTTTCAATTATACTTTTCAAATTATAGTTATCATCAAACCTCATAACTGCAAATTGCGAAATTCTCTCTTTTGGATATTCTAGTTTATCAATATCATAAGCTAAAATCGCCTGACTAGCGGG
The DNA here is from genome assembly GCA_913020475.1 of uncultured Flavobacteriaceae bacterium. Classification (GTDB taxonomy): domain Bacteria; phylum Bacteroidota; class Bacteroidia; order Flavobacteriales; family Flavobacteriaceae; genus UBA8316. Next base: position 9,581 of record CAJVZM010000048.1, read on the forward strand.
AGCTTCTTTGAGTGTTTTTAATGCATAGTAAGAATATAGATTATCGCTGTTGCAAACACAAAAGGTATCTTCTTTTAAATTGGGATATTGATCGAGACACTGTAATAAGGCATCGGCTGTCCCATATGGTTTCTCTCTACCTTGTGGAATGTATTGGTTGGCAAATTGTATGTTAAGCTCTTTGAAATTGAGATTGTTTTCAAAAGCTGCACGAAACATTTTGGAATTTTCTCCAGTAATGATGTAGACATTCTCAAATCCTGCTTTTAAAATATTATCCAACAAATAGCTTAGAAAAGGTTTTCCTGCTAATTGAATTAAACCTTTACTAAGTTGATTGGCTTGAGCGATTTTTTCGGAAGATAAATTTTTATCAACCGATCTTTTCATTCTAGAGGAAGCTCCTCCAGCAAGAATAACGATGTTGTTGGCCATTAAAATTTAATTTAAAGAAGCTCCTTTTGTAATGTTTACCTCAAAAGCATCGGCTGCTCCTGTGGCTTTGATAGCTTCAATGATTTGTTTTTGTTTTTGTTTTTGGGCAATGGCAATAATACATCCGCCTCCTCCCGATCCAACAATTTTACTACCCAAAGCTCCGTTATTATTGGCTGCATCTATCATTTTGTCTATTAATGGAGTGGTGATTTTGAGATAAGATTTGAGCAGAAGGTGGTGTTCGTTCATTAACTCTCCCAAAACGTGAATGTTTAATGATTCTTGTTGCAGGATTTTTAATGCCCTTTTTGTAATATCATGATTACATATTGCCGCGTAGAAATAAGGCTTGAGATCTGTCTCAACATATTTTATGTTTTCCTTAAGGTCAGTAACTTTACTTAAAGCAATATCGAAGTTCGGTTTTTGAGATTTAACTTGGTGAATGGCTTTCCATGCATTACTCTTCAATTGGCTGAGGGTTCCATAAGTATCTTTGGATAAACCCGAAACTCCTACTATCAAATTTAAATTCAAACCCTTAAAACATTGAACTTTATCCGTATGCGTATCTAAATAAATTGTATCGCCAATGGTAATGGTAAATTGATCCATTTTTCCCCCTGAGGAACCTTCCTCTATTACCTCAGTTTCATAGGCCAGAAGAGCCAATTCTTTTGGGGAAAAAGACCGGTTCGAAAAAGCGGCTATCAGAAACTGCAACCAAGCAATCGTCAAAGCTGAAGAACTAGACAAACCTGCATTGATGGGAATTTTACTTGTGATTTTGAGGTTGTATCCCTTTGTAGGAATAATCTTTCTTTTTTGTAGTACTTTTAGTGCGATTTTCAGAAAATCTCCTCTTTCAATTTTACTAAAATCTGGCTCTAGCAGAACAGTTGTTTGTTTACACATATCAGGCATGCTGATCTCAAAGTGGTCCTTTCCGTTTTCTTCGGCATCGATTTGCATTATGCAATCAATTGCGCAAGCGATAACAGGAAGTTCAAGATAATCCTGGTGGTCTCCGAACAGACACACCCTTCCCGGCGCATAGGATAGTATTTTATTCATTTAATACATTAGTCTAATTTGGGGAGTTGATATCCGTTGAAATATTCTTTGGAAAGATATGCCTCATTAATTTTTTGATCTTCAAACTGATTTTTTTCAGCCGACCAATTTAATTTTTGATTGGCTCTGAAAGAAATATTACCCATTTGTGCAACTTTAGCAACGTGGGCAGCGGCTTGAACATTACAATTTAAAATTTCCGGTTTGTTTTCTCTGATGGCTTTCATGAAGTTGAACTGATGTTCTGAATGACCATTATTGGATTTTTTTTGAAGGGGGATTAGCACTTTGTTTTGACTTTTTCTCTCCTCTATGACTTCCCAGCCACTCCTATCGACAACCAGTGTTGCATTATTTCCTACAAAAGCAATAGAATGACTTCTCCCATATGGACCGTTGTCTATACCCATGGCAGAATCCCAAACCAAATTGAATTGATCAAATTCGTAGAGCGTAGTTAGGGTGTCGGGGGTTTCTTGGCTCAAACCAGGGTAGGCAAATTTTCCACCCAAGCCAACGATAGACTTTGGAACGGAAGCCTTCATTCCTATCAAGGCATAATCCAATAAGTGTACTCCCCAATCTGTCATCAATCCGCCGGCATAATCCCAAAACCAACGGAAATGGAAATGAAAACGACTGGCATTAAAAGATTTCTTGGGGGCTGGTCCGAGCCAAGCATCATAATCAACTCCCTTTGGAGGGTCACTGTCGGCTACTTTAGGTTGTGGTCGCATCCATCCCTGGTAGCAGCCGATTTTAACAGTTCTGATAGGACCCAATTTTCCACTATGAACAAATGCCATAGCATTCTGAAAATGGGTAGTACTTCTTTGCCATTGACCCACTTGAATAATACTGCCGTATTTTTTTTGGGCAGCTACCATAGCTTCACATTCTGCAATGGAATTTCCAATGGGTTTTTCAACATAAACATCTTTACCTGCTGCTGCGGCTTCGATCATCATTAGGGCATGCCAATGATCGGGTGTTCCAATGTAGACCACATCAATATCTTTTTGTTCTAGCATCTTTCGATAATCACTATAAATTTTGATCTTGTCTTTAATGT
>CAJVZM010000049.1 GCA_913020475.1 uncultured Flavobacteriaceae bacterium
CAAGGAAATTTAAAACTTTTTGAGCGTATTTTTCGTGTTTTTCACTCACACTCAATAAGTTCACTTGAGTAGGGGAGAGCCAAAGTGGGAAATTTCCTCCAGTGTGTTCTAATAAAATGGCGACAAACCGTTCTAAACTGCCAAAGGGAGCGCGGTGAATCATAATTGGACGATGAAGTTCATTATCATTGCCTTTGTAGGTTAGTTTAAATCTTTCAGGGAGGTTGTAATCTACCTGAATGGTACCCAATTGCCACTTTCTTCCTAAGGCATCTTTGACCATAAAATCGAGTTTAGGGCCATAAAAGGCAGCTTCCCCCTCTTCGATCACAAAATCCAAGTTCTTTTCTTGTGCAGCATCGATGATCGCCTTTTCAGCTTTTTCCCAGTTTTTGGGATCTCCAATGTATTTTTCTGTTTTTTTTGTATCGCGTATGGAGACCTGAGCCTGAAAATTGTCAAAGCCCAGGGATCCGAAAACATATAAAACCAGATCAATAACGTTTTTAAACTCTTGATCTAATTGGTCGGGAGTACAAAAAATGTGGGCATCGTCCTGGGTGAAACCTCTTACTCTGGTGAGTCCGTGAAGCTCTCCGCTTTGTTCATAACGGTAAACGGTTCCAAACTCAGCATACCTTTTGGGTAATTCTTTATAACTCCATGGACGCGTATTGTAAATTTCACAGTGGTGAGGACAGTTCATAGGTTTGAGAAGAAATGTTTCTCCTTCGGCTGGAGTTTCTATAGGTTGGAAACTATCCTCTCCGTATTTTTCGTAATGTCCAGAAGTCATGTAAAGTTCTTTATTTCCAATATGGGGTGAGATGACCTGCTCATAACCAGCTTTCTTTTGGGCAGCTTTGAGAAAATCTTCCAATCTTCCTCTAAGTGCAGCACCTTTGGGTAACCAAAGGGGTAAGCCTTGTCCGACTTTTTTTGAAAAAGTAAACAATTCCAGTTCTTTTCCCAACTTTCTATGGTCTCGCTTTTTGGCTTCTTCAAGGAGCTCTAAGAAGGCTGTCATATCTTTTTGTTTAGGAAAAGAAATACCGTAAACTCTAGTAAGTTGTTTGTTTTTTTCATCCCCTCTCCAATAGGCTCCTGCTAAGTTCAGAAGTTTGACGGCTTTGATAAAACCCGTATTGGGAATGTGTCCTCCACGGCACAAATCGGTAAAGTCAGCATGATCGCAAAAGGTAATGGTTCCGTCCTCTAAATTTTCAATGAGTTCAACTTTATAGGGGTTTTCGTCTTTCTTATAAAAATCCAAGGCCTCTTTTTTTGAGACAGATCGCATTTTGAATTCGAATTTTTGTCTAGCAAATTCCAAAAACTTTTTTTCAATGTCTTTGAGTTCTTTCTCAGTAATGGAATGCGCTCCAAAATCAACATCATAATAGAATCCGTTCTCGATGGCGGGACCTATTGTGAGTTTGGCATTTGGATAAAGTACCAGTATTGATTGAGCCAATACATGAGCAGATGAATGCCAGAAGGCATTTTTTCCTTGATCGTCCTTCCAAGTAAACAATTGAATCTTTCCATCTTCAAACAAAGGGGTGGAAGCCTCAACAACTTGATCATTGAATTTTGCAGACAAGACATTTCGGGCCAAGCCTTCGCTAATGCCTTGGGCAATTTCAAAAGGAGTAGTTCCTTCTGCGTATGAGCGGAGCGATTGGTCGGGAAAACGAATTTCAATCATAGTGGTCTTAAATGATGCGCAAAGATAAGGGGTCTGTTGCTGGCAAGCAATCGATTTTTAGAGTTTTGTTTTTCGTTGTCCCAAAAGAGCATTGACGATAGTTTTAATGCCCGAAAAACCGTAATAAAAGGCAATTATCAACAATAGGATTCCAAAGATCAATACGGGGAGGTATAAAGGGTGGGATTGGTTTTTAAAGGCTTGATGAACAATAAATGGCCCACCAAAACAACAGAGTAAAAACAAACTCATTTTTTTTAATCCTTTTTGGAGTAAGGCTTTATTCATTTTATATTTTCTGATTATAAAGGTAAAAAAACAGATTTTGTAAAGAGCTATAGGTTACCAGTCAATACAATTGATTGTGGTTTTTTTTAATATTTTCTTAAAACGAGGGCTTATTCATTAAGCATTATCTTTCAATCCTGGGTGCCATGCGATTGAGGAAAAGTATAAATAAATAGACTAGAAATAATAAAAAAGAACAGACGCATAAGGAGGCTTTGGCTAAAAATAAATTTTTACTTTAAGATATTGGTGTTAATCATTCAAAGACACTCATGAAGCAAAAAACACAACTTAGGAATTGTTATAGGCATCTATGGCAGCCCGAACACTATTATGCTGTTTTAATAGATTTTGGGCTTCCCTAAGAGAAATCTTAAGTTCATTCATTACAATTCTTTCAGCACGGCCTACCAACTTATCATTTGACAATTTCATGTCCACCATTTTATTTCCTTTCACACGTCCAAGTTGGATCATGGAGGCAGTGGTGATCATGTTGAGGATAAGTTTTTGTGCGGTTCCCGCTTTCATACGTGAACTCCCAGTGAGGAATTCTGGACCCACCACTACCTCGATGGGAAAGTCACTAACCGAAGCAAGTGGCGCATTAAAATTGCAGGTAATACATCCCGTTGGAATCCCATTTTTCTGACATTGATCCAATCCACTAACCACATAGGGAGTAGTTCCCGAGGCTGCGATACCAATGATGATATCTTTGCTATTGATCTTGTGTTTACAAAGATCCTTCCAGGCTTGATGAGTATCGTCTTCTGCATTCTCTATAGAATTCCTTAGTGCAAAATCCCCTCCAGCGATGATTCCAATAACTTTTTCTGGGTCAGTACCAAAAGTAGGGGGGCATTCTGAGGCGTCTAAAACACCCAGTCGTCCACTGGTTCCTGCACCAATATAAAAGAGACGACCTCCGTTTTGAAGTTGTTCCACTACTTTTTGAATCAATTGTTCTACTTGAGGGAGTACTCCTCCAACTGCTTCTACAGCGTTTTGGTCTTCTTGGTGAATTCCAAACAGTAATTCGTTTACCGATTTTTGCTCTAAAGCATCGTAAGCCGAATCTTTTTCTGTTATTTTTTCAAATTTCATATCAGTAAAAAAATATTTAAAACAAAACTTGGTTCTCTATCCCAGTTCAGTTTCTAAGTTGACTTTGATCGCATCCAAAAATTTCTGAGTAGTCAGATAATGTGAGGGATTTAAGTCTTTTTTATGAATTAGTAATGCTAAGTCTTTGGTCATTTTGCCACTTTCAATAGTTTGAATACAAACAGCTTCCAGGGTCTGACAAAAATCAATCAGGACTTGGTTATTGTCTAATTTTCCTCTGTGTGCCAGCCCTCTTGTCCAAGCAAAGATGGAGGCCATAGGGTTGGTAGAAGTTTCTTTACCTTGTTGGTGTTGTCTGAAGTGTCTTGTAACTGTCCCGTGAGCAGCCTCGGCTTCCATGATTTCCCCGTCAGGGGTAACCAGAGTAGATGTCATCAGTCCTAAAGAACCGAAACCTTGGGCAACTGTATCGGACTGAACGTCACCGTCGTAATTTTTACAAGCCCATACAAATCCCCCATTCCATTTCATGGCAGCAGCGACCATATCATCGATTAGTCGATGCTCATAGGTAATACCAGCAGCTTTAAATTTATTTTTGAATTCGTTGTCAAACACTTCCTGAAAAATATCTTTAAAACGACCGTCGTATGCTTTCATGATGGTGTTTTTAGTGGAAAAGTAAAGTGGCCAGCCTTTGTCGAGGGCTCTATTCATACAAGACCTTGCAAATCCAAAAATGGAAGATTCAATGTTGTACATACTCATGGCAACACCGTTTTCTTGGAAATTATAAACTTCCCAAGAGGTTGCTTTACCTCCGTTTTCTGGAGTAAAGGTCATGGTGAGTTTTCCCTTTCCAGTAATTACAGCATCGGTGGCTTTATACTGATCGCCAAAAGCGTGTCTCCCAATACATATGGGTTTGGTCCACCCTTGAACATACCGGGGGACATTTTTCATAATGATGGGCTCGCGGAATACAGTTCCACCAACTATATTACGTATGGTTCCGTTGGGAGAGCGATACATTTTTTTGAGTCCAAACTCTAAAACTCTATCCTCATCGGGTGTAATGGTAGCACATTTGATCCCTACTTTATATTTTTTGATGGCTTCTGCAGCATCAATTGTAATTTGATCTTCTGTTGCATCTCTGGACTTCATACCAAGGTCATAGTAGAGAAGTTCGACATCTATATAGGGAAGGATTAGTTGTTCTTTGATAAATTTCCAAATGATTCTGGTCATTTCGTCACCATCGATTTCTACGACAGGGTTTTTGACAACAATTTTTGACATTTAAATTTCAATTAATATTGGACAAATATAATGAAGGATCAGCATAGTATGATCACTGTTTTGTGATTTTGTAGTACAAAAAAACCGCTTTAAAGCGGTTTGATTATTTTATTGTTCTTTGATTCGAGCTTTTTTGCCTCGCAATTGTTTAAAGTAATAAATTCTTGAACGTCTGACTTTTCCTTTTTTGTTGATTTCAATTTTTTGAATAGTCGGTAAATTGAGTGGGAAAATTCTCTCAACGCCTATCGTTCCTGACATTTTACGAATGGTAAACGACTTGGAACGTCCCTGGCCTTTAATTTGGATAACTACTCCCTTAAAGAATTGAGTTCTAACTTTATCTCCCTCACGAATTTCATAGTATACGGTAATAGTATCTCCAGAGGAAAATTCTGAAAAGTCTTTCTTCTTGATGAATTCTTCTTGAACAAAATTAACGAGTGCTTCCATTGAATTACTATTGATCAATTTCAACTTGGAGTTGATTCTGATTTTATTGGGTGCAAATTTAAAACTATTTTTGATTTAAACAACATACGTTTGAGGTTTAACGGATAAAAAATCAATCGGATTCGCTAAGTAGATCGGGTCTAGCGTTTCTTGTTTTTTCCACAGCTTGGTTTTCTCTCCATTTTTCTACTTCTCCGGTGTTACCTGAAGTGAGAATTTTGGGAACCTCCCAACCCCTGTAATTGGCCGGACGGGTATAGATGGGCGGAGCCAACAAGCCATCTTGATAGCTGTCGGTTAGTGCAGAAGACTCGTCACCTAAAACTCCTGGTATTAGACGAATGATGCTGTCGCACAAAACGGCAGCCGCTAATTCACCTCCCGAAAGGACAAAATCACCAATCGAAATTTCACGGGTGATTAGATGGTCCCTGACTCTTTGATCTACTCCTTTGTAATGTCCGCAAAGGATTATGATATTCACTTTGGTTGAAAGCATATTGGAAATACTCTGATTGAGTTGTTCTCCATCGGGACTTAGATAGATGATTTCGTCATATTCCCTTTTAGATTTGAGTTTTTGTATGCACCGATCGATGGGTTCTATTTGCATCACCATACCTGCGCCGCCGCCATAGGGATAATCGTCTACCTGTTTTTGTTTGTTTTGGGCATAATCTCGGAGATTGTGTAAATGAACCACCACCTTTTGGGATTTTATGGCTCGTTTAAGAATGGAGGCTTCAAATGGACTAGTGAGCAATTCCGGGAAAAGACTGATGATATCTATTTGCATAAAATACAAAGATTTTACAATTAAAGCAGTTACCAAAATTTTTTATAAGTTTTGTAAGAAAAATCCGAGCTAAAAATAGAAATCAATTTTAGGCCTTAATAATAAAGAGTTAGAATTTGGAATTTTAGATTTACTGATCTTTGCGTACAAAAAAAAGCTGTCTTTTGGGACAGCTCTTCAAGATTAAAAAAAAGAGATAGTTTTATTCAAAAATGATCCTTTCTCTTTCTCCATTTGGTTTCAGGAACAAAATACTGGAAAGACTGTCATAATCAATGGCCTCAACATCCGATACGTCTTTGATTTCATTGTTATTAATTTCCAAGATAATAAACCCTTCGTCTATACCATAGCGATAGAGACGTTGGTTGCCTAATTCCTTAATGACCACACCCTGATCTAGGTCGAAGTACTCCTTTTGTTCGGCATTGATATTGGTGAGATACATACCCAAGAATAAAGTGGTATTGGTTTTCCTCAGGGTAACGGTAATTTTCTTTCTGGTATTATCTCTACTGTAACTGACCATCACTTTTTCCCCTGGTCTTTTGGTTGAAAGATAACCCGTCAGATCGGAAAATGTATTGATTTTGACATCGTCCACTTTTTTGATGATGTCACCGTTTTTCAAACCGGCTTCGGCAGCACCCATACCATCGATTACTTCACCAACAAGGAACCCTTGTGTTTCGTTGATCTCGTATTTTTCAGCCAATTCAGCATTAAGAGCACTACCGGAAACCCCAAGTAATCCTTTTTGAACATTTCCGTATTCAATCAAATCCTCAAAAATTTTTCTCACAATATTACTGGGTACGGCAAAAGAGTAGCCAACAAAACCACCGGTGAAAGAAGATATGGCGGTATTGATTCCGATCAACTCACCGTCAGTATTGACCAACGCGCCTCCACTGTTGCCCATATTTACAGCGGCATCGGTTTGAATAAAGGATTGATTTTTACCGTCTCTATCATTCAAGTCTCTGGATTTGGCACTGATGATACCCGCCGTTACAGTAGAGTTAAGATTGAAGGGATTTCCAACAGCCAACACCCATTCGCCAATTCGGGCAACTTCAGAGTCACCAAATGGGATAAAGGGCAATAATTCATCGGATTTTATTTTTAAAACCGCCAAATCGGTACTTGGATCCGATCCAATGATTTCTGCGATGTAAGTCATGTTCTTGTTAGAGGTAACTTCAATTTCGGTGGCATTTTCTATCACATGATAATTGGTGATAATTAGTCCATCGGGAGAAACGATTACTCCAGATCCGGTTCCAATTCTTTTTTCATCATAATCATCGCCATAGAACTGTCTCAACCAACCAGAAACATTTCCTTTTTGGATACTCGTGTTTTTTACGTGCACTACAGCATTCACAGTTTTTTCTGCTGCTCGAGTAAAATCTGTCATTTCGCCAGCAACCTTATTGGTGTTGAAACTGTAGGTGGTGGGAATTAAGCTAGGCTTTTCATTTTCTACAATTTCAATTTTCTCCCTCGAGAAATAATCATGAAAGACCAGAGTGATCAGGGCACTTACGACACCAATCATAAGAGTTTTTAATGTAGATTTCATATTCATTATATATTATTTTATACAAAGCTAGAAATTCTATCCTTTATTTATATTTCATTTAACGTGTATTTAACAGATTCAATTACGATTAAATTTTGCCTAAATTTGATTTATGGATTTTAAATTTGAAAAATTTCAAGGAGCGGGCAATGATTTTATCATCATCGACGACCGTAAAGAAAATTTTCCGGATCAAGACCACAGTTTGATTAAAAAATACTGTGATCGTCATTTTGGAATTGGAGCTGATGGATTGATTTTGGTTAGGGATTCAGTTATTTCTGATTTTCAAATGCTCTATTTCAATGCCGATGGTCAGCCCGGGAGCCTTTGTGGTAATGGCAGCAGATGTGTGTTTGCCTTTGCCAATAAACATCAAATAGTTTCTAATGAAGGGACTTTTGAGACTTCCGACGGAATACACAAAGGATCAATTACCAATGACAATTTGATATGCATCGAAATGGGAGATGTACTTAAAATACAAAAAAGGGGTTCAGCCATTTTTGTAGATACAGGTTCCCCACACCATTTAGAATTTGTTGATCAGGTTTCGGCCATTGACGTCAAAAAAAAAGGTGCTGCTATTCGATACGGAGCCCCTTATTTCGACAGTGGGTCTAATGTCAACTTTATTGAAAAAGTTAATGAAAAGGAGTTCAACATCAGAACTTATGAAAGGGGTGTAGAGGACGAAACTCTGTCCTGTGGAACGGGGGCTGTTGCTGCAGCGATCGGTGTTCATTTTTCAGGACAAACCTCTTTAAATAAAATTAATATAAATGCTTTGGGTGGTTGTTTGCAAGTCTCGTTTATCTCCGATTTGGGATTATACAAAAACATCCAATTGATTGGTCCTGCCACTTATGTTTTTTCGGGTAAGTTTATAAATAAATGATTCCACTTCAAAATGAAATAATAAGCTTAAGGGCCCCAGAGCCCGGTGACATTGATCTCTTATTTAATTTGGAGAATGATGAAAAGTTGTGGAAGTATTCCAACAGATCGCAACCCTATTCCAGATATTTATTACAAAAATACATTGCCAATGCCCATAAAGATATTTTTGAAGTTCGTCAAGTTAAGTTTACCATTTGTAACCCAGAGGGAGGCGCAGTTGGTTTTATTGATTTATTTGAATACGAACCTTTGCACCATAGGGCAGGAGTTGGGTTGGTGTTGCGACAACAATACCAAAATAAAGGGTATGGAAAGGCAGCACTGCAATTGATCGCTGTATATGCCCAAAAGTATTTACAATTACACCAGCTTTATGCAAATATTGCTGAGGAGAATCGAGTCAGTATTCAACTTTTTGAAGGGCAAGGTTACATTTTTTCAGGAAAAAAAAAGGATTGGAATTTTTATGATGGAGAGTATCACCATGAAAACATTTATCAAAAAATGATGGCGTGAAGTATAGAAAAAAAATACTTAGTATCATCACTTTAATGGGACTGGCCGTTGGTCTCTATTTTATTTACCTGTTTGGTAAAACTTTTTTTTGGGAAAATACGATTTTTGAGAAAAAAAAGGTCTATATATTCATAGACGAGGACGATGATTTTTCGGAGGTAGAAAGACATTTGGCTCCTTTTTTAAAATCAATTTCAGATTTTAGAGTGGCAGCGCAAAAGAAAGGCTATACCACACGAGTCAGATCGGGGAAATTTGTCCTTTTAAAGGGGAGTAATAATAATGAAATCATCAATTCACTCCGAGGGAAAAGCCTTACAGTTAGGGTGACTTTCAACAATCAGGAGCGTCTAGAAGATTTGGCTGGGCGTGTGGCAAAACAAATTGCACCTGACAGCATTTCACTGCTTAAAGCTTTTTTGGATCCGGATTTTTTAGCGGCAAAAGGATTTTCCAAAGAAAATGCCTTGGGAATGTATTTGCCCAACAGTTATGATTTTTTTTGGAACACTACTGCAGAAAATTTTAGGGACAAAATGTTGAAATCCTATCGAAAATTTTGGTCAGAGGATAGAAAAAATAAAGCCACTGCGTTGGGTTTGACTCCTCTAGAGGTGATGAGTATAGCTGCTATTGTCCAAAAGGAAAGTCAAAAGGCGGATGAACGCCCACTAGTGGCAGGAGTTTACCTCAATCGACTAAAAAGAAAAATGAAGTTACAGGCCGATCCTACGGTTATATATGCTATGAAACTCCAACTTCAAAATTTTGATATGGTTATAAAAAGGGTTCTTTATAAAGATTTAGAGATTAAGTCACCTTACAACACCTATCAACATACGGGGGTACCTCCAGGCCCTATTACAATGCCTGATATTTCGTCCATTAAGGCGGTTTTGAATGCAGAGCAACATCCTTATCTTTATTTTGTGGCCAACCCGAATAATATTGGATATCATTTATTTGCCAAAAACAGAAGGGAACATAATAAGAATAAAAAAATCTATACTAACTGGCTGGATCGCAATCGGGTTTACCGCTAATCATATTTGTGAATGATAAAAATGGCCGGCTTTTTATGAAAATGAATTATTGTTTTATTCCATTGTCCCACAGACATTGTTTTGATAAACTCATCGGGCTGGGTAAGCTCATATGCAATACAAAGTTTTGTTTCCCGGTCGAGCGTATGTTTTAAATCCAAGAAAAGCTTTTCATTTCGATAAGGAGTTTCCATAAAGATTTGACTTTGATCCCATTTTTGCGATTTATTTTCCAAGTTTTTTATAACTTTTTTGCGTTCTAATGTCTCGATGGGAAGATAGCCGTTAAAGGCAAAATTTTGACCATTTAATCCCGAACTCATCATGGCCAATAGTATAGAAGACGGGCCGACTAACGGTTTTACCTTGATGTTTAAGGTATAAGCTTTTTGGACGATTATTGCACCAGGGTCTGCAATGCTGGGACAACCTGCGTCAGAAATTAAGCCCATGTCGTTTCCTTCCAAACAAGGATTCAAATAGGTGATAATATCCTCCATTGATGTATGTTTATTGAGAGAGAAAAGCTTAAGGGTGGATTGTTTTTTGTTAGGGGTGATTTTTTTGATGAATCTCCGGGCCTCTTTTTCATTTTCAACAATGAAGTAATCCAGTTTTTCGATTACGGATTTTATCTGTTTGGGAAAAATATCAGGCTGCAAGGTTTCACCCAAACCGTTTGGTATAAGATATAAGGTGGGCGTCATGACTCTATTTTTTTAAGTTCTTCACTTAATTTATCACAGGCTCGGTCAATAAGAACAAAAACCTTCATAAAGCAATTTTCGTCTCCATAATAGGGGTCGGGAACCTCATCCTCTCCCAACAGCAAAGCGACCTTATTAAAATTATCGGGAGTCAATGCCATTTGCCTGATATTATCGAGATTACCATGATCCATAACAAAGATTTTATCAAAGCAATTGAAATCATCTTGTGAAAATTTTCTGGCCTTCTGATCACTGATGTCTATTCCATTTTGGGCAGCTACTGCTATACTTCTTTTATCAGGTGAATTGCCGATGTGGTAAGCAGCTGTTCCTGCTGAGTCCACACTAAAGCGGTCGTTCGGCAATTTGCTTTTTAAAATACCCTCCGCTAAGGGAGAACGACAAATGTTTCCCAAGCAAACCATTAAAATTGATGTTTTCACTTTCAGAGCTTAAAGCGAAAGTTTTTGGTTAAGATCCTCAACGTATTTTCTGAATTGCTTGTCAGTAAAACTCAAATTATCAACCGTTTTGCAGGCATGGAGAACGGTTGCGTGATCTCTTTTACCGATTTGTGTGCCAATGCTGGCAAGCGAAGCTTTGGTGAATTTTTTCGCGAAATACATGGCTAGTTGTCTAGCTTGAACTATGTGTCTCTTTCTAGTCTTGGATTGAAGCGTGGAGACATCCATTTGGAAGTATTCCGAAACTACTTTTTGGATGTAGTCGATTGATACTTCTCTTTTGGTATTTTTTACGAATTTATTTACAATCTCTTTGGCCAAATCAAGGTCAATATCTACCCTATTGAAGGAGGACTGAGCAATCAAAGATATGATGGCGCCTTCCAATTCTCTGACATTGGTTTTAATGTTTTTGGCAACGTAATCTATTATATTGTCTTCGATGGTAACACCATCTCTAAAGAGTTTATTTTTAAGAATCGAAATTCTAGTTTCTAGATCAGGGATTTGTAATTCTGCAGAAAGCCCCCATTTGAATCGGGAAAGTAAACGTTGTTCAATGTCTTGCATATCGACGGGAGCTTTGTCGGAAGTAATGATGACCTGTTTTCCGTTTTGATGCAAGTGGTTGAAAATATGGAAGAATACATCTTGTGTTCCAGATTTACCAGAGAAAAATTGGACATCGTCAATGATGAGGATGTCGATCACCTGATAAAAATGTATAAAATCGTTTCGCGTATTTTTTTTGACCGACTCTATATATTGCTGGGTAAATTTTTCGGCGGAAATGTAGAGTACTGTTTTGTCGGGATATTTATCTTTAATCTCTACTCCAATAGCTTGGGCGAGATGTGTTTTACCAAGACCAACACCCCCAAAAATCATGAGAGGATTGAAGGAGGTTCCTCCGGGTTTTTTAGAGACTGCTAACCCAGCAGAACGAGCAAGTCTGTTTGAGTCACCCTCTAAAAAGTTTTCGAAATTGTAATTTGGGTTGAGTTGAGATTCTATTTGGAGGTTTCGGATCCCAGGGATTACAAAAGGATTTTTGAGTTCACTGGAAAAAGACTGAAGGGGAGCATCTACTTGTTGTGCTTTGACCCCTGATTGATTACTGCTGGGAATCCTTTCGGTAAAAGGTGTTTTATTCCCAAAAGTATTTTCCATTTTAATGATAT
>CAJVZM010000050.1 GCA_913020475.1 uncultured Flavobacteriaceae bacterium
TACTCTACTCTGCCATCAACGAATACCGATTGGGTAAATTTATGTCAGAATACGATGAGGAAATCGCTCGTAAATTGGCTTACGTTATGTGTGGAGGCGATTTGACCAGTTCCCAAAAAGTGAGTGAACAGTATTTACTCGATATCGAACGCGAAGCCTTCATGAGCTTATTGGGAAATCAAAAAACTCTTGACAGAATTCAATATTTATTAATGAACAACAAGCCCCTAAGAAACTAAAGAATATGGAAGCATACATTGTAAAAGGATACAGAACTGCAGTGGCAAAAGCCAAAAAAGGAGGTTTTAAAAATTACCGCTCTGATGATATGGCTGTTGATGTACTAAAATATTTGGTCGGTCAAATTCCGACTATGGATCCTACCACCGTAGATGATGTCATCGTAGGTTGCGCCAATCCCGAGGGAGAGCAAGGCCTTCAGGTAGGTCGGCTCATTTCAGCAAGAGCATTGGGCATCGAAGTACCAGGAATTACTATCAATCGATATTGTGCCTCTGGTCTGGAAGCCATTGCTATGGCAGTGGCCAAAATCAAAGCAGGTATGGGACATATTTATATTGCCGGAGGAACTGAGAGCATGAGCCTTATTCCCATGACCGGATATAAGTTGTCTCCAAGCTACAAAGCGAATAAGGAAAACATCAATTATCATGTAAGCATGGGAGCTACCGCAGAGGCGGTTGCCGAAAAATTCAACATCAGTCGTGAGGCAGCCGATGCCTTTTCTTTTGCCTCCCACCAAAAAGCGGCCCACGCCATAGATCAAGGTTATTTTAAAGATGAAATTGTTCCCATAACTGTGGAAGATGTATATGTCGAAGATGGTAAAAAAGTCAGCAGCTCCCACACTGTTTCAGTCGACGAAGGCGTTAGAAGGGACACTACCGTTGAAGGCTTATCGAAATTAAGGGCGGTTTTTAAACAAGGAGGAATCATAACTGCAGGAAATGCTTCACAAACTTCCGATGGAGCTGCCTTTACTTTGGTGATGAGTGAAGAAAAAGTCAAAGAACTGGGACTGCAACCCCAAGCTCGAATGGCCGCTTGTTCTGTTGGGGGAGTTGATCCACTCTATATGGGTATTGGCCCTTGTGAAGCCATTCCGAAAGCACTGCAACAAGCGGGACTAAAATTGTCGGATATTGAACAAACAGAACTCAACGAGGCCTTTGCCGCTCAAGCTTTGGCCGTCATTCAAGAAAGTGGAATGGATCCCGATACGGTCAACGTCAACGGCGGAGCTGTGGCCATGGGTCATCCATTGGGTTGTACCGGAGCAAAGCTCACCATCCAACTATTGAACGAAATGCAACGCCGCAAACAGAAATATGGAATGGTCACCGCCTGTGTTGGGGGAGGACAAGGTATTGCTGGGATTTTTGAAAGGCTGTAGATTAAACTTTTTTAACTACATAAGTTACCACACCCCAGATGATTAATTCGTTGTCTTCGGTCACTTTAATGGGTTGGTATTTGGGGTTTTCTGGCATTAGATAAACACAGTCTTTTTCTACCTTTAGTCGTTTTACGGTGAACTCTCCATCGATAAAGCAAACAGCTATTTTATTGTCCTGTGGTTCTAAGCTTCGGTCTATGACCAATAAGTCCCCATCGTCCAATCCAGCTCCTTGCATGGATTCACCAGATACTCGGGCGTAGAATGTTGCTTCCTCGTTTTTGACCACTTCGCGGTCAATACTGATCCGTAATTCTTTAAAATCATCTGCAGGAGAGGGGAAACCGGCCGAAATTCCTTCTTGTGCCAAAAAGGAAGACTTTCCCAGTTCTTGATCGGGTTGAAAAAAGATAATTTTGTCTTCTTTATCGCTCATTTTACCCTGATGATTTCGTTGATCTCTGTGGTAAATCGATTGGAAAGGTGCTCTCGTTTCATCTTCCACGTTTGTTTTAAATCCTGACTAGCGAGTTTCATTTGGTGTGGGCCATAACGGCGGTGAATTTTGTCTAGGGTTTGCATCAATGCAGTGTGTTTTACCGTATCCTGTTCGAACAAACTGATTTGTCTGGAAGAGGAAGGCGTTAGCCCTAGCAATATAACCCCTGCCTTTTTGTACTCAATCCCCGGTTTGAAAATACTCCTCAAGCCCATCAAAGCATAACGGTTCAATACAAAATTAGAATCTGTGGCATGGGGTAGGGTTAGGGTGCAGCAGTTGCGATATTGTGCGGCATTGAGATCAAAGGGATTACTCCTTACAAAAACGTGAAGGGCAGTAGCACAGCTTTTTTGCTTTCGTAGTTTTTCGGCCCCTAAGAGGGTGTAGGTGGTAATGCGTTCTTCAAGACTACTAAATATATTAAGTATATTTTTAAAACTTCGAGTAACAGCAATAGATTTCTTTGCAGGAGCCACCTCTTCTAATTGTATGGAGGAAACGCCTTCCAGGTCTCTTTTCAATCGCAGTCCCAGTATACTCATTTGTTTTTTGATCCATTCGTCGGGTAAATTCACAAAATCCAAGGCGGTTGTTATGCCCATGGCTTGGAGTCGTTTGGCGTGTTGTCTACCAACGCCCCAAACATCTTCTATGGGAGTCCATTTCAGTGCTTTCAGTCGTTTTTTATCACTGTCGATACAGTGAACTCCTTGGGTTCTTTTGTCAAACTTTTTGGCAATTTTATTGGCAATTTTGGCCAAAGCTTTGGAAGGAGCCAGTCCCACCGACACGGGGATCCCTGTCCATTTTCGTACTTGCTTACGCATTTTTAGGCCCTTTGCATTGAGGTCAAAATAATCAAAGCCTTCGAACTTTAAAAAGGCTTCGTCTATGCTATATATTTCCACGTTGGGAGTGTAGGTTTCCAAGATTTTCATCACCCGATGGCTCATGTCTCCATAAAGGGGGTAGTTGGAAGAAAAAACTCTGATATTGTGCTTTTTGAATTCGTTTCTAAATTTGAAAGCAGGGGCTCCCATAGGAATCCCTAATGCCTTGGCCTCGTTGCTTCTGGCAATCACACAACCGTCGTTATTGGAAAGAATAACCAATGCCTTGCCTTCGTACTGAGGTTGGAAAACCCGTTCGCAAGAAGCGTAAAAATTATTACAATCAATTAAAGCAAACATCTGTAAAATGAAATTTTGAAGGGGATTGCCGAACCAACAGCCTTGATTTTAACCTAAAAACAACTCCGTCGTCAACACTGATCCAATACAAATTTAATAAGAATTGGATTGTTTTACAGACAAAATTAAACCTCTTTGGGCAAAAATTGTAATTTTGTTTTAAGGATTAGTAGCAATATGATTTAATGGACAAATTTTCATTTTTAAATTCAGCTCACACTGCATATTTTGCTGAATTATACGACCAATACCTACAAAATCCGGACGCTGTAGAACCCACTTGGAGAGCCTTCTTTCAAGGCTTTGACTTTGGTCTAGAGCACGGAGAATCGCCCGCACAGGTTGTGGACGTACAAGTCCCCGAGTCAGTTAAGAAAGAATTTCAGGTGGTAAAGCTCATCGAAGGCTACCGCTCTCGGGGTCATCTGTTTACAAAAACCAATCCCGTTCGTAATAGAAGAACCTACAGTCCTGATTTGTCTATAGAAAATTTTGGTTTGACTAAAGACGATTTGCCTACTATTTTCAATGCTGGAGCTATTGTAGGCATCGGTCCCAGCACCTTGTCCACCATAATCGAACATCTTCAAAGAACCTATTGCGATTCCATTGGAGTAGAATACATGTATGTAAGGAATGTTGAGAAAAAGGATTGGATTAAGGATCGATTACACCAAAATCAAAATCATCCGAATTTCAGCCCTGAGCAGAAGAAAGACATCTTAAACAAATTGAATCAAGCGGTTAGCTTTGAAAACTTTTTACATACCAAATACGTTGGGCAAAAGCGATTTTCTCTAGAAGGGGGAGAGTCACTGATTCCTGCTTTGGATGCTCTAGTAATGGCTGCCGATACCAAAGGGGTGGAAGAGTTTATTATGGGAATGGCCCACAGAGGAAGACTTAATACCCTTACCAATATATTCGGAAAATCTCCAAAAGATATTTTTAGCGAGTTCGACGGAAAGGACTATGACGAAGTGGTTTTTGACGGGGATGTTAAGTACCATATGGGTTGGACAGCAAAGATTGACCCCAACGGCAATGGAAAAAAAATAAATATTAATTTGGCACCCAATCCCTCCCATCTAGAAACTGTTGGAGCAGTTGTTGAGGGAATCACTCGAGCCAAGCTGGATAACAAATTCAAAGGTGATGCGTCTAAAGTTTTGCCCATTGTTGTACATGGTGATGCAGCCATTGCAGGGCAAGGTATTGCCTACGAAATTGTTCAGATGGCAAGACTGAAGGGCTATTCCACTGGAGGAACCATTCATATAGTAGTCAACAATCAAATAGGGTTTACTACAAATTACCTGGATGCCCGATCCAGTACCTATTGCACTGATGTTGGAAAAGTTACCTTATCACCTGTGATGCACGTTAACGCAGATGACGTGGAGGCAGTAGTGCACTCGGTTTTATTTGCATTGGATTTTAGAATGCATTTCAATGCAGATGTTTTTATTGACCTTTTGGGATACCGCAAATATGGACACAACGAAGGTGATGAGCCAAGATTTACGCAACCAAAACTTTACAAAACCATTGCAGCGCACAAAAATCCTAGGGATATCTACGCGGAAAAGCTAATTGCTCAAGGAATTATTGACCCGACATACGTCAAAAAAGAGGAGGAGGCCTATAAATCCAAGTTAGAGCAAAATCTTCAAGTTTCAAGAACAGAGGAAACTACTGTTGTTACCTCTTTTATGGAAGATGAATGGCTGGGAAACAATAGAGTAGATGAAAAAGAAATGCACCCAGAGTTGCCTACAGCGGTTGATTCTGATTTACTAACAAAAGTTGCCAAAACCATTACCAACCTTCCCCCAGATAAAAAGTTTTTGAGAAAAATTGAGCGACTGATTGCAGAGCGCAACAAGATGTTTTTTGAAACCGATAGATTGGATTGGGCAATGGGAGAGTTATTAGCCTATGGAACCTTGGTCTACGAGGGCTTTGATGTTCGACTTTCGGGTCAAGATGTTGAAAGGGGAACCTTTTCTCACCGCCATGCGGTACTCAAAGCAGAATCCTCAGAAGAGGAGGTGGTATTACTCAACCTGATCAATCCAAGAAACCAAGGAAAATTTAATGTTTTTAACTCTTTGCTTTCAGAATATGGTGTCTTGGGATTTGATTATGGTTATGCAATGGCTAGTCCCAACTGTCTGACAATTTGGGAAGCTCAGTTTGGAGATTTTTCCAACGGCGCCCAGATTATGATCGATCAATACATTTCGGCAGCTGAGGACAAGTGGAAAACTCAAAACGGAATAGTGATGCTACTGCCACACGGTTATGAAGGTCAAGGAGCAGAACATTCTTCAGCCAGAATGGAGCGTTATTTACAATTGTGTGCCAAAGACAATATGTTCGTAGCCAATTGTACTACCCCTGCCAACTTTTTTCATTTGCTGAGAAGACAAATGAAAGCTAATTTTAGAAAGCCTTTGATTGTATTTACCCCCAAGAGCTTGCTGCGTCATCCCAAGGCTATTTCAAAAGTTAAAGATTTGACATTAGGAGCCTTCCAAAGGTTAATTGCAGACAATGAGGTTATGGCTGAAGAAGTAAAAATACTGGTTTTTTGTTCCGGAAAATTCTATTATGATTTGATCAATGCCCGAGCGGATAAAGATAGAATGGATGTAGCAATTGTAAGATTGGAACAATTATTTCCCCTGCCAAAAAAAGAAATTCAAGTCCAAATTCAGCATTATCCCAATCTAAAGGAAGTGGTTTGGGCTCAGGAAGAACCCCGTAATATGGGAGCCTGGGGTTATTTGTTGCTTCATTTGCCAGAGGCCCAACAAATGCGACCCGCTACCCGAAGGTATTATGGTTCTCCTGCAGCTGGAAGTGCCACAAGATTTAAAAACAGACATCAACAAGTGATCGATTATGTATTTGATCCTTCGTTGGATAATTTTATTAGAAAAAAAACTAAATCGTCATAAACTATGATTTTAGAGATGAAAGTTCCCTCACCTGGGGAGTCAATAACCGAGGTTGAAATTGCCCAATGGCTGGTTGCCGACGGTGACTATGTAGAAAAAGATCAGGCCATTGCAGAAGTTGATTCTGACAAGGCTACCTTAGAATTACCTGCCGAAGTCAGTGGTAGTATTACCCTAAAAGCAGAAGAGGGAGATGCTGTGGCTGTAGGTCAAGTGGTTTGTCTAATCGATACAGAGGGAGTGCCAAAAGAGGGACAAATTACGCCCACCTCTATTCAAGCCGCGGCTACTGCTGATGCAACTCCTTTAGTAGTTCCAGACGCCGATCAAAATTATGCCGCCGGTTCTGCTTCTCCTGCCGCCAAAAAAATTATTATCGAAAAAGGAATGGATTTGGATAGTGTGATAGGTACAGGAAGGAATGGTAGGATAACTAAAGAGGATGCCGTTAAGGCTGTTCCTTCAATGGGAACTCCGCCTAAAGGAAGCAAAAGAGGCGAGGAAAGAAAGAAACTTTCCATGTTACGGAGAAAGGTAGCTGAAAGATTGGTTGCGGTTAAAAATGAAACCGCAATGTTGACTACTTTCAACGAAGCAGACATGGCGCCAATTTTTGCTTTAAGAAAAAAATATAAAGAAACTTTTGCCGAAAAACACGCCGTTGGCCTTGGGTTCATGAGTTTCTTTACCAAAGCTGTGGTTAGGGCACTACAAATTTATCCCGACGTTAATTCCATGATCGACGGTGATTATAAAATTACTTATGATTATTGTGACATCAGTGTTGCCGTATCGGGTCCAAAAGGATTAATGGTGCCCGTTGTTAGAGGTGCAGAAA
The DNA here is from genome assembly GCA_913020475.1 of uncultured Flavobacteriaceae bacterium. GTDB lineage: Bacteria > Bacteroidota > Bacteroidia > Flavobacteriales > Flavobacteriaceae > UBA8316. Next base: position 6,911 of record CAJVZM010000050.1, read on the forward strand.
ATTTATCTTTCAGAGCAATCGAACAAGAAATCAAGCGGCTGGCCATTCGTGCTAGAGATGGTCAAATCACTGTTGATGATATGACTGGCGGAACATTTACCATTTCCAACGGAGGGGTTTTTGGTTCCATGCTATCCACTCCCATCATTAACCCCCCTCAGTCTGGTATTTTGGGAATGCACAACATTATCCAACGACCCGTAGCCATTAATGGTAAAGTTGAAATTCGTCCCATGATGTATTTGGCTTTGTCCTACGATCACCGAGTCATTGATGGTAAGGAGTCCGTAGGTTTTTTAGTAGCGATCAAAGAGGCGCTGGAGAGCCCTGAAGAGCTTCTGATGGACAACAATGTAAAAGAAGCACTGGAACTATAGGTTCAGACTTTTATTCTTGTAATCAATATTAGCTCGATTTTCAATTAAAAAATCTGCACCCAAAATGCCATTGATCGGTTTTCCGTTTTCACGCATTAAAGTATCATTGATGTGTTGCATATCTAATAATACAAAGGCGTGTTTTCCAACCGCATGTCTTCCCAGAATCAGATCACATTGATGACCCAATATGGCTTTGACCTTGTCTTTCCCAGCCCCAGTAGCTTCAAAAGGTTCTCCATTTTCCGTAATCTTAAAATTATTTTTTTCAGCCAGTGCAATGCAGCTATTAGATGCACCAGTATCAATGAGTAATACCGCTTTTACACCATTGATTCGGGATTGGCAAACTAAATGTCTGGTTTTGGTCAATTTTAATTTGATGTGCTTGGATGAGATGTTTTTTAACAAAGAGCATGTTTTTTTACAAATGTAAAAAAACGAAACCTTAAATTTATACTTTATGAATTTGATTGATACTCATACCCATTTATATTTAGAAGCTTTTGACGAAGATCGTGATCAAGTGATAAAAAAGGCTATTGCAGAGGGGGTGGACCGTTTTTATCTTCCCGCCATCGACAGTACATATTCGTCAAGGATGCTGGATTTGGAAGAGAAATATCCCGATCACATACGTTTGATGATGGGATTGCATCCAACTCATGTAAAGGAAAACTACAAGGAGGAACTTCTTCATGTGGAGCAATACTTGGCCAAACGAAATTTTGCTGCTGTTGGAGAGATTGGTATAGATTTGTATTGGGATAAAAGCCTACTCAAACAACAAAAAGAGGCTTTTGACAATCAAATTCTTTGGGCAAAAGAAAAAGAATTACCGATTGTTATTCATTGTCGTGATGCCTTCGACGAGACATTTGAGGTGCTTGAAGGTCATAAGGGGGATGATTTATCAGGAATTTTTCACTGTTTTACTGGCTCCAAAGAACAGGCTGAAAAGGCCATTGGTCTTAACTTCAAATTAGGCATTGGAGGCGTTCTTACATTTAAGAACGGTAAAATCGATCAGTTTTTAGATCAAATTTCCATAGATCATATTGTTTTGGAGACTGATGCACCTTATTTGGCTCCTGCTCCTTTCAGAGGCAAGCGCAATCAAAGTAAATATTTGATATACATCTTACGAAAATTGTCTAAAATATATCACCGAACTGAGGAGGAACTTGCTACTATTACTACCCAAAACGCCCTTGAAGTGTTTAAGATTTAAAGTTCTTTTTACTGTGTTGGTCAGAATTATTGGTTGAGCATCTTTATTGATAAAAAAAATTAATAGCATTCATTTTTTTTGTTTATTAGCATCTATTTTAAAAAACTAGAGAGGTGGCCGAGTGGTCGAAGGCGCACGCCTGGAAAGTGTGTATTCCGTTATCGCGGAATCGAGGGTTCGAATCCCTTCCTCTCTGCTAACTCAGTTTTTGGTTTATAACTATAGTTAGATTAATTACACCTCCTAAAACTATAGTTATTATCCTTATACTTATTACTTTCTTTTTGAAACCTAACAGTTACATCATACTCTTTAACATCATTGGTTATTTCTATTACCTAAACAAGAACTTTCTCAACTAATCAATTATGTAGTGCTATCAATGGTAGATCCACCAAAGTATTCCAATAGAATGAAAACTCAAAAATAAACTCTGAAATCTATGGAAGTATGTCATTATGTATTGATTTTAAGGAGTTTATTAGTAAAATATTATTAAATAATTTTTAAAATATAATTTTTATATCAGTTAAAAACTTTAAGTTTATACTAAACATTTAAAGAATGAAAAAAGTTTTAAAATTTAAAAGTCTACTTGTTCTATGTATTATCATTTTAATATCATCATGTGGTCAAACCATAGATTTAAAAGATGATCGTAAAGACATTGATAGGAAAAAAAGAATTACGTACTATAAGGATGAACCATATAATGGGAAAGCAGTTTGGTATTATGATGATGAAAAAACAAAATTAAAAATGGAATTATTTTTTGTAGAAGGAAAAAGAGATGGTCCATTTGAAGAGTACTATGAAAACGGTCAGTTAAAGAAAAAAGGACCTTATAAGGATGGAAATAGAGATGGTCCATACGAAGAGTACTATGAAAACGGTCAGTTAACGCTTAAACAAGCTTTTAATAGGTATGGATACGATGGTCCATATGAAAAGTACTATGAAAACGGTCAGTTAAATAAAAAAGCAACTTATAAGGATGGAAAAAGAGAGGGTCCAGAAGAAGAGTACTATGAAAATGGTCAGTTAAAAGAAAAAAGAAATTATAAGGATGGCTTTATAGAGGGTCCAGAAGAAGAGTACTATGAAAACGGTCAGTTAAAGGAAAAAGCAACTCGTAATGACGGAAGAAATTTAGATGGTCCATACGAAGCGTACTATGACAATGGTCAGTTAAAAGAAAAAGCAACTTATAAGGATGGAAATGCAGAGGGTCAATACGAAACGTACTATGAAAACGGTCAGTTAATGACAAAAGCAACTTATAAAAATGGATATTTAGAGGGTCAATACGAAAGGTACTATGAAAACGGTCAGTTAAAAATAAAAAAAAATGGTAAGGATCGAAAACAATGTGGTCCATATGAAGAATACTATGAAAACGGTCAGTTAAAGAAAAAAGGAACTTATAAGGATTATTTTGGTCGCGAGGTGATCTGTTAATAGATATATCAAAATCCAAATAAATAATCAACCTTAGCAAGAAAGGTTTAAAATTTTTAATTATCGTGTGTTTATAAAAATTATACCTGAGTAAATTGAGTTACTTATTAAAGAAATAACTTTTTCTTGTTTTGAATAAAATTAAAATAACATATGTTTTATTGATATTCTTTATTTTTTCATGTACAAAAAATAATATTATAACTGATAATGGAGATGGAATTTCAATTGAATTTTTAGAGGGTTTGAATGATGATCTTAACTATCAACTTTCTAAAGATTCAAATGGTTTTTATGAGTTAACATTAGATCGAAGTGAGAATCAAACAATTCAACGTATTGCAGGTAAATTACTTAAAAACGGAGATCCTATTGAGGATTTATGGAGTGGTCCTCAACCCAAAAAAGTAAATTGGGAATCTAATTTATTTTGGTGGTTATTTGAGGGAGAAACAGTTGCTAACGTGACTAAAACTTATCTTAATTCATTTACAGGGGAACTGGTTTACGTTAATCTCCCTCCTCTGGTTAACTGGAAAGATGTCATAGTTCCAACTATAAACGAAAGTTCATATAGTGGTCGAGAAACTGGAATAGTAAATACTGTGATTGCTCCAATCCAAGAAATGATTGGAGATACTATGAAGATCAAAATGACATATATTCACTCAATTACCCAAAAAGAAGAAGGATCTATTTTTTTTGAGATAGTTGGAGAAAGAGTTTTTAAAGATTCTACTTATATTATTCTAAAATGACTTCAGAATACATCTACCAATTCTCTTTTAATTTTAACACTTTTGGATTTACCTCTATTGTATACCAATAGTGAGTATTGGAGGTTTATGACAAAATGATTTTTATATATCAAAATCTTAGTCTGTGCTTTTATAATACCTATAACACTTTAAATCAATGTTTTAGGGATTCGTATATAAAGTAATTTTTTTAGTATGGATTTGAAGGCATTAATTCCCATAATTTAAATGATTTTATATTAATATCACCTCCATTAGTAAATAATGAGATTCCATTACCATTTTTCTCAGGATAAACTCTTCTTGATATCGCCTGCCTATCGTTTGCGAATACTTCTATAATTGAATTATCAATAAAAACTCTCAATGTAAGAGTTTCGTTATTATCTAATTTTAGTGGGGCCTCCTCTTTAATTTTATTTCCAAAATCAAGACCTGAGTCTTTGTTGTCAATAACAATTTTATTTTCTAGAGAGTCATAGTAAATTACAGTTTTCTCAAGTCCGTCATCTGATACTCCAATTTCTAATCCAAATTTATGGGCGTCATTATGTTCAATAATAACTTCTAATTCCATTAATCCTGAATTAAAATCATCCAAATTCATTTTACTTTCTGGGTTTACTTTAAAATCTTTTAATGATTTTTCATTAATTCTTAAAGATTTTAGCTCTTCAACGGGCCTTATCCTAAGTGTTCCATCTTTTCCAAGCCATAAAGATCTTGGGAGGGAATAAGTTCCTGACCATCCTGATTTTCTTACCATGTGGTTTGGACGATAATCAAAAATCCACGCCCACATTATTTGTCTACCATTTCCGTCTATCATAGCTTCTGGGGCAAAAAAACCATTATCATTCCAGCTCATTCGCCCGTGATTATTAGGATAAAAATTATTGTTCTCGTAATCCCCTACGTAATATTGACATCCTCTATTATGACTAATGAAAAGTAGAAGGTGTTTCGAACTTGGTTCACCGCCAGAGGGTTTTGATGGTAAGGGTAAGAAACTTGGACACATATTGTCTTCTGTTTTACTTGTCCACTTTCGATTTGAATTATAAAATTCATTGAGGTAATTCCAATCAATTAAATTTTCTGATTCAAAAAGGTATAGTCTATCTCCTTGATAACTTATAGAATCT
>CAJVZM010000051.1 GCA_913020475.1 uncultured Flavobacteriaceae bacterium
TTGAAGGTGGCCAAATGCCTTTGCAAAGACGTGTTCCCAAATTTGGATTCAAAAACATCAATAGATTAGTATACAAAGTAATCAACTTGGATACCCTCCAAAATCTTGCAGAAGAAAAGAAGGTAACAAATGAGGTTACTTTTAATAAATTAGTTGAACTGCGTTTGGCGGGAAAAAACGAATTAGTAAAAATATTAGGTGGGGGCAAATTGGAAACCCCCTTAAAAGTATCAGCCCATAAATTCTCTGCTTCTGCAAAAGCAGCAATTGAGTCAGCTGGTGGTGAAACTGTTACCCTATAATAAATACAAATGAAGAAATTAATTGAGACCATTTTAAACATTTACAATATCGAAGAGTTGCGTGGACGTATTGTTACCACCTTGACCCTTTTGTTGGTTTATCGTTTGGGGGCTCAAGTTGTTCTTCCTGGAATTGATTCAGTTCAATTAGCAGAATTGGCCAACCGAACTGATGGAGGAGGTTTGTTGGGTATTCTAAATGCCTTCACTGGAGGAGCTTTTGCCAATGCTTCTATTTTTGCTTTGGGAATTATGCCCTATATCTCAGCCTCTATTGTAGTTCAGTTGATGGGAATAGCAGTTCCTTATCTACAAAAACTTCAAAAAGAGGGAGAGAGTGGCAACAAAAAAAGAACGCAAATCACTCGATGGTTGACCATTTTGATTTGTATAGTTCAAGCACCAGCGTATTTGTATGGGCTATCAGCTTTGGGTGTACCCGACAGTGCCTTTGTGATCGGTAGAGGCCCATTATTTATGATTTCTTCCGTAATCATTTTGGTTACTGGAACTATTTTTGCTATGTGGCTCGGAGAAAAAATAACTGATAAAGGAATCGGTAACGGCATTTCCTTATTGATTATGGTAGGTATCATCGCCAACCTTCCCCTCTCTTTTACTCAGGAATTTGTATCTCGTGTTTCTGAAAATAATGGTGGATTAATGATGATTTTGATCGAGTTGGTGATGTGGGTAATGATTATATTGTTGAGTGTGCTTTTAGTAATGGCCGTAAGACAAATTCCTGTCCAATACGCACGCCGAACTGCAGCAGGGGCCAACGAGAAAAATGTGTTTGGATCAAGACAATACATTCCTCTAAAATTAAATGCTTCTGGTGTAATGCCCATCATCTTTGCTCAGGCACTGATGTTCGCTCCTGCCTACTTGGGTGGTGCTTTTGGAGATTCTTCCTTGGGTCAGTGGTTGCAAGCCAACTTTTCTGACATCTTTGGATTGTGGTACAATATATTATTTGCTGTATTAATCATAATTTTTACATATTTCTACACTGCGATTACCGTACCGACCAACAAGATGTCCGACGATCTGAAAAGAAGTGGTGGTTTTGTTCCAGGTATTCGACCCGGAAATGAGACTTCCGAGTTCTTGGATACTGTGATGTCTCATATAACTTTTCCTGGATCATTGTATTTGGCATCCATTGCAGTTTTTCCAGCGGTGGTGGTTAAATTAATCGGTATGCAACAGGGCTGGGCTTTGTTTTATGGAGGAACGTCATTACTTATTATGGTTGGGGTTGCCATTGATACAATCCAGCAGGTAAATTCTTATTTGTTGAATCGTCATTATGATGGATTGATGTCCAAAACTAGTAGAAATAGAAGAGCAGGAACAATATAATATGGCAAAGCAAGCAGCAATAGAACAAGAAGGTACCATTATCGAAGCACTATCGAATGCAATGTTTAGGGTGGAGTTAGAAAACGGACACGTTGTGACCGCTCATATTTCTGGAAAAATGCGTTTGCACTATATCAAGTTGTTGCCCGGAGATAAAGTTAAATTAGAAATGAGTCCTTACGATTTATCAAAAGCAAGGATCACTTATAGATTTTAAAACAGAAAAATGAAAGTAAGAGCTTCTTTAAAAAAACGAAGTGTGGATTGCAAAATCGTCCGTAGAAAAGGGCGTTTATATGTGATCAACAAAAAAAACCCTCGATTCAAACAAAGACAAGGTTAGATTATGGCTAGAATATCAGGAGTAGACATTCCCAAACAAAAGAGAGGTGTTATTGCACTCACCTATATCTATGGTATCGGCAGAAGCCGCGCTAAAGAAATATTGGCAATTTCAAAAGTCAACGAAGACACCAAGGTTTCCGATTGGACAGACGAAGAAACCGGAAAAATCCGTGAGGCTGTTGGAAGTTTCAAAATAGAGGGTGAATTACGATCTGAGCTACAATTAAACATCAAGCGTTTGATGGATATCGGTTGTTACAGAGGGATCCGTCACAGAACAGGCTTACCCTTGAGAGGTCAACATACTAAAAACAATTCTAGAACCCGAAAAGGTAAAAGGAAGACTGTAGCAAACAAAAAGAAAGCCACTAAATAATATAAATTAACTATGGCAAAAGTAACCACAAAAAAACGTAAAGTCATTGTAGACGCTTTCGGCGAAGCTCATATCAATGCTTCTTTCAACAACATCATTATTTCTTTGACCAATATCAAAGGAGAGGTCATCTCATGGTCCTCTGCGGGAAAAATGGGTTTTAGAGGTTCTAAGAAAAATACACCATACGCCGCTCAAACGGCTGCTGAAGATGTTTCTAAAGTGGCTTTGGAAGCTGGTTTAAAGAAGGTGAAGGTATATGTGAAAGGACCAGGAAACGGACGTGAGTCTGCTATTAGAACCTTACACAATAACGGGTTAGAGGTAACTGAAATTATTGATGTTACCCCACTACCGCACAACGGTTGTCGGCCCCCTAAAAGAAGAAGAGTATAATTATTTAATCTGTTATCGAAGGATCAGACCTTAATTCATAACACAAACATTTTATATGGCAAGATATATCGGTCCAAAATCAAAGATTGCAAGAAAGTTCGGAGAACCTATTTTCGGACCAGACAAGGCCTTTGAAAAAAGAAATTACCCTCCTGGCCAACATGGAAATAATAGAAGGAGAGGCAAAAAATCTGAATATGCAATTCAGTTGCTTGAAAAACAAAAAGCAAAATATACCTACGGTATATTAGAACGACAATTCAGAAATATTTTTGAAAAAGCAAGCAGCAGTAAGGGAGTTACCGGAGAGGTATTGCTTCAATTGTGTGAGTCCAGATTAGACAATGTAGTCTATCGTTTGGGCATTGCTCCCTCGAGAAACGCTGCTCGTCAGTTGGTTTCTCATCGACACATTACCGTGAACGGTAAGGTGGTTAACATTTCTTCTTACACACTACAATCCGGGGATACAGTCGGCGTGAGAGAGAAATCAAAATCTTTACAGGCCATTTCGGCTTCTTTGGAAGCAAACTCTTCAGTATACGAATGGATGACCTGGAATACTGAAACCTATGAGGGGAACTTCGTAAGTATCCCTCAGCGCGCTCAAATTCCTGAAAATATCAAGGAACAGTTGATCGTAGAATTGTACTCTAAATAATTAAATCACAGGAAGAAAGAAACTATGGCAATATTAAATTTCCAAAAACCCGACAAAGTAATCATGATTGACTCTTCTGAGTTCGAGGGCAAATTTGAATTTCGACCACTTGAACCCGGTTACGGACTCACTGTTGGGAACGCGTTGAGGAGGGTACTTTTATCTTCTTTGGAAGGTTTTGCAATCACCTCAGTTAAAATTGAAAATATAGAACATGAATTCTCTACCATCCCTGGAATAGTAGAAGATTTTACAGAAATAATTCTCAACCTAAAGCAAGTTAGGTTCAAAAGACAAATTGAGGATATAGAAGATGAAAAAGTTACCATCATGGTAGGGGGTCAAGATCAATTAAAAGCGGCAGACTTTCAGAAATTCATTTCAGGCTTTCAGGTACTAAATCCCGACTTGATTATTTGTAACCTTGATAAAGGTGTTAAATTGAATCTTGAGCTAACCATCGAAAAAGGAAGAGGTTATGTTCCCGCTGAGGAAAATAAAAAAGCCAATGCCGCCTTTGGTGAAATTGCCATTGACTCTATCTTTACACCGGTTAAAAATGTAAAGTACAGCATTGAGAACTATCGTGTAGAGCAAAAAACAGATTACGAAAAGTTGATTTTTGAAATAATTACAGATGGTTCCATTCATCCAAAAGACGCACTGACAGAGGCTGCAAAAACATTGATTCACCACTTCTTGTTGTTCTCTGATGAGCGAATCACTTTGGAAGCCGATGAAATTGCTCAGGCAGAAACCTATGACGAAGAATCCCTGCACATGAGACAATTGCTCAAGACCAAATTGATCGATATGGATCTTTCAGTACGTGCTTTGAATTGTTTAAAAGCGGCAGAGGTTGATACTTTAGGAGATTTGGTTTCTTTTAATAAGAACGATTTAATGAAATTCAGAAACTTTGGTAAAAAATCTTTGACTGAGTTGGAAGAGTTAGTTGTTTTGAAAGGACTTTCTTTCGGAATGGATTTGGCAAAATATAAGTTAGATAGAGACTAGATTTTTTAAATAGTAGAGTATGAAACACGGAAAAAAAACCAATCATTTAGGCAGAAAAGTAGCCCATAGGAAGTCAATGTTGGCGAACATGGCTTCTTCATTGATTGAGCACAAAAGAATCAGTACTACCTTAGCAAAAGCTAAGTCATTAAAGCAGTTTGTAGAACCTATTATTACTAAATCAAAAAATGATACGACCCACAATAGACGTTTGGCTTTTAGTGAATTGAGAAATAAATATGCAGTCGCAGAGCTTTTTAGAGAAGTAGCCCAGAAGGTAGGTGATCGTCCTGGTGGATACACCCGTGTGATCAAAATGGGTAATCGTTTGGGAGACAATGCTTCTATGGCAATGATCGAGCTAGTAGACTTCAATGAAGTTTACAATAATGAAAAAGGTGCTGCCAAAAAATCAACAAGAAGAAGTCGTTCCAGAAAAAAAGTAGAAAGTGATGAAGCCTCTGCTTCTAATCTATTAGCAGATGAACAAAGCACACACATTGGTGTTGAGGAAACTCCAGCTAAGACCTCTGTAGCTAAAGCTAAGAAAACAGCAAATACTGACGGTCATAAATCATCTGAACCCAAAAAAAAGGGTTTTGAATAATGGCTTTTTTTGTTGATAATTTTAACTTTTATTAAAGGATAAGCTGTTTCGTTTATCCTTTTTTTATGTTATTTTGTGTACAATTATGTCCTATAAATCCAGAAAAAAAGCACTTTTGTTATTGGCCGACGGCACAAAGTTTTTCGGAAAAGCTGTTGCTTCCGATGGGACCCGTTTTGGAGAGATTTGTTTCAATACTGGAATGACTGGCTATCAAGAAATTTTTACCGATCCTTCTTATTTTGGTCAATTGATGGTGACCACCAATGCGCACATTGGAAACTATGGTGTGCATATGAATGATTCACAATCTGACGGAATCAAAATCGCAGGGTTGATTTGTAAAAACTTTAGTTATGAATACTCACGTCCATTGGCCAACCTTTCATTGGAGGCTTATTTGAACGAGAATGACCTTTTTGCCATTTCAGATTTAGATACCCGTGCTTTGGTGAATTACATACGGGAAAACGGTGCGATGAACGCCGTTATAACTACCGACTTAGAACGGGAAAATGAATTGCAGAAAGAATTGGCTGAATTGCCCAGTATGGAAGGCTTGGAGTTGGCTTCCAAAGTTTCTACCAAAAAATCCTATTTCTTCGGCGATGCCGATGCAGAGTTTAAGGTTGCTGCCCTTGATTTGGGTATCAAAACTAACATACTAAAGTATTTGTCTGACAGGGGTATTTACATAAAAGTTTTTCCCTACAACACTACTTTTGAGCAAATGCAGGAATGGGAACCCGATGGTTTCTTTATTTCCAATGGTCCTGGAGACCCTGATCCACTTTATAGTGCACAAAAAGCAGCTCAGAGGATCATCGAGCAAAATCTCCCATTGTTTGGGATTTGCTTAGGACACCAAATTATTGCACTGGCCAACGGCATTCCTACCTACAAAATGTTTAACGGTCACAGGGGAATCAATCACCCGGTGATTAACTTAACGACTGGTAAAGGTGAGATCACTTCTCAAAATCACGGCTTTGCTGTTGATAAATTGGCTGCGGAATCCCATCATGAGATGGAAATCAGTCACCTACACTTGAATGACCAAACCGTTGCAGGTTTGAGAATGAAAAATAAAAATTGTTTTTCTGTGCAGTATCATCCAGAGGCCGGTCCCGGTCCAAATGATGCCTCATATTTGTTCGATGAGTTTTACCAAAATATTAAAAAGCATAAAACCCATAAATAACAACCAATTTAATTTAAACACGAATGAGCGTAATTATTGAAATCCATGCAAGACAGATTTTTGATTCTAGAGGGAATCCAACTGTTGAGGTTGATGTAATAACAGAAAATGGTTTCATGGGGCGTGCGGCGGTTCCCTCAGGAGCTTCAACAGGAGAACACGAGGCTGTTGAGTTGAGAGATGGCGGAAAGGCCTACATGGGAAAAGGAGTTTCTCAGGCTGTTAAGAACGTCAATGATATCTTAGCACAGGAATTAATTGGTATATCTGTTTTTGAACAGAATAAGATCGACCAGACGATGATAGATTTGGATGACACGCCAAATAAGTCCAAATTGGGTGCCAATGCCATTTTGGGTATCTCTTTGGCCGCTGCCAAGGCAGCAGCAAATGAATTGGGTTTACCTTTATACCGCTATGTTGGTGGGGTCAGTGCTCACACTTTGCCTGTTCCCATGATGAATATTATCAATGGCGGTTCCCATTCCGATGCGCCCATTGCTTTTCAGGAATTTATGGTAATACCTACAGGAGCTCAGAGTTTTACGCACGCCATACAAATGGGATCGGAAATTTTTCACAATCTCAAAAAAGTATTACACAGCCGAGGATTGAGTACTGCAGTGGGTGATGAAGGTGGTTTTGCACCTACCCTCGATGGAACAGAAGACGCTTTGGAAACCATTTTGAAGGCTATAGAGAATGCTGGCTATAAAGCTGGTAGTGAAGTAAAAATCGCCTTGGATTGTGCTGCAGCCGAATTTTACCAAGACGGCGTTTACGACTACACCAAATTTGAAGGAAACAAGGGTGTCAAAAGAACTTCTGAAGAGCAAGCCCAATATTTGGCTGATCTTTCTGAAAAATACCCTATAATATCAATAGAAGATGGAATGGATGAAAATGATTGGGCCGGTTGGAAAGCCTTGACTAATAAAGCAGGAAATAAGGTTCAATTGGTCGGAGACGATTTGTTTGTCACTAATGTTAGCCGTTTATCCAGAGGTATTGAAGAGGGCATTGCCAATTCCATACTCATCAAAGTTAATCAAATAGGCACATTGTCCGAAACAATTGCTGCTGTTGAAATGGCACACAGGGCGGGCTACACTTCCGTAATGTCTCACCGTTCTGGTGAAACCGAAGACAATACCATTGCCGATTTGGCTGTTGCTTTGAATACAGGTCAGATTAAAACTGGTTCTGCTTCGAGAAGTGACCGTATGGCCAAATACAATCAGCTTCTGAGAATAGAAGAGGAGCTAGAACATGCAGCTATTTATCCTAAGGAAAAAGCTTTTAACATTTAATAGGCATCAATATGGTATCCCAGGGCCAAGACCCTGTCATCCTTATTGTTTTTTGACGTTTATTTGCTTAATTTTATATAACTTTTAAATCACTTATGGCTGACGAAATTGATCTTATTTATAAAGGAGTAAACTATAAATTTCCACTTGTTCAGGGCACTGAAAATGAGAGCGCTATTGACATTAAAACACTTAGGGTGCAGACAGGTTTGATTACCCTCGACCCTGGCTTTAAGAATACGGGCTCCTGTCAAAGTGAGATTACTTTTCTCGATGGAGAAGAGGGTATATTGCGTTATCGTGGTTATTCCATAGAGGATTTGGCAAATAATTCTTCATTCATTGAAGTAGCCTACCTATTGATATTTGGTGATTTACCCACTACTGAACAATTAAATAAATTTGAAAATGAGATAAGAGATTATGCCTTGGTGGATGAGGATTTCAAAATAATCCTTAAAAGTTTTCCTAAATCGGCTCACCCTATGGGGATACTCTCCTCATTGACCTCTGCTTTAATTGCGTTTAACCCGTCCTCGGTTGACATCAACTCTGAAAAGGAATTTCACGAAGCCATTATAATGTTGTTGGCCAAGTTTCCCGTTTTGGCTTCTTGGACACACCGAAAGATGAAGGGCCTACCACTGAATTATCCCAATTATGATCTCCCTTATACGGAGAATCTAGCGTATATGATGTTTAAAATGCCAAATAAAGAGTTTAAAGCCGGCAAGACACTTGTAAGTGCATTAAATAAATTACTGATCTTACATGCCGATCACGAGCAAAATTGTTCCACCTCTACGGTTCGAATGGTAGGTTCGTCTCATGCTGGTCTTTTTCCCTCCATAGCATCTGGAATTTCGGCCTTGTGGGGACCGCTCCATGGGGGAGCGAATCAAGCAGTGATAGAAATGCTGGAAGAAATAAGAAAAGACGGTGGAGATACCAAAAAGTTTATGGCCAAAGCCAAAGACAAAACCGATCCTTTCCGTTTGATGGGCTTCGGACACCGTGTTTATAAAAACTTTGATCCCCGAGCCAAAATCATTAAAAAAGCTGCGGATGAGGTGCTGTCTGAGTTGGGCGTCGACGATCCTGTTCTGGAAATTGCTAAAAGATTGGAACAAGAGGCCTTGGATGACCCCTATTTCGTAGATCGAAAGCTATATCCCAATGTCGATTTCTATTCCGGAATTATCTATCGTGCTCTTGGTATTCCCACCGAAATGTTTACAGTTATGTTTGCCATTGGACGTTTACCGGGCTGGATAGCTCAGTGGAAAGAAATGCGATTCAATAAAGAGCCCATTGGACGCCCCCGACAGGTTTACACTGGTAATAACCACCGTAAAATGTAATTCCACTTAAATATCTTCGATACCTGGAAGTTGATTGGCAGCTTTTTCAGCGTTGAGTTTTGAGAAAAACTTAAAAGTTTCCTTAGTATCCGCTATTACTTTTACAAACTGTTTGTCTTTATAAATAGAATACTCTTTTGCCTTACCCTTGTATAGGATCAATTTGTAATAGGGTATCACCAATGCATAGGTTTCCAAAAAACTCCTGAATCTTACTATGATCCCCTTGGGACGTAATTCGATATTACAAGTATTACGATTGTTGTCCAGTATCAAAAGATTGTGAATATCGATGGATGTTTGGGAAATGACCAATTTTGATGATCCTATGCCCCCTTTTTCCCAGCGCTCCCTTAATGAAAAAGGTTTACCAACTGCAGTCTCAATCTTTTCCTTAATGTCCGGTTCATTGTATGAGACGTTTAAAAGCATTTTATTTCAAATATAAGTCATTATCAACTGATGCTGTAGTTTACTTTATAATTATATTTGGGTTTTTAATATGGAATCCTTAGAATACTCACTTTCCCAATCAGTATTGGAACATTTATCCTCGTTGTATAACCTTTCGGGTCTTAAGCTTGAATTTCAGGCCACCCGAAAAAACTTTGAAGGGGACATAACTTTAGTTCTTTTCCCATTGTTAAAACAAACCAGTCAAAACCCGTCGGTTTTGGGAGGAAAAATAGGTACTCATTTAATAGAACAGTCTCCCTTTGTTTCTCGTTTTAATGTGGTAAGCGGGTTTTTAAACCTCTCTATATCGGATGCCTTTTACATATCCTTTTTAGAGGATTTTTTAAAGGTTAAGGATTACGGTCACATCAATGTTGACAGAGGTGCTCCCACAATCATGTTAGAGTTTTCCTCACCCAACACCAATAAGCCTTTACACTTGGGGCATATCCGTAATAATCTTTTGGGCAATTCGGTATCCAATATTTTGGAGGCCAATGGGAATCATGTTATTAGAACCCAGATCATAAACGATCGAGGTATACACATTTGTAAGTCGATGCTCGCTTGGCAGAGATATGGAGGCGGGGAGACCCCAGAAAGTTCGGGTCTAAAGGGTGACCAACTTGTGGGTAAATACTATGTGATGTTTGAATCCAAGTACCGTGAGCAAGTCACAGACTTAGTCAATAAAGGAAATTTACAAGAAGAAGCAGAAAAAAAGGCCCCCCTGTTGTTGGAAGCCCAACGAATGCTTAGGGATTGGGAAAATAATAATTCCGAAATAAGAAATCTTTGGGCACAAATGAATCAGTGGGTTTATGACGGTTTTGAGGCGACTTATCAAAAACTTGGGATTAACTTTGATTCTTATTATTACGAAAGTGAAACCTACCTTTTGGGAAAATCCATCATTCAGCAAGGATTGGACAAAGGTGTTTTTTATACCCAAGACGATGGATCGGTATGGATCGACCTTACCGATGAAGGATTGGACAAAAAATTGTTATTGCGTTCTGATGGCACAGCGGTCTATATGACCCAAGACATTGGTACTGCTTCCCAGCGGGTGGCCGATCACCCCCATGTTAAAGGCATGGTCTATACGGTTGGTAACGAACAGAACTATCATTTTAAGGTGCTATTTTTGGTGTTACAAAAATTGGGCTATTCCTGGGCCGATTCCCTTTTCCACCTCAGTTATGGTATGGTGGACTTACCCAGCGGTAAAATGAAAAGCCGAGAGGGTAAGGTCGTTGATGCCGATGATCTAATTGAACAAATGAAAAATACGGCAGGAAACATCGCTGCCGAACATGGAAAAATCGATGGTCTTAATCAAGATCAGAGAGATGAGCTTTATCAAAAAATTGGTTTAGGGGCTTTAAAATATTTTATTCTCAAGGTTGATCCCAAAAAGAAGATTTTATTCGACCCTGAGGCCTCAGTTGATTTTAACGGTAATACGGGTCCTTTCATACAATATGCCTATGCACGGATACAATCTCTAATTCGAAGAGTAGAGGGGGGATTAAAACTACATTCCGACTTGAGTTTGGTAGACAAGGAAAAAGAAGTCCTAAAACATTTGAGTACTTATCCAGTAGTAATTAAAACGGCTGGAGAACAGCACAGTCCCGCATTGGTCGCCAATTATCTATTCGATTTGGTAAAACTATTCAACTCCTTCTATCAGAATGTCAGTATTTTTGCAGAGGAAGATCAAAAGCTACAGTCACTTCGTTTATTGCTTTGCCAAGCGGTATCAAACAATATTGAATCAGCTAGTGGGCTGTTGGGCATGACCTTGCCTGATAGCATGTAAAAAAAAATCGCTCCGAAGAGCGATTTTTTTATCTTATGTAATAAAATTAATACTTGTAAGATTACTTAGAATTAACAGCTAAGTTGTAAACAACTAAACCGAATCCAATTTTGTTGATAGCATCACCGACGTTATAGATTACGTCCATGGGAAGACCACCAAAGATTCCACTGTACCATCCTTCAGTTCCTGCCATGTATCCTATGGGATAGATCGCCCATCCAATAAATACAAATTTCAAAAGTGTTTTGTGAGCAGAAAGTACGGCTCCACCAGCAGCTTCCGCAAGCTTGGCAGCTCCACCTTTCCAGATTTCATAAACGATAGTGAAATAAGCCAAACCAGAAATAAGACCCCACAATGCAGGACCATTTCCAGTAGTGTGTACTGCTTCTCCAAAGTAACCTGTTACTAACATAATTACTGATAGGAAAATAAGCTTCCACATTAATGATTTTGTGGCTCCAGCCGCCTTAAGAATAAGGTAAAACTCAACACACATCAACGGTACAG
>CAJVZM010000052.1 GCA_913020475.1 uncultured Flavobacteriaceae bacterium
TTTTGGACCCCATATTTTTCCAATAAGCTTACAATTAATATTCCTAAAATTATGAATAAAGAGATGAACCAAAAATGAGTACTTAAAAAATCTGGAAAATAATAGTCATAATATTCAATGATCGGATTTCCAACACTATTATATTGAAATTCTCCGGAATTGTTTTTAACAAAAACCTCGTTTCTCCAAGGCCAAATTACTCCCAATGATCCTGCGATAAATCCTACAATAGTAGCCAAAGTGATTTGATTATATTTTTTTAAAACAAAACTTAACACATTCGAAAACATTATCAGACCTGAAACGGAACCTAGGGTAAAAATCGCTGCCAGTTGCAGCAGCTTCATTCTGGAATGGTCTTTAATAAACTCGAAGTTGAATTGAATGATATCAGTTACGGTGAAATAGATTGCA
Source organism: uncultured Flavobacteriaceae bacterium (assembly GCA_913020475.1). GTDB lineage: Bacteria > Bacteroidota > Bacteroidia > Flavobacteriales > Flavobacteriaceae > UBA8316. Next base: position 415 of record CAJVZM010000052.1, read on the forward strand.
TTTACTGCATCGACCAATAGAAGGGTGTAATTACCCAGTAAAAGTAGCAGGAATGAGCCGGACAACCCCGGAAGTGTCATGCCGGAAACGCTTATGAATCCACAAAATAAAACAAATAGCAGATCGTCATTTTCGGAGTAGGGTTCAGACAACATAATTATCAATCCTATGGACAAGCCAAAAAGGAAAAAAAGGAATGTTTTTAAATTCCATTTTTCAAGCTGAAAATATACGAAATAAAGAGACGCGAGGATCATCCCAAAAAAGACCCCCAATACCTGCATTTCAAAATTTCTGATCAGATAGTCTAAAATTAGAGATACACTAAAATAGCTTATGATGACCCCTGAGAAAAGTAATGTCAGAAAACGTCCGTTGGTGTATTGGTAAAAACGAGGCCACCCCCTGCGGAACAATATTATCAACGCTTTGAGGTTGATTTTCTGTAAGGAATAAATCAATTCTTCGTAAAATCCTGATACAAATGCGACAATACCTCCAGATACGCCAGGTACTTTATTTGCCGCTCCCATTGCGATCCCCTTTAAAATTAAAATCACATCTTTTCGATAAGATTTCTTTTCTTGATTCACTTTGGGGGATTAAATTTTTTTCTCTCCAAAATAAATACCAAGCAAAGGCCTGTGATAAAAAAAATAGCGGCCAGAATGAGTTGTGGATTTCCTTGATATTCAAAAGGGGAAATTGGTTTGGATAATATTTTAGTGTTTTCGCCCGGAGACCACTCAAGGTTATGCTGCCAAGGCCACAATTTATGGAGTGCACCGATCATTAGGCCTATCAATACTGCCATGGTTTTGTCGTGCTCCTTATCAAACAACCATTTTAAGATGGAGGCAAAAATTCTCAATCCTAGAATAATGCCTAGAGCAAAAACAGATAATTTGGTAATAGTAGAAATCATGATTTCCAACTCAAGATTGCTCAAACTCGTTATGGTCTTTTTGATAAGGCTTATAATTGTGCTATAAGATCCAAGAATAAGAAGTATATAGGCTCCAGAGATCCCCGGTAATATCATGGCAATAATTCCAAAGAAACCGGATATAAACAAATAAAATAATCCTATTTCTCCATTAACTGGAGTCATTTGGGTTAATATAAAAGATAAAATAGCACTAAAAATGGCTAATAATGAATTAGATTTATCCCACCGCTTAATTTTGTTTTTTAACAGAAAAATACTTGCAATTAGCAATCCCAAAAAGAAGGACCACAGGGGAATGGGGTATTCATTAATGAGCCAGTCGATAACAAAAGACAGATTTAAAATAGCTGTGATAATTCCAAAGAAAAGTACTACTAGAAATTCTCCATTGATATTGGTCCAAAAAGACATTATGCCCTGGTTTTTCATGCTCTTTAGATTTTTAAGGTTGATCGAGTCAATGGACTGAATGAGTTCTTTGTAAACTCCGAGTATAAGGGCGATAGTCCCTCCAGATACCCCAGGTATTAGATCGGCTGTGCCCATAGCCATCCCTTTGAAAAATAAAATGATTTTATCTTTGGAAATAAGGTTTTTCAAAAGTCAAATTTTAGCGCAATATAGAGCGAAAAACCGAAATAGGAGTTTTATATACTGAAGATTAAAGTTTGATCAACTCAGGAAATAAATGATTGATATTTCTTGGAATCTTAATCTCATTTTTAATTTGGTTGAAGATCAGTTGAGCTTCGTTATGATCCCCCAGTCTGAATTTACATCCTGCTAAACGATACAGAATCGAAGAGTTTTTTTGGTGGTATTGCAAGGCTTGTTCTCCAATTTTAAGAGCGTTTTTCCAATCATCAACGAGCATGAGTGAGTCCATCCATAAAGTCCAATTTTGAATAGCGTGATTCCCAAGGTTGATCGCGGTTTCACAACCTATAGCTGTTTCCTCATAATAATTTAACTCAAAGTGGATAAGCGAACTTTTCTTCCACAAGTCTGTGTTGTCAGAGTTGGATTGTAGGGCTTTATTGACATAATATTGAGCCTTGATATAGTCTTTTCTATCGATTAAAAAATCAATCAGAGCCGTCCAACTTTTTTCGTGGTTAGGTTCGAGTTTGATCGATTCTTCAAAGTATCGAATGGCTAATTTATCGTTTCCTAATTTTAAATGACAAAGTCCAATTCTGTGATTGACAAAAGCACTTGGATCGGAAAAGTTTTGCGAAAATTCATAGTTGTCAATAGCTTCATTTATCCGCCCCATTTGTTCTAAGAGTTTCCCTTTTTCTACATAGGCCCCTGTAAAACAATCATCGCTAATGATGGCAAATTCAAAGGCTGAAAGAGCTTCTTCTGGCTTGTTAATTTTAATGTATATTTTACCTAATTGATGCCAAGCTACTTCGCTGTATGGGTTGATTTCAAGAAGACTATTTAGTGTATTGATGGCTTCAATATCCTCACCTAATTGCTCGTAACAGTACAATAAATTGTATAGGGACTGATAGTCGAGTGTGTTCTCTTTCACACATTGGTAAAAGTAATCTTTCCCTTTTGTATAGTCTTCTAAGAATAAGTATTCCATACCCAATAAGTTCCATATCTCAATGGGTTCCTCGGTCACATCCAGTGCTTTTTTAAGTAATTCAATTGCTTTGGGATGATCCTTTTTTTTGGAGGAAATATTGGCCTTTTGTAAAAAAATCTCTTCGTGTTCTGGAGATATTTTCTCAATGATAGTCAGCATATCCTCAGCTTTTTTGAACTTCCCATCTATTAGTAAGATTTCACTTTTAAGCAACATCAATTCAATGTTATGAGGATGTTGTTCCATTCCCATTTTGACTGCTTTTTTGGCAAGGTTAAATTGGGCAAAATCTATATAGTGGTGGATAATGTTTTCGAATTCAAGGGCATCAAAAAATAGTACTTGATTGGTCTTGAGCATCTGCTCAAATTTTGTCAAGGAGGGATTATTTTCTTCCGATAGATGATCGAACATAAATGTTGATTATTTTCCTAAAATTATAGAAGAATATAAGATTGAATTAGAAGGAAGGTTTATTCTTTTCAACAAAAGTATTAACATTGTTCTAAATCTCATCGAGAGCTTCTTTGATAATTTTACATCCCAAGATAATTTCATCCTCACTGATGTTTAATGGTGGTGAAATCCTGATGGCATTTTTTTCCCACAACAACCAAAACAACAGAAGTCCTTTTTCTATGCACCGGGGGACCAAAAAATTGGGAATTTTGGCATGCTCAAAAATAGGAGCTAACATTAAGCCTTTACCGCTGATGTTTTTGATCATTGGGTGTTTTAGGTTTTTTCTGAATATTCTTTCCTTTTGGTTAATTTGATTGGTTAATTTTGATGACAGGATTTCATTGATGGTAGTTAAGGCAGCTGTGGCGATGACAGGATTCCCCCCAAAAGTTGTGATGTGTCCGAGTTTGGGTTGATCTTCCAATTTTCTCATGAGATTTTTGGAGGCGGAAAAAGCGCCGATTGGTAAGCCTCCTCCAAGAGCTTTCCCCATGACAACTATGTCAGGAGATATACCAAAATGCTCAAAGCCAAACATTTTGCCTGTTCTTCCAAAGCCTGGTTGAATTTCATCGAGTATAAGTAAAGCGCCCACTTTTTCACATTTTTTTTTGACTTTCTTCAAGTAATCCTCTTCCGGTAAAATAAATCCTGCCCCGCCTTGAATGGTTTCCAGAAGAACTGCTGCAGTATTTTCGTCGATTTGTTCCAAGTCTTCTTCCGCATTGAAGTGAAGAAATTGCACTCCTGGGAGTAATGGACGGAATCCTTTTTTTTGTTGCTCATAGCCAAGTAAACTGAGTGCTCCATGGGTACTACCATGATAGGATCGATGGGCAGCAATAAGTCCCGATCTTTGGGTTACTCGCTTGGCCAGCTTTAAAGCTCCTTCTATGGCTTCGGTACCAGAGTTGGTTAAATAAACGACTTGATGGTTTTTGGGGAGTAGCTCCACCAGTTTTTTACATAGGGCTACCGCCGGTGCCTGAGCAAATTCGCCATAAACCATAACATGCATATATTTTTCTATTTGTGACTTAAGAGCGGTGACTACTTTCGGATGGGAATGTCCCAATGGGAGAGCAGATACACCAGCTATAAAATCCAAATAGGATTTGCCTTGGGTGTCGAATATATAGCTCCCTGTCGCGTGTTCGATTTCTAGACCGAGGGGATATGGAGTGGTTTTGGCTTGGTATTTTAAAAAATCTTCTAGCATTTATTTCTCGATTTTTTCTAGAAAAATCTCCGGTACATTAATCTCTATAATTTCATTGGGTTGAAATTGATTGTCCTCTTCGCTAAAAAGTTGGGGAATTGTATCAGGCCTTTCATCCTCCCTCCAAATAAAACCCCCTAATTTTCGTTCGTTAATTGGCAAATCCTTGTCTGGAAATAAATTTCCATTTGGACTAACAAAGAAAATAATGTCCTCAATCTCATTTTCCTTGGTAATCATTTTAATTCGGCTGCATGTGGTTTTGTCAATTCCTATTAATTCATTTTCCTCGTCCGAATACATATAATAGATAACCTCAGTATTTTTACTAACCTCAATTTCGCTAAGCTTTCCATCTTTGAAAAGACCGTCGAGTAATACACCTTTTATTTGATTAAAACCATTCTCACTTATGGAGTCTCTTTCTACAATCCAACTATTACCAACAATTTTTAGAGAATCCAGTTTTTTAGTTTTCATATTCGAGATTAGAAATATTTTATCTCCGGACATTTGGCTTTTTCCAAACCAAAGAACAGGATTTTTTTTGTTTTTTTGGCTGGTGGATAAAATTTGATTTTCTTTCTGGCTTAAGGGCAATTTGAGAAGCTTAATAAGTCCTGTACTTTGGTCTAGATGAAGAGAGTCTGATTTTCCCCTCAGGTCTGTTTTAAAAATTCTAACATCGTAGTATCCCCTTAAAATCTTTTTTTCAGGGGGCCCTGTAGCGATGAGTGTATCTGCATGGATGTATAGCGAGTCTTGATCAATGATGTTAATGGCTAGAGCTCTTCGGGTGATGATCGCAGAATCTTTGGCCTTGAAAATTTCGCCGTAATGGCCATTGATTACAGATTTATTTAGGGTATCAATGACACTTACATTATTGGTTGCAGCAGCATAATTTTTTTCATTTTCAAAATATAAACTGTCTCCTCTGATTTCTTTATTATCATAAAAAATGACAGCATTTTTTTGGAAATTACCGCTTTGTAATTGAGTGTCATAAGCTCCTTTTTCACAGAAAATATCGTATTCCTCTCCGACGATGGTTGTCTTTCCATAAAAGAAAGCCTTGTCACTTTCAGTGTAATAATCAAGTTGTTGAGATTTGAGTTCATACTCAGGATCATTAATTCTTACTCTAGAGATAAATCGATATTTTTTTTCATTCATAAAGTAGATTCCTCGCATGCTGGTCAGTTTTCTTTTTTCATCTATGATCGTTCCATTCGAATTGTAAAAGGCTTTGGAGTTTGCCCGATCCATATAAAGGGTATCAGTTTTGAGTGTCATATCGGGCCTTTCGAGCACTACTTTCCCCCATGCTTTAGCTAATTTTCTGCTTCCGTCATATTCGATTTGATTACATGTAATTTTTAAACTATCGCCTTGTGTAAAGACAATATTACCTTTCGCTTTAAAAAAATTTTTTTTGGAGTAGAAATAGGAAATATCCGATTTGATTAATGCACCTTCGTGAAATAGATGAACTCTAATTCCATCTTTTTTCACCAATATGTTGGCACCGGGAAAATAAAACTGATCTTGGGTAGATCCTCCAGCCTGGATGATTTTAATAATTGTTGACTCCTCTTGGGCTACTACTTTTTGTATTGCCAATAGAAAAATGAGCTGAAGTATGCAAATTTGAATATTCTTTCTCACAGTTAGTGGTTGTTGGCACCAAATTAGAAAATCTACCTTAAAATGGTTTGTTTCCGGTCAGGCCCTACGGAAACAATTTTAATAGGCGTATTGAGTTCTCGCTCCAGAAAATGAATGTAATCTGTAAAGTTTTTTGGAAGTTTTTCAATAGTATTTATTTGAGTCAAGTCTTCCTTCCAACCAGGAATTTCAATATATTTGGGGGAGATGGATTCATGATTAATATCGAATGGAAAATGATTAATGAGCCCCTCCTCTGTTTTGTATTGATTACAAACCTTGATTGTATCTATACCAGAGAGTACATCACCTTTCATCATCATAAGTTGGGTCACACCGTTAATCCGAATTGCGTATTTTAGAGCAACTAAATCAATCCATCCACAACGCCGAGGTCTTCCCGTAGTGGCTCCAAATTCGTGACCTACTTCTGCGATACGTTTCCCAACTTCATCAAACAATTCTGTAGGGAAAGGCCCACTACCCACTCGGGTAGTATAGGCTTTGAAAATCCCAAATACGTCTTTGATTTTGTTGGGAGCTACACCCAGTCCTGTAGAAGCCCCTGCAGCGGTAGTGGTAGAAGAGGTTACAAATGGATAGGTGCCGAAGTCAACATCGAGCAATGTTCCTTGTGCCCCTTCAGCCAAAATCTTTTTTCCATGATCTTGAGCTTTGTGCAGATAGTTCTCACTATCAACTATTTGGCATTTTTTCAAGGTTTCTATAGATTCAAAAAACTGGATTTCCAATTCGTTTAGGTCATATTCCAAATCCACGTTGTGAAAATCCAACATTTTAATGTGTTTTTTTGTCAATGTTCGATAGCGATCTTTCCAACTCTTAGTCAAAATATCTCCCACACGCATTCCGTTTCTTCCAGTTTTGTCCATATATGTTGGACCAATCCCTTTGAGAGTTGAGCCTATTTTGGCTTTTCCCTTGGAAGCCTCTGATGCAGCATCTAGTAATCGGTGAGTGGGAAGTATGAGATGAGCTTTTTTGGAGATCAATAACTTTGTCGAAAAATCTATATTGTAGGGAGCCAAATTCTGCAATTCTTTATTGAAAATAACTGGATCGATAACCACCCCATTTCCTATCAGATTGATGGCTCTGGGGTGGAATATCCCCGATGGTATAGTGTGCAAAACATGTTTTATTCCTTCAAATTCTAGGGTATGACCAGCATTGGGGCCACCTTGAAAACGAGCAATGATGTCATAAGAACCCGTCAATACATCGACGATTTTGCCTTTCCCTTCGTCGCCCCATTGGAGGCCTAGCAGTAAGTCTACGGACATATTTAATTATGAATTTACTCTTTTTTTTGTTCCGTAAAAATAAAGAGAATGGTTGTGTATTTCAACATCGAAGATTTCTTCGATTGTTTTTTTTATGTTTTGAATTCTGGGGTCACAAAATTCTTTTACTTCACCAGAATCCGTAAAGATGATGTGGTCGTGTTGACGGTCAAAATAGGACTTTTCATATTGCGCTTGGTTTTTCCCAAACTGATGTTTTCTGACCAGTCCACATTCCAAAAGAAGCTCGATGGTATTGTAAAGTGTCGCTCTGCTAACCCTGTAATTTTTGTTTTTCATTGTGATGTACAATGATTCTATATCGAAGTGTTCTTCACTATCATATATTTCATACAAGATTGCAAATCGCTCCGGTGTTTTTCGGTGGGCATGCTTGTTCAAGAAGTTTACGAAAACCTCTTTTACAATTTCTTGATTGGATTTGTTTTTTTCCATTTTTACAAATATAGTCCATAAATCATTCCCGAAGAACTTTATCTACACCTCTAACTTTTAAAATTCTGTTAATCAAGCGATTAAGTATTGTTTTGTTTTTTACATTTACACTAATTAAACCTGTAAAAATACCATCTTCACTGTCAAAGCTTAATTTGTTGATGTTGACACTCATATCGCCTGATATCGATTTGGTAACCTCACTGACAATTCCCATGTTGTCAATTCCTGAAAGTTTCAAAATAGCTGTAAACTCATCGGATGACGAATCCACCCATTTTGCTTTAATAATTCTGTATGCGAAATTTGACTGTAATGATAGCGCATTAGGACAGTCTTTTTTGTGAACTTTTATTCCCTCGTTGATACTAATAAAGCCAAATACAGGGTCACCTGCAATGGGATTGCAGCAAGCCGAAAGGGAGTGTTTTAACCCTTCTTTTTCTTTACCAAAAACCAATGTATCAAATCGTTGTGTAATCTCATCTCTAACCCCTTTATTATAGGTTCTGTTTTGTTTTCTTATCCTCTTTTTGAAGAAATTAAGGAAACTCCCATTGAATTGGTTAGAGAAATCTTTCAACTGTTTGTTATTGACAGTTCCCAGACCAACCCGATAAAACAAATCTTGACTGTTGCTAAGATTGAAATACCTTAGCATATGCCCTACAGTTTTGTCGTTGAGGGTAATTTTAAGCTGTTTTAATTTTCTTCTGAGGGTCTCTTGGCCGTCAACTGCAATTCTTTTTTTCTCATCATTAAGCGACGACTTTATTTTTGACTTTGCTCTGGAGGTCTGAACAAAGTCCAACCAATTGGCAGTGGGTTTGATGTTTTCAGAAGTAATCACTTCAACATTTTCTCCATTTTTTAAAGCCCTACTGAGCGGAACGAGTTTTCCATTAATTCTTGCACCTCTCGTTTTCATTCCTACTTCGGTATGAATGCTAAAAGCAAAATCTAAAGCGGTAGCCCCTTTGGGTAAGGATTTGATTTCTCCTGTTGGGGTGAATACAAAAATCTCTTTGGCGTATAGGTTGAGTTTGAAATTTTCTACAAAATCAACTGGATTCTCGTTGTTACTTTCTAGAACCTCCTGGAGTTTGTCTAGCCAAGAGTCAATGCCAATATCTTTTTGCTTTCCTTGTTTATATTTGTAATGCGCAGCATATCCTTTCTCAGCTATTTCATTCATACGGGCAGATCGAATTTGAACTTCGACCCATTTGTTGTTGGGACCCATAACAGTAATGTGCAAAGCCTCATATCCATTTGATTTGGGGGCGGTAATCCAGTCCCTCAGTCGAGTGGGGTTTGGGGTAAAGTGATCAGTAATGATTGAATAGATCTTCCATGCTAAAAACTTCTCATTTCTATGCGTAGCCTTGTAAATGATACGTATGGCAAATTTGTCAAAAACATTTTCGAAGGATATGTTTTGAATGGTCATTTTTTTGTAGATGGAAAAAATGGATTTGCTTCGCCCTTTGATTTGATAATCCAATCTTTCCTCTGCCAAAGCAAACTCTACAATTTTGGAAAATGATTTAATATATTGCCCTTGCTCCTGCTTGTCTCCCTCGATTTTATTTTTAATGAACTTGAAATTTTCAGGTTCAGTGTATTTAAAACTCAGATCCTCCAGCTCTGTCTTGATGTTATATAGACCAATCCTGTGAGATAAGGGAGCGTATATATACAGGGTTTCGGATGCGATTTTAACCTGTTTGTATTCTGGCATCGCATCCATGGTTTTCATATTGTGTAGACGATCTGCTATTTTGATGATGATGACTCTAATATCGTCGTTGAGAGTCAGCAGTAGCTTTCTAAAGTTCTCTGCTTGGAGGGAAACTTGATTTTCCTTACTCAGCTTAGAAATTTTGGTCAATCCTTTTACTATTTTTGCCACACCGCTCCCAAAAAGTTTATCTATGTCCTGAAAACTGTAGTCAGTATCCTCTACCACGTCATGCAAAAGAGCCGCAGCAATACAAGTAGCATCAAGTCCAATTTCCTGTGCTACGATTTTGGCAACACTAATGGGATGAAAAATATAGGGTTCACCGGATTTACGCCTTTGATTTCTGTGAGCATCGACGGCAGTGTCAAAAGCAGAACGTATCAGTTTTTTATCCCCATTCGACAGGCTCTGATAGCTAATTCTAAGCAGTTCTTTGTACTGCTTTGCAATCTCTTTATTCTCTATTTTTTCACTGACAACCACCATTCTAATAAAGGTACTTGAAACTTTTAATTAGACAAAATCATTGGTCTCCACAATGATACATCAAAATCCCTGCCGAAACAGATAAATTCAATGAATCGATTGGAAATTTTACTGGAATTTTAACGATCTGCTGTGCTTTTTTTTTCCATTTTTGGTCTAGTCCTTTGTCTTCGGTTCCAAAAACCAATGCCAATGGCCTCAAGTATTTGACCCTTTTGAAGTGTTTTGCTTTTTGATCCAATGCAGCAGCAGTGATGTTAAAAGCATTGTCCTTCAAAAAAGAAATGACTGCTTCCGAACTATCGGTGGCTATTGGAATACTAAAGATCCCTCCCATACTATTTCGAACGGTCTGGGGATGGTAGAGGTCCGTTTTGGGATTGGCAATAATGACTGCATTCCAATCGGCAGCTGCCGCAGTTCGCAGTAAGGCTCCAATATTTCCGGGTTTTTCGGGAGCCTCTACAACCAGAATACGACTTTCATTATTTACAAAAATATCTTTGATGTGATGACTTTTAGACTCCAATACAGCAATGACTTTCTCAGATCCCGAACGCATGCTAACGCGATCAAAAAGAGAGGAATTCAATTCAAATACATTGTTCGATTGCGCATCAAGAATTTTTCCATCATAACCTTTTCTGTAAAAAAGAGTATCAATTTTGTAACTCATTTCAACCGCTCTACTCAATTCTCGCTCTCCGGATACGACAAAACGATTTTCTTTTTTACGAACTCTAGATTTATTTATCAAAAGATTGAGTTTCTTGATTTGGGGGTTTTGGGAACTGCTCAGGTATTTCAAATCTATTTTTTTTAATTAAGTTAATTGGTAATTGACAGAATTATACCAAAATTACTTCACATTTTTGTGATAATTTATTACCAATCCTACCATTTCATTGTAGCTCTTGATCCCACTTTTTTGACCGTTGGCTTTAAGGTAGCTGTCATAGGTTTTGTCAAAAATGACTTCAAAAGGGTTTTTATATTTTTTCCAAAAGTCTCTCACTTCCTTAAGGTTTTTAAGAATCCCAGGGTTCAAATGCTTTAATTTATTTCTTGCCTCTTCTGGGTTTAACTTGTAAAAATTATTGAATAAATACCTAAATGCAAAAATATTACCTGCATATTGAATGTGGGGATCTTCAGACGAGATAGCGGATAAATAAGCGATAAAATTGGCTTCATTTTCAGCGGCATAACCCATTTGATGGGCTGTTTCATGCAGTAATGTGGTTATCAAGCTTTGAAT
>CAJVZM010000053.1 GCA_913020475.1 uncultured Flavobacteriaceae bacterium
ATAATTTCTTTTTGGTAGTTTATAGATTTATCTATAAAATCTGGATCTAAAAATTGAGATAAAAGAATCACATAAATAGAGATTATAATACCCGATATAAGTGCTGTTCCAACACCCGTCTTCAGTGCCTTTGATAATTTTAAGTAACCTCTATTTTTCTGTCTGAATCTTATTATTGCCCAAATGATAATTCCGATAATTAAAGCATAACCAATAATAGACGTTGAAGTTTCATTTTGATAGTGCATGTCTAACGAATACAACATAAGGCCCAAGACAACATTAATTCCTCCGAGAATTAGACCAAAATTAAGGGCAATTCTTGCTGTAGTTTTTTTTTCATTTTCCATGAGTAAGTCTTTTTTTAAAGTAGTTTAGCTTTTTTGAATTAGCAAACATTGTAAATTTATTTAAAAAGATTAAATTTGCATTCTTTTAGAAATAATAATAGTTATGAAAACGGATATTCATCCTGACAATTATAGACTTGTAGCTTTCAAAGATATGTCCAACGAAGACATTTTTATTACCAAGTCAACTGTTGAAACAAAAGAAACTATCGATCACGACGGTGTTGAGTATCCATTGGTAAAGTTGGAGATTTCTCGAACCTCTCACCCTTACTATACAGGAAAGTCCAAATTGGTAGATACAGCAGGACGTATTGATAAGTTCAAGAACAAGTATTCAAAATTTAAAAAATAACTCTTTAAGTCTCTGAAAAATCTGAAAACCATTATTCTTATAACGGTTTTCTCACCTTACGTACTTTTTTAAGTTTGAGGATGTTGACGGGGTTCAACCCCAGTCCTTCAACTTCTTTTTGGGTAAAACGTACAACTTGATCATAAAAGAGCGGGATCAAAGGATGTTCGCTCATGGCCAACGAATCCATACTTTGATAGTGTTTATCTCGCTCATCGGCATCATTAATGACAAAACTATTTTCGTAATAAGAGTCAAAAGTAGCACTCTTAAAGTGGGTGTAGTTGGGCCCAGCGGGGCTTAAATTTTTTGAATAAAAAAGAGAAAGGTAGTTTTCTGCGTCGGGATAATCTGCGATCCAATTAGATCGAAACATTTCTAGCTTACCCTGGGATCGCGCTTGCTTTAATGTTGCTGAAGGCATTACATCTACTTTTATAGAAACACCTATTTTTTGTAATTCTCTTTGGATGTACTCACATAGGTCAACATAGTTTGGGTCAGTGGCCAGACTAATCTTTGCTTTTAATCCTGTTTGTTTTTCAAAGTCTTTGACCAATGCCGCTGCCCGTTCGGGTTGATATTCCAAAAAAGGTATTTTGAGGTGTCCCGCCAAACCTTTGGGAATAAAGCCTCTGTCACCTCTAAAACCAATATTATTTCTCAAGTAAACCATCATTTTTTGGCGGTCAAAACCAATATTGATGGCTTCTCTGATCAATTGAGATTGTATTACAGGCGAAGGACTATCCAAATAAAAACCAAGATATTCTGTATTGAGGTATGGCCCCTTCTGGAGGTTGATTTTGTCTTTATACTTATTAGGTAGTTTACCTTCTAAGGTCAGTAATTCATCTTTGTATGAGTTGTCTAATGAATTCAGTAAATCTAATTTTCCTTGAAGGAAAAGCATGAATTCACTTTGTTTATCTGCAATAAAAGTGATGGAGACAGCTTCCAAATAGGGAAGGGTCAATCCTTCTCCATCCCTTTCAAAGTATTTAGGGTTTCTTCTCAACACCAATTTAACATCTTCTTCCCAGTTTTTAAAAGCGAAGGGACCTGTACCGATGGGTTTTTTTCTAAAATCACTTCCTTCAAGATGCACAATTTCGTGAGGAACAACAGAGCAATAGCGCATACTAAGTAATCCCAAAAATGGAGGAAAAGCTTTTTTGAGTTTAATGGTGAGTTGTCGATCATTTTTTGCTTCGACATATTCGACATTTTGCAATACCCAGCCTCCCGGTGATGCCAATTTTGGATCTAAAAGTCTCTTTAGGCTGTAAACAAAATCTGGAGCAATTACTTTACGGGTTTTCTGTTTGCCAAAAGCAGAATGCTCGTGAAAGTAAACATCTTCTCTGATTTGAAATTCATAGACTAAACCATCGGCTGAAACAGTCCATTGCTTAGCGATATCAGGAATAACCTCCAGATTATCATTGAGTTGAACCAATCCATTAAATAGGTGGGTCGTGGCCCAAATATTTTCTAAGTTTCTCGAAAAAGCAGGATCCAAAGAAGTGATGTTCCCATCCTCATTGTAACGAAAGACCAAATGCGAGCGGTCTTTGTCTGGGTTTGTTGAACAAGCAATAACGAAAAACAATAATAACTTGACAACTAAGCGGTTCGTTATTGGAATATGCTGATGTTCAATGGACAAGTCTAAAGATTGTATATTTGAAGCAAAATACAACTTTTTAATAAATTTTGATCATGGGGTGTGCTGGTGAAATGTTGCAAAAAGTACCCAAACCAAGGGTGGCCTTTTATACTTTAGGCTGTAAGCTTAATTTTTCAGAAACGGCAACTATTTCAAGAGATTTTGATTCAGAACGTTTTGACCACGTCGCTTTTGACGCTCCAGCCGACGTTTATGTAATTAATACCTGTTCTGTCACCGAGAACGCAGACAAAAAATTCAAAGGCTTGGTAAAAAAAGCTCTAAAACAAAACCCCGGTGCATTTGTCGCAGCAATTGGATGTTATGCCCAATTACAGCCCGAAGCTTTGGCAGAAATTGATGGCGTAGATTTGGTTCTAGGGGCTACCGAAAAGTTTAAGTTAATTGACTATTTGGAAGACTTGACGAAAAAACCCTTGGGAATAGTTCATTCATGTGAAATTCATGAAGTCAATCAGTATGAAAGTTCACATTCGATCGATGATCGTACTCGTGCTTTCCTTAAAGTTCAGGATGGCTGTGATTATAAATGCACATACTGCACCATTCCAAGAGCCCGTGGAATTTCCAGAAGTGATTCATTGGAAAATATCATCAATCAGGCATTGGAAATCACCCAACGGGGGATTAAAGAAATTGTATTGACAGGGGTGAACATCGGGGACTATGGTAAAGGTGAGTTTGGTAATAAAAAACACGAGCATACTTTTTTGGATTTAATTACTGCTTTGGATGAAATCGACGCTTTGAAACGAATCAGGATTTCTTCTATTGAGCCCAATCTACTTACAGATAAAGTCATTGATTTTGTCGCCCAGAGCAGGGCATTTGTTCCCCATTTTCACGTGCCTTTGCAAAGTGGGAACGATGAGGTTTTAAAAAAAATGAAAAGGAGGTATTTGAGTAAATTGTATAAAGACCGAATCTCACAAATAAAAAGTTTAATGCCCCATGCATGCGTCGGCGGAGATGTAATTGTTGGGTTTCCTGGCGAATCCGATTCTGCATTTTTGGACACCTATAACTTTCTAGCTGATTTGGATATTTCCTATTTACACGTATTTTCCTATTCTGAGAGACCTAATACGGAGGCCATCACCTTAACTGAAGTTGTTCCAGCTAATATCAGAAACAAGAGGAGTAAAATGCTTAGGGGATTGTCTGCAAAAAAAAGACGTGTATTCTACGAAAGTCAATTGGGAGAAACAGTTGAAGTTCTTTTTGAAAATGAAAATAAAAGAGGTTTTATAACAGGCTTTAGTGAAAATTATGTAAAAGTAAGAAGCCCTTGGAACCCAATGTTGGTAAATACCATTCAAAAGGTAAGCCTCAGAACAATAGATGAAGAGGGATTTGTAAGGTTTGAAAAAAAGATTAAAGTTTAATTCCCACTGGTAAAAGAGATTTGTATGACTTATTACGCCTCACAAATCCAGCAATTTTTGGTGAAGTGGGCACCACTCTTAATTTTTTTTCAGAAATAAATTCCAAAACACTCTTAATGAAATTCTCCTCGAATTCAACATCTTTAAGATCTCCTGGGATAACTAGTTTAGTTAGGAATATTTTTCTTTCTTGCACGGCGTATTCAATTCTTGCCAAAGAGCCATTTACTGAGGTTTCAAATTGTCTCAGAAATTCGTTGTTTTGTAATTTAACTGGATTCATTATGAAGCTTACTAATTTGGATTAATTAATAAATAATAAAAAAATCGATGCATTAATTGAATAGGGGAATGCAAAATTAAATATTTTTTGAGTAATTGACAATAATAAACAGTAAAAGATAATGACAAATTCAGTATACCTTATGCCTGGCATGGGGGCAAATCCGAGAATTTTCGAGTTTATCTCTTTGTCTGACAACTTTGATGTCAATTTACTTTCTTGGATTCCTCCCAAAAAAAATGAAACAATTGATCAATATTCGTTGAGAATGTGCGATAGAGTAAATCATAAAAATCCAATCCTTATCGGTGTTTCTTTTGGGGGTTTGATTGTTCAGGAAATGGCAAAACACATCGATTGCAAAAAAGTCATTATAGTATCTAGTGTCAAATCCAACAATGAATTTCCAAAACATTTGAAACTATTGCAATTCACTAATGCTCACCGATTACTTCCCACACAATGGATTAAAAACGTAGAAACTCTAGCTCTTTTTGTGTTCGGTAAAGGGATTCAACGTCGTTTTGAATACTACACAAGATACCTTTCTGAAAGGGATCCAGAATACCTCAACTGGGCCATTGATAAATTGGTTAAATGGAATAGATTTGAACCCGACCAAAGAATAATTCACATTCATGGAGAACAAGACACAGTTTTTCCAGTGAAAAATATCCAAGATCCGTTTATTAAAATAGACGGAGATCATACCATCATCCTTACCAAAAGTGATTGGTTTAATAGAAATCTTCCCAAAATTATGACAGAAAATTTGTCAAATTCAACATAATTGAAATAATTTAACTGCATGAAAAACACAATTTCGTCATTGATTTGGGCTGGCTTAGCCGCCATTATTTTGGTTTTAATTTCAGGCTTTGTATTTACATTTGAAAGTTTTACTGCCCTAAAAAGCTTCGGAGAAGAGCCTAGCTATAAAGTTTACGCACTGGAATTGCCAGATACTTTAAATTTTGCTGGGGAAATTGTTCCGCTTCATTCCCCAGACTTAAGGGAGAGATTGGATAGGGAGTTGTTGGTAAATACGTATTGGCAATCTAACATGATGCTTTTGCTAAAACGAGCAAATAAGTATTTTCCTACAATAGAAAAAATTTTGAAGGAGGAGGGTGTACCTACCGACCTTAAGTATTTGTCGGTCATTGAAAGTGGATTAGAGAATGTAATTTCTCCAGTTGGAGCGAAAGGTTTTTGGCAAATCATGAGAACTACAGGAAGAGAATACGGACTGGAGGTTAACAGTAATGTTGACGAGCGATACCATTTGGCTTTCTCCACCCGATTGGCGGCTCAATACCTGAAAAAAGCAAAAGACAAATTTGGTTCTTGGACACTCGCCGCAGCTTCCTACAATAGGGGAATATCGGGTATTCAGAGAAACTTGAACGCCCAAAAGGTAGAAAGTTATTTTGATTTGCAATTGGGTAAAGAAACCAGTCGTTATGTTTTTCGAATACTTGCAGTGAAAGAGATTATGGAAAATCCTTCAAAGTACGGTTATGTTTTTGATGACAACGACTTGTACTATTCTGTGCCTGTGCGTTATCACGGATTGGATACCGCTATTTCAAACCTTACTATCTTTGCAGAGAAAATGGGAGTCAATCATAAGGTACTGAAAATTCATAATCCGTGGTTATTGCAAAATCACCTGAACAACAAATCCAGAAAGTACTATCAGATTGCCATTCCCGAAAAAGGTCATTATTAAATGCGCTTCATCTGTTGCTGCATCAATTTGACTTGATCTGTCAACATACCATGTTTGTCAAGTTTTTTTGCTTCTGCCAAAAGTGCGGTGGCTTCTCTTTTTCTTCTTTTTTGCATCATGATGCCCGCCAAGCTCATTTTGGCCATTGCCAAATCATGTGTCATGGAAAGTCCCAGTTGAATGGCCTTCTTAAAATTTTTTTCAGCCACGGTTAGATTATTTTGGGATTGTATTATGCCATGGAGGTAGTAAAAATAGCCTTGTTGCTTTTTAACCAAAGAACTTTCAGGATTTTTTATCTTAATGAGCCACCGTTCGGTTCCAGGAAAGTCTTGTTTTCTTAACCTGAGGAAAGCGAGGAAAATAATTTCATTTTTAAAATACAACAATACCATCATTCCAGACAGTAGGGACAAAAAGATACCATTACCGATATAACTTTCGTAAAATTCGTAACCTCCAAAAAAAAGAAAGGCTATGGCCAAAATGAGTTTAATTATTTTAGGAAACATAAGAGATTTGTTTTGGTTTCGAAGTTAATAAGAATAGGTTTAATTCCATTTGTATTAGAAAAAAGATATTGTATATTTGCCCGAATTTCGAATATTATTTTTTAAAAATGAAAAGGACCTTCCAACCTTCAAAACGTAAAAGAAGAAATAAACACGGCTTCCGAGAAAGAATGGCATCTGCCAATGGTAGAAAAGTGCTCGCCAGTAGAAGGGCAAAAGGTAGAAAAAAGATTTCTGTATCCTCCGAGCCCCGTCACAAAAAATGATAATAAAAAAACAATATTTAAAGGTGTTATTCTATTTTGAATAACACCTTTTTTTTTATATTATGTTAATTTTTTAAAATATTATTTATGTCGAAAAGACCTGAAATAAAGACCATTTTAATTATTGGTTCAGGCCCCATTATTATAGGTCAAGCCTGTGAATTTGACTATTCAGGAACCCAAGCGTTGCGATCCATCAGAGAAGACGGAATTGAAACCATTTTAATCAATTCTAACCCTGCAACTATTATGACAGATCCCTCCATGGCAGATCATGTTTACTTAAAACCGTTAACAACAAAATCAATTATTGAGATTCTTAAAAATCACAAAGTGGACGCAGTACTCCCTACAATGGGTGGACAAACAGCTCTAAACCTATGCATAGAAGCCGATGATAAAGGGATATGGGAGGATTTCGATGTTGAAATTATAGGGGTTGACATCGAGGCGATTAATATTACCGAAGACAGAGATCGTTTTAAAAAATTACTTAAAACTATTGACATCCCAGTTGCGCCTGCAGAGACGGCTACATCTTTTCTAAAAGGGAAAGAAATTGCACAAAAGTTTGGTTTCCCATTAGTAATACGTCCATCCTTTACACTGGGTGGTACAGGGGCATCTTTTGTTCATCATGCCGATGAATTTGAAGAATTGTTAACGAGAGGCTTGGAAGCTTCACCAATTCATGAGGTTCTCATTGACAAGGCCCTTGTGGGGTGGAAAGAATACGAGTTAGAACTTTTGAGGGACAAAAACGACAACGTTGTCATTATTTGTACCATTGAAAATATGGATCCCATGGGAATCCATACTGGTGATTCAATAACGGTAGCTCCAGCAATGACACTCTCAGATACTGCTTTCCAGCGAATGCGTGATATGGCTATCAAAATGATGAGAAGCATCGGCGATTTTGCAGGTGGCTGTAACGTTCAGTTTGCCGTCAGTCCCGATGAAAAAGAAGACATTATTGCGATTGAAATTAATCCTAGGGTTTCCCGCTCCTCGGCGTTGGCCTCAAAAGCTACAGGTTACCCAATTGCCAAAGTAGCGGCAAAACTTGCAATAGGATACTCCCTGGATGATTTGGAAAACCAAATTACACAGTCGACTTCGGCACTTTTTGAACCCACATTGGATTATGTTATCGTTAAAATTCCCCGTTGGAACTTTGATAAATTTGAAGGTTCCGATCGCAAACTGGGATTACAGATGAAATCTGTTGGAGAAGTGATGGGGATTGGAAGATCCTTTCAGGAAGCCTTGCACAAAGCCACCCAATCACTTGAGATCAAGCGGAATGGTTTAGGAGCTGATGGAAAAGGATATACCGATTATGACCAAGTCATAGATAAATTAACAAATGCCAGTTGGGACAGGGTTTTTGTTATCTATGACGCCATACAGATGGGAATCCCACTAAGCAGGATACAAGAAATCACCAAGATTGATATGTGGTTCTTGAAACAATATCAAGAACTCTATGTTTTGGAAAAAGAAATCTCTAAGTTCAATATCGACAGTTTAAACAAAGCCTTACTTTTGGAGGCTAAACAAAAAGGTTTTGCCGATCGACAAATTGCTCATATGCTCGATTGTTTGGAAAGCGAGGTGAATAGAAAAAGAGATGATATGGGCATTGAAAGGGTCTATAAACTTGTAGATACTTGTGCAGCAGAATTTTCGGCCTCTACGCCCTACTATTATTCGACTTTCGAAGAAAAAATGCAATTGAAAGATTGTGAACCCTTCAGTGAAAACGAAAGTAAAGTTAGCGATCGAAAAAAAGTCATTGTTTTGGGGTCGGGACCTAACAGAATTGGTCAAGGAATAGAATTCGACTACTGTTGTGTTCATGGAGTTTTGGCTTCCTCAGAATGTGACTACGAAACCATAATGATCAACTGTAATCCCGAGACAGTTTCTACAGATTTTGATATTGCCGACAAACTCTATTTCGAGCCAGTTTTCTGGGAGCATATCTATGACATCATCAAATTTGAAAAACCGGAAGGAGTAATTGTTCAACTCGGAGGACAAACAGCCCTCAAATTGGCTGAAAAACTTGACAGATACGGTATCAAAATCATCGGAACAAGTTTTAAATCACTTGATTTAGCAGAGGATCGCGGAAGTTTTTCTAATCTTTTGAAAAAGAATGATATTCCTTATCCTGAGTTTGGAGTGGCAGAAACTGCAGACCAAGCACTAGCTTTGGCTGATGAATTAGACTTTCCCATTTTGGTAAGACCCTCATATGTATTAGGTGGTCAGGGTATGAAAATAGTAATAAATAAAGAAGAGTTGGAAACCCATGTGGTTGATTTGCTCAGAAAAATTCCCAATAACAAACTTTTGTTGGATCATTATTTGGATGGTGCAATTGAGGCAGAGGCTGATGCCATTTGTGATGGTGAAAATGTCTACATTATTGGAATTATGGAACACATCGAACCTTGTGGGATTCATTCTGGAGATTCCAACGCTACGCTTCCCGTATTCAATTTGGGTGAATTTGTGATGCAACAAATCAAGGATCATACACACAAAATTGCACTCGCATTGAAAACCAAAGGTCTGATCAATATACAGTATGCCATTAAGAACGATAAGGTATATGTAATTGAGGCAAACCCCAGGGCTTCAAGAACAGTTCCATTCATCGCCAAAGCATATAATGAACCCTATGTCAACTTTGCTACTAAAGTGATGTTGGGACATAAAAAGGTTACTGATTTTGATTTTACTCCTAAATTGGAGGGCTACGCTATAAAGCAACCAGTATTTTCATTTAATAAGTTTCCCAATGTCAACAAACAACTTGGGCCTGAGATGAAATCTACTGGTGAAAGCATATTGTTTATTGACAACCTCAAGGAAGATGAATTTTATGATTTATATTCTCGAAGAAAAATGTATCTCACAAAATAATAGATTATTCTGTATCTTTGACAGTATGATTAATTTAGTATGATAAGTAGAAATCTTTTTGTAACCTCCGTCATACTATTTGCTTTGTTGTCGAGATTTTTGCCCCATCCTCCTAATTTTACTCCAATAGCTGCAATTGCTTTGGTTTCCTGTAAAGGTTTTGACAACCGTTGGGTGGCATTTTTAATCCCTTTACTAAGTTTATTTATTTCAGATTTATTTTTGGGATTATATGATACTATCCCCTTCGTTTATGCCTCTTTTGCTCTGATAGTCCTGTTGGGGCACTCGGTCAAAAAAATCAAACCAACTACCGTTTTAATGTCCTCTACTGTGTTTTTTGCTGTAAGTAATTTTGGGGTTTGGTTTTTACACTATCCACTGACAATGGAAGGAATTATTCAATGTTATACTTTGGCGTTGCCTTTTTTTGTAAATACTATTCTTGGAGATTTGTTTTACGGAGTATTGCTGATTTATCCTTATTATGTTTTAAAGAAAAAAAATATATTGGTTAGTTAGATCCACTTTGTAAGATATTTTTTTCCATTAAAATTAAATTAAAGATCCTGTATTTGGTTATTTATTGAGATGTGAATTTTTGTTCATGTATTATTCTCACTTTTTTTATTTTTTAAACGGGAAAAAATAATTTATTTCATAGTTTTGTGGTGTGAAATGGTTTTGCATTAGCAAATGAAAAGGGAAATTGGTAAAAAACCAATGCTGTACCCGCAACTGTAAGCTGAGTCCGTACTACGGATGGTTTCTAGAAACTTTATACCACTGATTTATTCGGGAAGGTATTTGGAAATACGTGAGCCAGGATACCTGCCATTCATAGCGACACGATTCTTCGGGGATAAAGAATTGTTTTGCTTATAGGATGTTGTGTCCCTTTATTTTACTTACATGAAGTTAGCAAAGTCCTTTTGGGCAATAATCACCTTTTGTACCTTGTCGGCTCAAAATCAAGCTCAGGACAGTACTGCTGTATCGACCAATTACCTTGAAGAAGTTGTTTTAACAGACTCCAGATTTGCCTTAAAGCGTTCTCAGTCAGGTAAAGCAATAATCAAGATTAAACAACAAGAAATTCAACAGTTTTCTGGATTAGGGTTAGGTGTCCTATTATCAACCCATTTGGGGATCGATGTGATAGGTAAAAACTTATACTCCGGACAGAACACCACAATTTCTATTCGAGGCGGTCGGAACCGCCAAGTTTTAATTTTGATTGATGGAGTAAGGGTGTCTGATCCCTCCAGAATCGAAAGTGATTTTGACATCAATGCTTTGAGTGTTGAAATGATTGAGTCTATCGAGATTATCAAAGGAGCTGCGAGTAGTTTGTATGGCAGTTCTGCCGCAACAGGTGTGATAAATATCACAACCAAAAAACCTTCGGAATCATTATCCTTGATGGTAAAAAAAACCTGGGGAACAGAAAAGTCGGCTAATCGAGCAATCAACTCTTTATCTGCCGGAAACCATATGGTTCGCCTCAGTGGTAATCATTTGGGTATTGGGGCCAATTTGACCTACTCAGAGCGCTATAGTGATGGCATGACATCGGTTATTGGAAATGAATCCGACCCTTCTCAACCCGATCCCTTTAACAAGGTTAATTTTAATGTGGGACTTAGTGGTACGTTGACCCCTAAGTTTAATTGGAAATTGGGGTGGAATAAAGATGAAATCAAAGCAGATTATGATAATGGTTTTCCATTAGAACAGGCTGATTTCTATTTCACAACCAAGACAAATCGATATATTTTGAGTACAAAATACGATTATACAGGTGGAAGTCTCAATGTCAATGCTGGATACCAAGACAACAAAAGAGATTTTGTGTCCTCCTTCCCATTAAACTATGAGAGTGATAACTGGAATATTGATATTTTCAACAAATACATTATAAAAAATGATTTATATACCATAGTTGGCTTTCAATATCAAAAAGCATCTATGGAGGTAGATTACAATCCTGAAGCTACTCAATCCGATGTTTATTTAAACTTTG
>CAJVZM010000054.1 GCA_913020475.1 uncultured Flavobacteriaceae bacterium
TTATGATAGATGTAAATTAGCTTTAGATTGGTGGAATTCAAATAGAAGAAAATGGAATAGTGTCAGAGAGGAGTGGGAGAAAATTTATGTTTTAGAAAAAGATATTTCAATCAAAAAAAAGGTAGATGGAATGTTTTTATATGAGCATTTAATGTTCACAAATAACTATGAGGAAAATGAAACCCATGGACCCTTAATTAATTCTTTTTTGAATTATTGAAAAAAACTTATCCATTTGAATTGATCATTGGAACTCCATTCCAAAACAAGTTATAATCGTAAATTTACCCATGGCCACTTTGATCAACTGTTAGTTCCATTACTATCTAATTGCTTGAATTAAATCCTTCAAACTTCCAATGATCTGTCATGTTTGATTAAAATTCTAATTTAATTACTATGTGCTATATTTGACCAAATTTAATACATGGCCATTTTTGCAGTTGCAGTTGGGGTATTTATCCTAATTAAAGGAGGAGATTGGTTGATGCGTGCTGCTGTAGCCCTTTCCTTACGCTTTTCTATTCCTAAAATTGTTATTGGGATGACTGTCGTATCTTTTGCTACCTCAGCCCCAGAGTTAATCGTTAGTATTCAGTCTGCGTTAAGTGGACATCCTGATTTGGCCTTGGGCAATGTTGTAGGTTCCAATATTGCAAATCTTGGTCTTGTGTTGGCAATTACAATTATAATTTCTCCTATTGATGTCGCCTCGAATTTTTACAAAACCGATTGGCCCATGATGATATTGGCTACGTTACTTTTTTATTTTTTTATTGTCACGGATTACAAGTTGGTGGCATTTGAAGGAGCAATTTTATTTATTTTGCTTTTGGTTTTTATGGTTTATTTGATCAAATATCAAAAAACGGTAGATTGGGATGAAGCCCCTGAAGACGACAAATTGTTGAGTGTTTCTAAATCAGTTACTTATTTGCTGTTGGGAGGATTTTCGTTGTGGTTGGGATCCGAAACTTTAATAAAAGGTGCAGTAAGCCTGGCTAATGATTTGGGAGTAAGCGAACGAATCGTCAGTGTCTCCATTGTTTCATTGGGGACGAGTATTCCAGAGCTTTCGGCATCGATAATCGCAATTATTAATAAAGAAAAAGCAATTTCATTGGGCAACCTTATAGGGTCCAATATTTTTAATATCATGGCTGTTATGGGCTTAACCTCGATGATTTGCCCAGTAGAGATTCAAGATGTGGGGTTTTTGAGTAATGATATTTGGTGGATGTTTGGTATTTCTTTCGTGATCTTACCTTTGGTATTTTCCCCTCGACGATCCAGGTTGGGTTGGACCGATGGCTTGATATTATTGACCCTCTACAGTATTTTCATTTTACCCTTGTTTATGTAAAATTGAAATCCCACTCTGAAGTGGGATTTTAATAGGTCATGATAAGAGCAATTTAAAATAATATAGTTGTATTAAACTTTAGCTGATTTAACAGTTTTTATAATTCTACTTGCAATCTTGTATGGATCTCCGTTTGATGAGGGCCTTCTGTCTTCCAACCAACCTTTCCATCCTTGTTCTACAGTCATAATAGGAATTCTGATGGATGCTCCACGGTCAGATACACCAAAGCTAAACTCGTCTATGGATTGGGTTTCGTGATCTCCAGTAAGTCGTTGGTCATTGTATGCACCATAAACATCGATGTGTTCTTTAACAACAGGACGGAAGGCCTCACATATTTTTTCGTAGGTTTCTTTTGAACCACAAGTTCTCAGTGTTTCATTGGAGAAGTTGGCATGCATTCCAGAACCATTCCAGTCAGTAGCTCCAAGGGGTTTAGGGTGCCAGTTGATAGCCAATCCATATTTTTCACCCAAACGCTCCAACAAGTATCTTGAAATCCAGATTTGATCTCCGGCTTCCTTGGCTCCTTTGGAAAAACATTGGTATTCCCATTGACCAGAAGCTACCTCAGCGTTAATTCCTTCAACATTAATACCTGCTTCCAAACATTGCTCGAGATGTTCTTCAATCATTTCTCTTCCGAAGGCATTTTTGGCACCTGCTGAACAATAGAATTGACCTTGAGGAGTTTGATCTTTAGGAAAACCTAAAGGTAGATTGGTTTCGGGGTCCCACAGGAAATACTCTTGCTCAAATCCAAACCAAAAATCATTATCATCATCATCTATTGTTGCTCTTCCATTTGATACGTGAGCAGTGCTATCAGCGTTGAGAACTTCAGTCATTACCAAATACCCATTTTTCCGGTCTGGGTCTGGATATAATGCCACAGGCTTTAGAAGACAATCTGAGGCATTTCCTTCGGCTTGCTGTGTCGAAGAACCATCGAATGACCACATGGGGCATTCTTCCAATGTTCCACCAAAATCACTTACGATCTTTGTTTTGCTTCGCAAACTGGCTGTTGGCTTATAGCCATCCAACCATATGTATTCCAATTTAGACTTACTCATATATTTAATTTTAAGTTTTCAATATTCAAAAATAAAATTTCTTGGATATACCACCCGTTTTAAGGGAGTTAATTCTAAAAATTATTAAACATTTTTATGAACACCTTAATTTTTTTGGGGTAAATTTTAATTTTCATAAAATTTTGGTACACTTCCCTAAAATTTTTCATTTATAAATTATATTTGTTTATTTACCAAACTACTTCACAGATGAACTACCTAAGAAAAAAAAGTCTAGAAAAACTTTTTGGCAAACAGCCCAGATCATTTGAAAATGATCAAAAATATTCTTCACTTTTTGCGAGCCATGTATTTACTGATGCCGTATTGGAACAATATGTCAACAAAGAAACCTATAACCAGGTTGCCCAAGCAGTAAATAAAGGGTCAAAAATTAATAGAACATTTGCAGATCAAATAGCTGCGTCACTCAAAGCATGGGCCCTATCTAAGGGAGCGACCCATTACACGCATTGGTTTCAACCTTTGACAGGAGGAACTGCGGAAAAACACGATGCTTTTTTTGACCTCCAGTCATCGGGTAAACCCATGGAAAATTTTGACGGAAGTCAATTAGTGCAACAAGAACCGGATGCTTCTAGTTTTCCCAGTGGTGGAATCCGCAATACTTTCGAAGCTCGAGGCTATACCGCTTGGGACCCTACTTCTCCTGCCTTCATCTTCGATAAAACACTTTGTATCCCCACCATCTTTGTATCCTATACCGGAGAGGCATTGGATTATAAAACCCCACTACTTAAATCCATTCAAACTCTGGACAATGCTGCTACAGAAATATGTAAATATTTTGATAAAAATGTGTCCAAGGTGAATGCTACATTGGGTTGGGAGCAGGAATATTTTTTGGTGGACAAGTCCTTAGCTGCCTCTAGACCAGACTTGATCATTACTGGAAGAACACTTTTTGGGCATCAACCCTCAAAAGGTCAACAGTTGGATGATCACTATTTTGGTTCCATTCCCCCGCGTGTAATTGCTTATATGAAAGAATTGGAGCATTCGGCAATTCAATTAGGTATTCCCCTCAAAACCCGTCACAACGAAGTTGCTCCGGGTCAATTTGAGTTGGCCCCTATTTTTGAGGAGGCTAATTTGTCTGTAGACCATAATTCATTAGTGATGGACCTGATGCGCAAAATTGCAAACAAGCACGATTTTATCGTACTACTTCATGAAAAACCTTTTGAAGGTATTAACGGATCAGGAAAACACAATAATTGGTCTCTATCTACAAATACTGGGATCAATTTGCTGAGTCCGGGCAAAACACCGATGAGCAACCTTCAGTTCCTTACTTTTTTTATCAATACAATTGCCGCTGTTTTGTCACACGAGTCCTTGATGAGGGCTTCGATTGCCAGTGCAAGTAATGATTTTAGACTGGGATCGAATGAAGCACCCCCAGCCATACTTTCTGTTTTTATTGGAAAACAATTGACGGGTGTTTTGGATGACTTGGAAAATGTTTCCAAAGGGAAACTTTCACCCGAAGAAAAAACAGATCTAAAACTTAATGTTATTGGTAAAATCCCTGAAATACTATTGGACAATACAGATAGAAACCGGACATCTCCATTTGCTTTTACAGGAAATAAATTTGAATTCAGGGCAGTGGGATCGAAGTCTAATTGTGCCAAGTCAATTACGGTTCTAAATGCTGCAGTTGCTCAGCAACTAGAAAAATTTGGTAAGGAAGTTGAAGATTTGATTGAGGAAAAGGACATGAAAAAGGACGATGCCATTTTCAATGCCCTAAGGGATAATTTGAAGGGAATAAAGAACATACTCTTTGAAGGGGATGGTTATAGTGATTCATGGATAAATGAAGCGCAAAAGCGAGGACTTAGCTATAATCAAAATACACCTAAGGCTCTCACGGCATACATCTCCAAAAAAAGTATTTCACTTTTTGAACAAACAAAGGTATTATCAGAGCGAGAAGTCATGGCAAGGTACAGTGTCGATCTAAAGGAGTATATAATGCGGGTTCAAATTGAGTCCAGAACATTGGGTGATATTGCCCGGAACCATATTATTCCAACAGCTATTAAATACCAAAATATACTGATTAAAAATGTAAAAGGTTTAAAAGAAATCTATGGGAGCCATTTCCAAAAACATGGGGCAGTACAGTTAAAAATTATTGAACGTATTTCGGGACATATTGATGAGATCAACAAAGGGATTGTGAAAATGGTTGAAACTCGAAAGTCTTTGAATAAAATGGAAGAAGAATATAAAAAAGCCCATGCATATTGTGAAAAAGTTTTGCCTTTTTTGAGAGACATAAGATATCATTGTGATAAGTTAGAACTGGTCATAGACGACGACCTATGGCCTTTGGCTAAATATCGTGAACTTTTATTTTGTCGTTGATAAAAAAAATATACTACCCATGTGGGTTAGGGGAATAGTGTTAAATTTGAATTCTAATCAAATAGATGACAGATAAAAGGTACAACCTCAGAGGTGTTTCTTCTCAAAAGGAGGATGTTCACAATGCTATAAAAAATATTGATAAGGGCCTTTTTCCAAAAGCTTTTTGCAAGGTGGTACCTGATTTTTTGACAGGAAGCGAGGCGCATTGTTTGGTCATGCATGCTGATGGAGCAGGAACGAAAAGTTCGCTAGCTTATGCCTATTGGAAAGAGACTGGAGACCTTTCGGTCTGGAAAGGGATCGCCCAAGATGCACTAATTATGAACATCGACGACCTCCTTTGCGTTGGCGTCACGAATAATATATTGTTGTCATCTACAATTGGTAGAAATAAAAATAAAATTCCTGGAGAGGTCCTTTCTGCCATTATCAGGGGTACAGAGGAAATCGTTGATAACTTGGCTCAACTTGGCGTGAAGATTCACAGTACCGGGGGAGAAACAGCCGATGTAGGAGATTTGGTAAAGACCATTATCGTTGATTCCACCGTTATAGCCAGAATCAAAATAAGTGAAGTTATTGACAATGCTAATATTAAGGCTGACGATGTAATTGTGGGCTTTGCCTCCTTTGGACAGGCTACCTATGAAGATCAATACAACGGTGGAATGGGAAGCAACGGACTGACATCGGCCAGACATGATATATTTTGTGATGCCATTAAAGAAAAATATCCTGAGACCTTTGACAACGATTTACCCAATGACTTGATTTACTCTGGCTCCAAGGGATTAACAGACCCCACTGATACACCTTTGGATGTTGGGCGCTTGGTTTTGTCACCCACCAGAACCTACGCTCCGGTAATTAAAAAGATATTGGATACCCTTGATCTAAAAGATATACACGGTATGGTACATTGTAGTGGAGGAGCACAAACTAAAATTTTGAATTTTATCGACCAGTTGCATGTAATCAAAGACAATATGTTTGATTGTCCTCCATTGTTTGAACTGATCCAAAAAGAATCGGGTACTAAGTGGAAAGAAATGTACGAGGTTTTTAACATGGGGCATCGCATGGAGATTTATTTACCTGAATCTCAAGCTCAGAAAGTAATAGATATTGCTGAGTCCTTCAAAATCGAAGCTCGTATTGTGGGGAGGGTAGAAGCATCCTCTGAAAAAAAGTTGACGATCCAATCAATTCACGGGATTTTTCAGTATTAATCACTTATATTAGTATTCCTTATCCGAGTCTTTACATGAAAAAAATTATTTTCGTTAGCCTCTTTGTTTTCCATGTTGTTCTCTCCCAAGAGCGTGACGCACTTTTGGAAAGTCTGTTTGTGGAGGAAATGACGATTGAGGAAGAATTGCTGCCACAAAAAATGATTTTTACCCAATCTTTGTTATGGGGAAAAAAGGGTCTTTTTCGAAAAACCGGTATCTCAAAACTTTCGCTTGAACAAAGGGAAAAAGAACTGAAGGTCAGAAACGTCATGCTAAAATCTCATCAAATTATTGGCTATTTGACATTGGCGGGAATGGTCGCACAAGGAATTATGGGTGGCAAACTATACAACGGCGACTATGACCTTTACGATGCACACAAAACCTTAGGAAAGTGGGTTACTTTTTCCTATTTTACGGGCGCTGGACTTTCGCTTTTTGCCCCACCTCCTTTGGTAAGGAAAAAAGTAAAAGGTTTTAACTCAATCAAGGCGCACAAGTGGTTGGCTTATTTACATTTTTCGGGTATGATCGCTACTAACGCATGGTCAAAAGAAGACAGAGATTGGCACAAGTATGCCGCATACACTACTTTTGCAAGCTACGCTACTGCTGTTTTGGTATTTAAATTTTAAGTGATATGAAAAGTTATTTGTTTTTGTTTTTAATTGCAATTTCCCCTGTGCTTTCAGCTCAGGAAAGATGGGTTTTGGATTCTGAGAAATCATTAATTACCTATGAGGCCTCGCATTTTCTTCACGATTGGGTCGGTACAAATCAAAATATTAAAGGAGTACTTATTGAAGGGGAATCCTTTTTTGATAAAATTGCAATCGCAATGTATGTTCGTGATTTTGACAGCAAAAACAGCAATCGAGACAACAACGCTTTGGAGATTTTGGAGGTTTTACAATTTCCCAAGATCGAATTTTTTTCTGACGAAATTGAGAAGACAGATCAACAACTTAAATTTTCAGGGAGTCTAAATTTCCATGGGATTGAATTGAATCAAAAATTAAACACTAACTATTACCAAAAGCAAAACCAACTTGTTCTAAAGGGAGATTTAAATTTGACCCTTTCTGATTTTGAAGTGCCACTTCCTTCCTTTATGTTGCGTAAAATGGAAGACGAGATAAAACTTAATTACGAGTTGCACTTCCATAAGCTTGATAGATAGATTTAAAACTTTAAATTTGTCTAATTGAGTTTCTTAAAATGATAGATAAATTAGATATTGTTCAACAAAGGTTTATTGAGGTATCGGATTTAATCATTCAGCCTGATATTATCGCCAATCAAAAACTATATGTTCAACTCAACAGGGAATACAAGAATTTAAATAAGATTGTTGCTAAAGCAAAGATCTATACATCAATTATCGCTAATATTGAAGAGGCTGAGGACATTATTAAAGTAGAGAAAGATTCCGAAATGATTGATATGGCCAAAATACAATTGGAGGAAGCTAAAGAACAATTACCCGAATTAGAGGAAGAAATAAAATTTTTATTGATTCCCAAAGACCCTGAAGACGGGAAGAATGTAGTGGTTGAAATTCGAGCAGGAACAGGTGGCGATGAGGCCAGTATTTTTGCCGGTGATCTTTATCGGATGTATACCAAATATTCCCAAGATCAAGGATGGAAAGTAAGCTTTGTGGATTCCAATGAAGGAACGGCTGGCGGATTTAAGGAAGTGATTTTTGAGATTTCAGGAGAAGAAGTTTATGGAACGATGAAATACGAATCTGGAGTTCACCGTGTCCAGCGGGTACCCCAAACCGAGACTCAGGGGAGAGTTCATACCTCAGCGGCTACCGTAATGGTTTTGCCAGAGGCAGAAGAATTCGACGTAGAGGTCAATATGAGTGATGTCAGGGTAGATTATTTTTGTTCTTCAGGTCCTGGTGGACAATCGGTAAATACCACCTACTCTGCCGTCCGATTAACACACGAGCCATCGGGTATTGTAGCCCAATGTCAAGATCAGAAGTCTCAACACAAAAATAAAGAAAAAGCTCTAAAAGTCTTACGTTCAAGACTCTATGAATTGGAGCTTCAAAAAAAACTAGAACAAGATGCTGAAAAAAGAAACTTGCTGGTCTCCTCTGGAGATCGCTCGGCAAAGATCAGAACCTACAATTATTCTCAAGGGAGGGTAACCGATCATCGAATTGGATTAACGCTCTATGATCTGCAAAATATTATTAATGGTGATATTCAGAAATTAGTTAATGAACTTAAGCTTTATCAAAACACTCAAAAACTGAAGGAGGCAGGAGAGACTCTATGACTCAAGCAGCATTGTTAGAGCAAATCAAAAGCAAAAAATCTTTTTTATGCGTGGGCTTGGATGTGGATAAAGATCGTATTCCTTCTGATTTAAAAAACGAGCCAGATGCTGTTTTTACTTTTTGCAAGCGCATTATAGAAGCTACAGCTCCCTATTGCGTTGCTTACAAACCAAATATTGCTTTTTTTGAAGCCTATGGACTAGAAGGCTGGAAATCCCTTGAAAAAGTAATGGATTTTCTCAATTGTCATTATCCAGAAATATTTACCATAGCCGACGCCAAAAGGGCAGATATTGGCAATACGTCAAAGCGATATGCCAAAGCTTATTACGAACAACTTGAATTTGATTCGATTACCATTGCGCCATATATGGGGAAGGATTCGATTGAGCCATTTTTGGAGTATGCTGGAAAGAATGCCATCTTATTGGCCTTGACCTCAAACGAAGGTGCATTGGATTTTCAATTACTTCAATCAGGAGGAAAATCATTATTTGAACAGGTCATCGAAAAATCAAGAAACTGGCAAAATGCTGATAGATTGATGTATGTGGTGGGGGCGACTAAAGCTGAAGCTTTGCAAAAAATAAGAACATTGATTCCGGATTCTTTTTTGTTGATTCCCGGAGTAGGAGCTCAGGGAGGAAGTTTAGAAGAAGTGTCGATCAACGGATTGAATGATCAATGCGGATTGTTGGTCAATTCATCAAGAGGCATCATTTATGCTTCATCCAAAAGTGACTTTGATCAAGTAGCAGCTAGTGTAGCCAAAGATTTACAACAAAGGATGGCTTTTCACCTTCGTCAAAAAGAAATTATCTGATGTTGCACCACACTATTTACAGAACTAAAGAAAATGCAAGTTGGATAACATTTATTCATGGTGCAGGTGGTAGCAGCGCCATTTGGTTTAAGCAAATTCGCTTTTTTTCAAAATACTTTAATCTTTTACTTATTGACCTCAGGGGTCATGGTGCTTCTCAAGGTTTAATACAAAATCCATTTAAAAAAAAGTATTCTTTTGAATCCATTGCTGACGATATTTTCGAGGTAATGGATCATGTCCAAATAGAAAAATCCCATTTTGTAGGAATTTCATTAGGTACGATTCTTATCCGTCAGTTGGCCGAAATGCAACCTAAGCGTGTTGATAAGATGATCATGGGTGGTGCCATTTTGGAGTTGAATTTAAGGTCAAGGATTCTTATGTATTTTGGCAATGCCACTAAGTCTGTTTTACCATATATGTGGTTGTATCGTTTTTTTGCTTTTATCATCATGCCCAATCGAAACCATAAGGAATCCAGGATTTTATTTATCCGTGAAGCCAAAAAAATCTATCAGAAAGAGTTTATTCGTTGGTTTAAACTCACCTCTGAGATTATCCCCAAGTTGAGGATTTTTAGAAAAGTCACAGTGGATATACCCACACTCTATATCATGGGGGATCAAGATTATATGTTCCTTCCTTCTGTGGTAAAGGTTACGGAAAGCCATCCGCTATCGCATCTATTGGTTTTGGAAGAATGCGGGCATGTGGTCAATGTGGAGAAGCCGAGAAAATTTAACGATGGAATGCTATTATTTTTAAACGAACACGCTTAGTTTAAGAAAAAACTACTGTCTTATTTCCATAAACCATTACTTTTCGGTTGACGTGTAATTTGAGCGCACGAAGAAGAACGATTCGTTCCATATCTCTTCCTTTTTCTATAAAATCTGCAATAGAATTTAGGTGAGTAACCCTTGTGATATCTTGTTCAATGATTGGGCCTGCGTCTAATTCTTCGGTTACATAGTGACTGGTGGCTCCAATGATCTTTACGCCACGGTCAAAAGCCGAGTGGTAGGGCTTGGCACCTGGGAAAGCCGGTAAAAAAGAATGGTGAATGTTGATAATCTTGTGGGTGAATTGGTCAACAAGTTGGGGAGAAACAATTTGCATATAACGGGCTAAAACGATAAAATCTATCTCATGTTCTTTGAGTAATTCCAATTGTTTTTCCTCTGCCTGGAGTTTATTGTCTTTACTAATAGAAATTTCGTAAAATGGGATGTCAAATCGTTGTGCAATGATTGCAAGATTGGGATGATTGCTTAAAATAAAAGGAATCTCAGCGGCCAACTCTCCGGATTTTTGCTTAGCTAAAATATCATAAAGGCAATGATCGTATTTTGAGACAAAAACCGCCATTTTTGGCTTGAAATTTTTCAGATAAAAATCACAATGCAAAGAAAAACGAGAACCTAAGTCGCTATTAAATTGTGTTTTGAAACGGTTGAAATTAAAATATTCTATGTTTAAATCGCATTCCACGCGCATAAAAAAAGTAGCATTTGGACGATCGACGTATTGGTCAATATAGGTAATATTTCCTTGATTCTGATGTATGAAGTCGGTCACTGCTGCAATAATTCCTTTTTGGTCAGTGCAGTACATCAAAATAGTGATCTGATTCATAAATATATTTTTTCAAAAATAGGGATTCGATAGCTCAAGGCAATAGATTCTAAGATTTAATTGGAGTAAAGCAAAAAAGCCTCCATATAGTGGAGGCTTTTCCTTAATAATAATATAAATAAATTAACTACCGTTAATTCTAAAGTCGGCGTAAGCTTCCATTCCGTGTTCTGAAAGGTCAAGACCGTTTATTTCCTCTTCCTTGTCGACCCTTAATCCGGTGGTTGCTTTGACGATCATGAGTATGATGAATGAGCTGGTGACACAAAACGCACCAACAATACCAACACCTATCAATTGAACTAAAAATTGATCAAATCCAGACATAGCGCCAAATATTCCAACGGCTAGTGTTCCCCAAATACCACAAATCAGGTGTACTGCAACAGCACCTACAGGGTCATCTAATTTAAGCCTATCAATCAATGCAATACCCAACACAACAATTACACCAGCAATCAATCCAATAACAATAGCATCGGTTGGACTCATTTGATCTGCTCCAGCTGTGATTCCAACCAAACCTCCCAAAACACCATTCATAAACATGGTCAAATCGAAGTTTTTATAAAGAAGATTAGAAAAGAAAACTGCAGCGACTCCGCCTGCAGCTGCCGCCAATGATGTGGTTACCAAAGTCAAGGAAGTTAATTCCGGATCAGCAGATAATACCGAACCTC
>CAJVZM010000055.1 GCA_913020475.1 uncultured Flavobacteriaceae bacterium
AAAATCCAAAAAAAATTGGTGCAAGTCTAAAACTAGTGGATAGAAAATCCTAGAATAGTATTTTTCAATTATTTCAGGATTATTACGCGCAAAGTAGATCAACAAATACAACAGAAATGTAGAATACCAAACCAAAGAGCTTATTTTTTTACTCATGGGTCGTAATATTAAATGGAAAGAAAGTAAAGAGCCTGCCGAGGAGTTTTCTATCTAAAATCGACCAACTCAACCTCAAAAATTAAAGTTGTATCAGGAGGAATAACACCCCCAGCCCCCCTTGAACCATAAGCCAATTCACTTGGAATCACCAGTTTTGCAGATGATCCTTTTTTTAGTAAAGCGATACCCTCATCCCATCCTTTGATCACCCGGCCCATTCCCAGAGGAAAAACAATGGGTTCATTTCGTTGGTAGGAAGAGTCAAATACTGTTCCGTCAGGAAGCATTCCCTTATAGTGAACCGAAACGTTTTTTCCTTTAGTTGGGTAATCTCCAGACCCATCGTGGATGATTTTATAGTAAAGTCCGCTATCAGTTTGCTCCATCCCTTGAGCTAATTTTTTAAGTTCTTTTGCATGTTTTTCTTTTCTTTCCCTTTCAGCTATTATTTTTTCTCTAAAATAATTTGAAAATACTTTTGGAGCATTAAATCGCTTTGCATCACTTCCTTTTCTGATGATGGATACTTTGAGTATGGTGTCATTTTGTACAATGCTGTCCACCACGGCTTGACCTTTAACAACTTTTCCAAATACGGTATGTTTTCCATCGAGCCAAGTAGTTTCTTTGTGGGTGATAAAAAATTGACTGCCATTGGTTTCGGGTCCTGAATTGGCCATTGAGAGTATTCCTGGCCCACTGTGTTTTAATTCTGTAAACTCATCAATAAATTGATAGCCAGGTCCTCCTGAGCCCGTCCCGGTGGGATCACCCCCTTGAATCATAAAATCTTTGATTACTCTGTGAAAAATTAACCCGTCATAATATTTTTTACCTGAAAAATTTTCTGCAGCTTTTGGATTATTTCCCTCTGCCAAAGAAACAAAGTTGGCAACTGTAACAGGAGTCTTTTCCAATTCCAATTGCAGTATGATATCACCTTTATTGGTTTCGATATTGGCGTATAATCCTTTGTCCAATTTGGGGTATTTTTGGTCACAACTTATGATCAGTGTTACAAAAAGAAGTCCCAATAAATTATTTTTTTTCATTTTTAAGTATTTAGTTTTTTTCGAGTTTTAAAAGTTCTATGGTAAAACGAAGAGGTTGATTGATACCTATTTTTTCACCATCTCCTCGATAGCCGTAGCAAAGGTAGGAAGGAAAGAGAAATACACCAATTTCCTCTGGACGTAAATATTTGACACCTTCTCTAAGTGCAGGGATCAAATCTTCTTGATCTACAAAAAAACTTACCTCCCCCAATTCTTTTTCATTGTATAAAAGGTTTTTATTGAGATCCTCGATTCGATATCTAAAAGTTACACGATCTCCCTTTTTGGGATAACTAGAATCTATGGGTATTTTTTTTTTATAAGCATACCAAAAGCCCTGAGAAGTGCTGAGAAAGGATAGCTTTTCTTCCTGCTGAATCGCTTGCCTAAACAATGTTTGTTCGATGGCAATAATATTTTTGTTTCTTTTGGCAGATTCTCTAAGAAAAACTTGCTTTTGTTTGTTAATGGGTCTGCGAGGCTCAAGATTTTGACAACTCAGCACTCCAACAATTAAAATAGATAAAAATAATGACCTAAATATCAAAATGAGATTTTTCTTTATTGATTGCATTTCTAAATTTGCTTACAGTTTCCTCAAGGGTCAGTTGCGAAACACCGCCTGCAGCGTTGATGTGTCCTCCTCCATTAAAATACTTTTTTGCGAATTCATTGACATCGAAGGAACCTTTGGATCGAAAAGATATTTTAATGATTTTTTCCGCATCATTTTCAATCATGATTACGGCTAAAGAAATTCCCAGAAGACTCAAGCCATAATTTACAAAACCCTCCGTATCTCCTTTTTTAAAATTGTTTTGATTCAACTCCTTTTGAGAAAGGGTGATGTAGACCACTGGGATTTCCTTCATCCGTGTTAGATTGTTTAGCGCTGTTCCTAGAAGTTGCAACCTATTTAAAGAGTAAGTGTCATAAATTTTTTGATGAATGAAATGGGGTACTGCACCTTTTTCAATGAGAGTACTAACGATTTGATGTGTTCTAGCTGTGGTCGATGGAAATCTAAATGAGCCGCTATCGGTCATAATTCCTGTGTAGAGACAAGTAGCGATGGAGTCGTCAATTTTATCTTGATCTAGAGCGAAAATCAATTCAAATACCATTTCACAAGTAGATCCTATTGTGGTGTCTGAGTAAGTGATTGAGGCATAGTCACCTGGATATTGGTGGTGATCAATCATTATTTTTTGAGCATCACTTTGCTCAACTAAGGGAGCCATCTTGTCAATTCTACTGAGTTGATTGAAGTCTAAGGTGAAAATAATATCAGCATTTTCAATCTTTTTGGTCGATTCATTAGTAAGCTGAGAGAATTTTAAGATATCGTTTTGGCCAGGCATCCAATCTAGAAATTCAGGATACTCATTAGGGGATATTATGTTTGATTGATGTCCAACTTTGTTTAAAAAAGCATGAAGCGAAAGACTGCTTCCCAAGGCATCTCCATCAGGATTTTTGTGGGGAATGATGACTATTTTTTTTGGGGTATCGAGTACTTTTTGAAATGCTATGAGCAGCTGCTGATTCATATATTCAAATATACCAAAATTTGCTCCTTATGATTTAAAGCTGTGGTCTAAAATTGAATTAATAGAGTTGAATATATTAAACGAGTTCATTTTTTTTTAATTTGCAATAAAAATAACGTCATGCCTTCCAACAGAACCTTTACTATGATCAAACCCGACGCTGTAGAAAATGGATATGTTGGAGCCATTATAAATAAAATTAACGCTTCAGGATTCAGAATTGTATCAATGAAGATGACCCAAATGTCACTTCGCGATGCGAAGTTGTTTTATGAGGTGCATAAGGAACGTCCGTTTTTCAGTGAATTGGTTTCTTTTATGAGTCGAGGGCCCATAGTGGCGGCTATCCTGGAAAAAGAAAATGCGGTAGATGACTTTAGAACTTTAATTGGAGCCACCAACCCAGAGGAGGCTGCGGAGGGTACTTTGCGTAAACAATTTGCAACGTCAATGGGTGAAAATGCTGTGCATGGCTCTGATAGTAACGAGAATGCTGAAATTGAAGGAGCTTTTCATTTTTCTGTTAGAGAGATGTTCTAGCGAAGTACGATTTTTTCGAGTGCTTCACTTCCCAACTTTTCATTCATCATTTTCCGAATTTTTTCCTTTCCGTATCCAAGTTCCTCTCTCAAGGCTGCATTGTTCAATGATACAAAAAGTGTGTTTCCCCTAAACGTAATTTTTTCAGTGTAACTGCTCATTTGCGATCCCATTAACTCATACCACAACTCATTGATGCGAGTATTTGTAATTCCGCTTTTCAGTGCTTTTGACTGAACGATTTCATCCAATACTTTACCAATGCTTTGAGGTTCAAATTTTCTTTTGGATAGCTTCATGAATCAATGCTCTTGATTAAACTTTTTATAGTGATATCTTTTTTCTTGGTGCTCGAGAATCAGTTTGTTCTCATTCAATTTTATAATTTTTTCCTGCCATTGATCCCAAGCCGTTTGAAAATCCAGATAACAATTATTACCCGTAAAGATAATTTTAAAATTATTTAAATCTTCGGTCACTAAAAATTTATTTCCCAACTGAGGATATACTTTTTTTCTTACTCCATTTTTCTCATTCAATTCATAAAAATCGAATAGTATAGAGGCTCCCTTGGGATAAAAAGTTTCATTTTTATGGGTAATGTATTCAATATTCCAATATCCATTAAGCAAGGCAATCTTGCTTGGTGTAATTTCATTCTTGCAACTCAAGCAAAAGATCATCAAAATGATTAC
Source organism: uncultured Flavobacteriaceae bacterium (assembly GCA_913020475.1). Classification (GTDB taxonomy): domain Bacteria; phylum Bacteroidota; class Bacteroidia; order Flavobacteriales; family Flavobacteriaceae; genus UBA8316. The sequence goes on from CAJVZM010000055.1 coordinate 4,000, forward strand.
AAAATATCTGTGTTTCATTAAGTGAGGTTAAAAATTTCGTAGGCAGAGGAACTCATTTTCAGTGCTGCTTTGATTCTGTCTTCGTGGGTGTCAGAGATAAATATTTGTCCAAGACTATCATTGTCAAATAATTGTATAGTTTGTGTGACCCTTTCTTGATCTAATTTATCGAAAATATCATCCAGTAATACTATGGGATTAATCCCAGATTTCTCTTTAATAAAATCAAATTGTGCCAACTTGAGTGCGATCAGAAAGGTTTTTTGTTGTCCTTGACTCCCAAATTTTTTAATTGGCATTTCCGAGATTTGCAAATCCAAGTCGTCTTTATGGATTCCAACTGAAGTGAACTGCAGTATTTTATCTTTCTCTAAACTTAGATCCATTAAATCAGACATTTTATTTACGCTGAGTTGGGATGTGTATTGAACGTTCACCTCCTCAACACCGCTGCTAATACTTAGGTATCTTTTTAAAAATATGGGAATAAACACTTTCATGAAAGCTTTTCTTTTTTCGTGAATGGGGTGTGCCAATTCACTCATTTGGTGGTTGTAAATGGCTAAAGTGTCTCCATCAAATGTTCGATTTTGAGCAAAAAATTTCAGCAATGCATTGCGTTGTGCGAGCGCTTTATTGTAATCGGAAAGGTTTTTTAAATAGGTTTTATCAGTTTGGCCAATGACACCATCGATAAATTTCCTTCGTGTACTGCTGCCCTCAACGATCAAATTCCGATCGGCGGGTGAAATAATCACCAATGGAATGAGGCCGACGTGTTCTGAATTTTTACTATAAACTTTCGCATTTCTTTTAATGGTCTTTTTTTGACCTTTTTTGAGGCTGCAATTGATTTTTTCTTCTTTCCCGTTTATCAAAAATTTTCCTTCAATCAAAAAAAAATCTTTTTCAAACTGAATGTTTTGAACTCCAGAGGGGTTAAAATAGCTTTTGGTAAACGCCAAATGATAGATACTGTCCAAAATATTAGACTTGCCTATTCCATTATTCCCGATAAAACAGTTAATAGGAGCTTGAAAACTGAATTGCGAGGCCTCTATATTCTTGTAATGGGTCAGAGTCAATTGCTTTAAAAACATTATTGCAAATTTAGTTTTGTTTAGAAAGGTAAAACAAAATTTAAATTAATTTTCACCCCTTATTTTCATTATTTTGTGAGTTTTTGGTTTTGCACTAAAAAAGGTTAATTTTGGGAACTTAAAAATAAATAAATGGCAACCTACAAAAAGAGAGGCTATAAAAAATCAATTGCACCTGGAAATGAAATGCAGGTTGAAGCCGATAGCACTACTGCTGAAGTATTTGAGAAACTAGACAGCACTGCATCTCGAACAGAGCAATGGGTTTCCAAATTTCAAAACTTTATTTTGGCTGGAGTTGGGGTCATTGCCTTGTCTGTATTGTCCTACTTGGGCTATCAGAACTACATCTTTGAACCTCTAAAATTGGAAGCAGTAAGTGAACTTAGTCAAGCTCAATATTATTTTGAATTGGCCGTTAATGGTCAAGATTCTGATTCTTTGTTTCGCAGGGCACTCAATGGTGGCGAAGGAAAGTATGGCTTTTTGGATATTATTGATAATTATGAAAGTACACCTGCAGCCAAATTGGCTACCTACAGCGCTGGTATGGCTTACCTCAATTTGGGAGAGTATGTAAATGCTATAGAATACCTCGATCAATTTGACACTGATGATATTCTGTTGAAAGCTTTAGCAAAAGGAGCCATAGGTGATGCTTTTGCTCAAATTGATCAGCCTGAGGAGGCCTATGATTATTACGTTGCGGCTTTTGAGTCCAGTGACAATTCTTTCAGTGCTCCTAAGTATCTTTTTAAAGCTGGCATTTTGGGTAATTCTTTAGGTAAAAATAGTGCAGCACTAGCCTATTTTAAGAGGATTCAATCTGAATATCCCGATTCATCAGAAGCCCGAAAGGTAGAAGTCCAAATAGGTCTATTGGAAAATATTAATTAATGGTTACTGCCGATAACAGTCTCTCACAATACGATCAGTCTAAAATTTTTAACGGAAAAAATTTTCGAATCGCATTGATTGTATCAGAGTGGAATCGTGACATTACCGAGGCTCTTTTTCAAGGGGCCAAAACTACATTGATAAATCACAACGTTTCTCCAGAAAATATCGTCAGAATTGATGTTCCCGGTAGTTTTGAATTGATTTATGGAGCCAGTACCGCCCAACAAATGGACTTTGATGCCATCATTGCCATTGGATGCATCATTCAGGGAGAAACAAGACATTTTGAATTTATTTCAAATGCTGTAGCCCATGGAATCAAAGACCTTAACCTCAATGGAAAATCACCGGTAGTTTTTTGTGTTCTTACAGATGACACCATTGTTCAATCCAAGGCTAGAAGTGGAGGCGATAAAGGCAATAAAGGTATTGAGGCTGCCATAACTGCTATGAGGATGATCGGCATGTAGTTTTTGTGGTATAAATTGCTGAATCTCAATGGGAATTTCGCTCACTTTCATTAAATTTGATTTAACTACAGCTTCTCTCCATCATCAATATATGGCCTATGAAGATAAGTCTTTTTAAACTTAAAAAAAACCGTAGGTACAATTACACCCCCCGTCACTACGGTGGTAAAGAAGCTGGGAATCTATATGATTTTGACTCTAAATTTTCAAAATATAGAGAGACCTACAACCAGAATGACTTTGGTCAGCAATGGCAGGAAGCACGTTTAAAAATGCGAAATCGAAGTAACCGTGGAATTTCTATCCGCTTGTTGATTATTATATTAATTTTAATTTTGGTTTTTCTTTACATTATTGATTTTGATTTACACTTATTCAAAGGCTAATGGGTGATATCATTTCGCTTTTGCCTGATCATGTAGCCAACCAAATTGCTGCTGGTGAAGTTATTCAAAGGCCAGCTTCTGTGATAAAAGAGCTTTTGGAAAATGCAATTGATGCGAAGGCTACCGAAATCAAATTATTGATTAATGGAGCTGGAAAAACCATTATTCAAGTTATAGACAATGGCATTGGAATGTCAATCACCGATGTGAGATTGGCATTTGAGCGTCATGCGACTTCCAAAATAAAATCTGCCGAGGATTTATTTTCAATAACCTCCAAAGGTTTTAGGGGAGAGGCCTTGGCCTCAATCGCTGCCATTGCTCAAGTCGAAGTATATACCAGAAGGGCAGTGGACGAAATGGCGACCTACCTTAAAATTTCAGGAAGTAAAGTAGAAGGTCAGGAGGCTTATGTTGCACCCGTCGGAACATCCATTGCTGTAAAAAATCTTTTTTATAACGTTCCCGCGAGAAGAAATTTCCTTAAATCTGATAAAGTTGAATTACGGCATATAATCGATGAGTTTCATCGGGTAGCCTTGACCCATCCTGAAGTAAAATTCACATTTATGCAAAATGGTACAGAGCTTTTTGATTTGCCTTCAGTTAATTTCAAAAAACGAATTGCCAATATTTTTGGACATAAAATAGAAGAGAAATTGATTCCAGCAGACGAGATGACGACAGTGGCCGGGATTAAAGGGTTTATTGTAAAACCTGAATTTGCTAAAAAATCTAGGGGACAGCAATTCTTTTTTGTCAATAAGCGTTTTATCAAGAGTCCTTTTTTAAACCATGCAGTTAGTTCAGCATTCGAAGGTTTATTGAGGGATCAATTTCATCCGGGTTATTTTTTCTCTATTCAGATTGATCCCAAAACTATCGATATTAACATTCATCCAACTAAAACTGAGATCAAGTTTGAGGAGGAACAAAATCTATATGCAATTATTAAATCAATGGTGAAACATAGTTTAGGAATGTTTCAAGCGACTCCTGTTTTAGATTTTGAAAGAGACCCCAACTTGGATATCCCTTACAATTTTCAACTAAAACCTCCCTCAAATATGCCCTCTATTGAGGTGGATTCTAGTTTTAACCCTTTCCAAAACACTGAAAATGGGATCTCTAAGGCTTCAAAAAGCAGTTGGGAAAGTCTCTATTCCGGCTTGGAGACGCCAAATGAACTCAGCAAAACTGATGAGGAATTAAAACTTGCCATAGAGCAAACCCCTAAAGTTTTTCAATTACTGACAAAGTTCATTGTCACCACCACTCGCTCCGGTCTTTTGATCATTGACCAACAAAGGGCACATCAAAGGGTACTTTACGAAAAATTTCTCAGTAGTATTACCAAACGAGATATGGTCAGTCAACAACTCATCTTTCCTAAGGAAATTGAATTGACTCCTCAACAAGTTGCTTTGTTTGGAGAATTGGAGGCCAACTTAAATTCAATGGGGTTTGTAGTGAAAAAAAACGGTAACCTTCTTCATATTACAGGTATTCCTTCAATTTGCGATGACAAGCAGTTGGGACAGCTTTTTGAGGATATATTTTCTACTCAGGATGATCAGTTACAATTAGCCAGTTTTAGCCAAGCGGATTACATGGCTAAAATATTATCCAAGTCACTTTCCATTAAAAGTAATTCAAACCTTAACATATTGGAGCAACAAGCTTTGATAGATGATCTTTTTGCATGTAAAGACACTTTGACCAGCCCTTTTAATCGTAAGATTTTTATTAATTTAGATAAAGAAGAATTAGAAAAGAAATTGGATTAATGCGGAACGTTACCGAAACAGTAAAACACTTGCTGATTATCAATGGAATTTTTTTCTTGGCAACCCTCACTCTAGGTGATCAAGTATATGATTGGTTCGCATTACATTATCCCGAAAATCCAAAATTTGAAATATGGCAACTTCTCACACATATGTTTATGCATGGGGATATTTCCCATATATTTTTCAATATGTTTGGATTGTGGATGTTTGGAACCCCTTTAGAACAAATGTGGGGAAAACAGAAGTTTATTTTTTTTTATATTTCCACAGGTTTTGGTGCCGCTGCATTGCAACTTTTATTGTACTACTATCAGGTAGATATCGTCAATAGTGCATTTACCGAACTCGGACTCACAGCATCTCAAATCAACAGTTTTTATAAAACAGCCGAATTGCCTAATGTGGCTATCAATCAGATTGGAGAAGTACAACTGTCGGGGGCATTCAATGCCTTCCGTTCTGTGATGGTAGGTGCGTCTGGAGCGCTCTACGGTGTTTTGGTGGGATTTGCAATGCTCTTTCCTAATGCTCAATTGATGCTTTTGTTCCCTCCCATACCCGTGAAAGCCAAGTTTTTAGTACCCATTCTGATACTGGCGGATCTTTTCTTTGGTTTCTCATCTTACTCTATCGGTCCTATTGCTCACTTTGCCCATGTAGGTGGAGCTATCACTGGTTTGGCCATGATGTGGTATTGGAAGAAAAACGAGTTCAATAACAATCGTTGGGATTTATGAGTTTTTTGGACAATCTCAAATACAGGTTTGCAACTTTTTCCATTGCAGAAAAAATTATTTTAGTCAATATGATTTTCTTTGTAATTCCCATGATATTAAATGTACTCTTCTTTTTGTTTAATATTTCGTCCAGCCCTTACATAAACTGGTTTCAGCTTTCTCCAAATATTGACACTTTAATCACAAGGCCTTGGACTTTGATAACCTATAGTTTTATTCACAGTGATTTTTTTCATTTAATATGGAATATGGTGCTTCTTTTTTATGCCGGTCGTTTACTCTCCAATCTATTCCCAGACCGAATTTTTATTAATAACTACTTTTTAGGTGTTATTTCTGGGGGTTTAATTTTTATAGGCAGCTATGCTCTGTTTCCTGTGTTTGCAGGAAACTACCCGTCAATGATAGGAGCCTCTGCCGGAGTGATGGCTGTGTTTATATTCATTTGTACTTACACTCCCGATCAGGAGATTCGTTTTTTCTTTGTAAACCTAAAATTAAAATATCTTGGTTTGGCATTCTTTTTTCTCGATATCATCCAAATCCCTAATGGTAATGCGGGTGGTCATTTGGCCCATATAGGTGGAGCAGTATTAGGCTTTTTCTATGCCAGACAACTCAGTGTAGGAAGAGACATTGGATCAGGATTTCAGAAAATTTGGCAGTCAATTTTTATAAAAAAATATTTTAAAATGGTTTACCGTGGTTCTCAAAAAAAATCTACTGATTCAAAAATTAATGGTGAAAGCGATCATCAGAATAAAATTGATATTATTTTGGATAAAATCAGTAAGTCGGGTTATGACAGCCTTAGTAAAGCGGAAAAAGACTACTTGTTTAGAGCTGGAAAAGAATAACACGAAGCATACAATAAAATTTGCTCTTTACTATGAAATTGAACTTTTTGTCTAAAATTTTAATGCTGACTAACCTTGTTTTGTTGACACTTCAGCTTTTTTTGATGGATACATTTTGGGATTTTTACCATTATCCATTCCTCAACTTGATGGTTCCCTTTATTGCATTAATTAATGTGATTTTCTTTGTTTTCTGGATAATTAAATTCAAGTGGCCTTTTTTTCTTTTCCTGTTTTCTATATTAATAGGTTTTAAGGAGTGGGGAAAACTCTATAAGTTTCCTAATAACTCCATCCCTACTTCCAGTGGTATTAAAGTGATGAGTTTTAATGTTAGATTGTTCAATAGCTTTGAATGGATTGATTCCAAATCGGTTCCCGAATCCATTGAAAATTTTATCAACAAAGTAAGCCCCGATCTGGTTTGTTTGCAAGAATACTCAAAGGAGTTCGGTCCAAAATTTAAAAATTATCCATATCAATATATTGCCTCCTCAAAAAAGAATGGACAAAATGGACTTTGTATTTTATCAAAATATCCACTTTCGAATCGAGGTCGGTTGGACTTTGATGATTCGAATAACAGTGCCTTATACGCCGACTTTTTTCACAAAAAAGACAGCATTAGAATTTACAATGTACATCTGGAATCACTGAGGATTAACCTAGAAGACACACTTTTTACCCAAGAGCATTCTCAAAAATTCATTCAAAGAATTCATTCTATTGTTCAAAAACAAGAGTTTCAGATTGATCTATTTGATAAAGTTGAACAAAAAAGTAATTACCCAACCATCATCTGTACAGACTTGAATAACAATGCTTTTTCTAGGGTTTATAAACGTTTAAAAGACGATCGTTTGGATGCTTTTATGCTGTCCGGTGAAGGTTTAGGCTCAACTTATAAACTAGCGCATTTCCCGTTCCGAATAGATTTTATTTTTACCGATCAAAAATTTAAGGTCATAAATTTTGAGACCCATGACATTAAACTTTCAGATCATAAACCCATTTCAGCATTGTTGGAATGGAAGTAAATTCAATTTTTGAT
>CAJVZM010000056.1 GCA_913020475.1 uncultured Flavobacteriaceae bacterium
AACTGCCCATCATAGTCTTCGATATGAATACCAAAGGAAACCTCAGCCGAATTATTAAAGGTGAAAATATAGGAACACGAGTTGACTTTTAAATTGTTATCAAAATGAATGAAGAAATCATAATCATCAACGATACAGCAAAAGAGAGTATGGATTTGTCTGTCAAACATTTGGAAAAAGAACTCCTCAACATTAGAGCAGGAAAGGCGAATCCCATTATGTTAAACGCCGTCATGGTTGAATATTACGGAACTCCCACTCCCCTTAGTCAAGTAGCCAACGTTAACACACCCGATGGAAGAACCCTGAGCATACAACCTTGGGAAAAGACATTATTACCCGAAATTGAAAAAGGAATTTTACAAGCCAATTTGGGTTTTAACCCTATGAACAATGGAGAGTCTTTGATGATCAACATCCCCCCATTGACGGAGGAACGCAGAAGAGAATTGGTAAAGCTGGTAAAAACAGAAGTTGAAAACACGAAAATCGGCATCAGAAATGCACGAAAAGATGCCAACAACGAAATTAAAAAAACTGATACTTCCGAAGATCTTCAAAAAAACGCTGAAATAGACATTCAGGAGTTGACAGATCAATACATCACTAAAGTAGACGAAATTCTTAATGTCAAGGAAAAAGAAATATTAACTGTATAGTATGCCCGGGACCGGTGGTGGCCTTTTATAATGAAGCGTAAGAATAACTTTTGGGTTAGTGTTGCGAATTTAATTCTAAGAAATCGCTTTCTCATTATTGGAGCCATAGTGGCTGTCACCATCTTTTTAAGTTCACAGTGGCAATACATGCGGTTTACTTATACCGAGGCCAATTTGCTACCCAGCAAGCATCCGGAAAACATTCAGTACGATGACTTTTTAGAAACCTTTGGTGAGGAGGGTAATTTGATAGTCATCGCCCTCAAAGGAGAGGAATTTTTTCAACCCAAAAACTTTGAAAAATGGATCGCTCTCAACAAAAAAATAGATTCCTTTCCAGAAGTCGATTTTACCCTATCTACTAATAATGTTAAGGAATTGGTCAAGGACGAAAACCAAAAATCATTTGTACTTAAATCGGTTTTTGATATTGAGAATTACGAGCTTTCCGATATTGAAAAATTCAAACAAAAACTTCTTTTAGAACTTCCATTCTACAAAAATATTCTTATTGACCCAGATGGTGAAACGATCCGATCTGCCATTTATATGGATAAAAAGATCGTCAATACAATAGAACGAAAAGATTTTATTTTTAAAACGTTCATTCCCTTAATAAGCACTTTTGAAAAGAGTACCGGCTTGGACGTAAAAATTTCTGGTATGCCCTACATTAGAAGTTTAAACGCTCAAAATATCGTTGACGAAATAGAAGTTTTCGTTCTTTCTGCGATGATGATAACCAGTCTGATCTTTTTTCTCTTTTTTAGATCTTTAAGGGCTACCTTTATTTCCATGTCTGTGGTTATGATTGGCGTAATGTGGGCCTTTGGGGTTTTGGGATTGCTCCGTTATGAAATTACCATACTGACGGCACTGATTCCACCTTTGATTATCGTCATCGGTGTACCCAATTGTATTTTTCTGATCAACAAGTACCAACAAGAAATTGCCAAGCATGGAAATATGGTCAAGTCCTTGCAAAGGGTGATTGTGAAAATTGGTAATGCCACACTGATGACCAACCTAACCACTGCATCGGGTTTTGCTACTTTTATTCTGACCGACAGTAAAGTATTGAAAGAATTTGGAATCGTTGCTTCGATCAACATCATTGGCATTTTTCTCCTCTCGCTTTTGATCATACCCATCTCCTACAGTTTCATGTCTCGACCCAGTAAAAAAGAATTGAAACACCTTAACAGACTTTACCTAAAAAAATTCGTAAAATGGATGGATAATAGGGTCAGAAATAACAGAGTCAATGTCTATATCATCTCCATGGCCAGTTTGATAATGGGTGTCATTGGGATTTCCCAAATCAATATTTCGGGAAGCATCATTGAGGACATGCCAAAAAAATCGGATTTTTTTAAGGACATCCTTTTCTTCGACGCCGAGTTTAACGGTATCGTACCCATAGAAATAATTGTTGATAGTCAAAGGAAAGGGGGTGCCACAAGACTTTCTACACTCAAAAGGATTGACAAACTTGAACAATACATTGAGAAAATTCCCGAACTCTCAACTCCTATATCATCGGTTAGTGGAGCTAAATTCATTAAACAAGCCTATTACAATGGTAATCCCGACTATTACAAACTACCTTCATCGCAAGAAAATTCCTTTATTGGCCTCTACCTCAAAAATGTAGAAGATTCCATGGGTTTGATGCAAAATTATATCGACAGCACTGCTCAATTAAACAGGGTAACTACTTTTATGAAGGACATCCCCACTGAACGTATCGAAGAAATTGAAGAGGATTTGGTCAAAGAGATCAATAGAATTTTCCCTAAAGAGCGTTATCAGGTCAAACTGACAGGGAAAACCATGCTGTATCTTAAAGGCACTTACTATTTGATTCGAAATTTGATCATCTCTCTTTCTTTGGCCATTTTTCTGATCGCCATTTTTATGGCCTATATCTTTCGATCCTTCAAAATGATTATCATTTCATTAATCCCAAATTTATTGCCACTTATCATAACTGCAGGTGTGATGGGGTTTTCGGGCATTCCCCTCAAACCTTCCACCATACTGGTTTTCAGTATTGCATTTGGAATTTCAGTGGATGATACAATTCATTTTTTAGCTAAGTACAGACAGGAATTGATTTTCAATAAGTGGAAAATCAAGACAGCGGTATATATCGCACTGAGAGAAACTGCAGTGAGTATGTTTTATAGTTCTGTTATATTATTCTTCGGGTTTGCAGTATTTATGAGTTCAAATTTTGGTGGGACAGTCGCCTTGGGTGGATTGGTTTCGGTCACTCTGCTTTTTGCGATGCTGGCCAATTTAATTCTTCTACCATCTTTACTTATTTCATTAAAGGATAGCGTTAACATCGAAAAGGTAATTAGAGTACCTAAAATTAATTTTTTATCTGATGAGGACAGAAAAAAATCCTGAACCTATTTTGTAAATAAACCTATCTTTACGCAGAAAATTGATGAGCATGAAATACCTTCGATTAGCCAAATTATTTAGTGAACCCCAAAAATATGACACTATTGTATTAAGGGGTTGGGTAAGAACATTTCGAGCCAACCGATTCATCGCACTTAATGATGGCTCCACGATTGAAAATCTCCAATGTGTTGTTGATTTTGAAAATACCGATCGGAGCTTACTCAAAAAAATAAATACAGGAGCAGCAGTTGAGGTTAAAGGCCAACTTGTTGAAAGCATGGGAAAGGGTCAATCGCTTGAGATGTTGGTCGATAAGATTAAAATAGTTGGAGAATCCGATCCGGAACTCTATCCAATTCAACCCAAAAAACACAGCTTTGAGTTTTTGAGAGAAATAGCTCACCTTAGGGTAAGAACAGGAACCTTTAGTGCAGTGATGCGCATTCGCTCTTTGTTGTCGTTTGCCATTCATCAGTTTTTTCAGGACAAGGGCTTTTGCTATGTTCATACCCCCATCATAACGGGTAGTGATGCTGAAGGTGCTGGAGAAATGTTCCGTGTATCGGTTTTAGATCCACAAAACCCACCCATTGATGATAAAGGGAGGGTGGATTTCAGACAAGACTTTTTTGGAAAAGAAACCAACCTCACTGTATCTGGACAACTGGAAGCAGAAACCTATGCCCAAGGGCTAGGAAATGTCTATACTTTTGGACCTACCTTTAGGGCTGAAAATTCAAATACCTCACGTCACTTAGCTGAGTTCTGGATGATTGAACCCGAAATGGCTTTCCATGATCTAGACGACAATATGGATTTGGCCGAAGAATTCATCAAGTATATCCTTGATTATGTTTTGGAAAAATGCGAAAAAGATTTGACTTTTCTTGATCAACGTCTGGCAAACGAAGAAAAGACAAAACCTCAAAACCAAAGGAGTACTATGGGCTTGATCGAAAAAATAAAGTTTGTTGTCCAAAATGAATTCAAGAGGGTTTCTTACACTGAAGCCATTTATATTCTAAAAAATTCAAAGCCGAACAAAAGAAAAAAATTTGACTATTTGGTCGAAGAGTGGGGAACCGATTTGCAAAGTGAACACGAGCGTTATTTGGTCGAGAAACATTTCAATGCACCCGTTATACTATACGACTATCCCGCCAAAATTAAAGCCTTTTACATGCGGATGAATGATGACCAAAAAACCGTTCGTGCGATGGATATACTCTTCCCTGCTATTGGTGAAATCGTCGGTGGTTCACAGAGAGAGGAGCGTCTGGAGGTTTTGGAAAAAAGAATTGAAGAATTGGGAATTGATGCCAAAGAACTTTCGTGGTATCTTGATTTAAGACGTTATGGGAGCACTCCACACAGTGGATTTGGTCTAGGATTTGAACGTTTGGTGCTATTTGCCACCGGCATGTCTAATATAAGAGATGTGATTCCTTTTCCACGGACCCCTCAAAACGCAGCCTTTTAATTCGCATAGCTCCACTGACTTTTTTTATCTTTATTAAAGCTATTTCATAATATGTTAAAACAACAGCTCCAAATAAAGCTTTCTCAAAAACTGTCTCCTCAACAAATTCAGTTGATGAAGCTCATTCAATTATCCACATTGGACTTGGAGCAACGTATTCAATCTGAAATTGGAGAAAACCCCGCCTTAGAAAAAGGAAAGGAAATGGATGAGAATGAAATGCAAGATTCCGATCCCTATGACGACTATCAGAATGATCAAAAAATTAATACTGATGATATTGACGCTTATTTGAGTGACGATGAAATCCCTAACTACAGAATACAATCCAGCAATCAATCTACTGGCGATGAGGTTAGGGAAATTCCCTTTTCAGGTGGAATTAGTTTTCTCGATTATCTAGAAATTCAATTACAAAATTTGATTCTTTCCAGCGAGGAACGACCCATTGCAGAATTTCTAATAGGGAGTATTGACAACAGTGGCTACTTGAGAAGATCTGAGGATGATATCATTGATGATTTGGCCTTTACCCAAAACATCATTGTAGATAAACAGGAACTGAAAAGGATTATTAAAAAAATACAATCGATAGATCCCCCAGGCGTAGGAGCCAGGTCTCTACAAGAGTGCCTTTCCATTCAGTTAAGCCGCAAAGAAAAAAACCGCCCAGAAGTAGAACTGGCCCGTAAAATCATTGATACGGCCTTCGATGAATTTTCTAGAAAACATTACCAGAAATTACAAGATCGGTTCCATTTGACGGAAGAACAATTGCGTGAGGTTTTTGATGAAATAGCTAAGTTGAATCCCAAACCCGGTGGTGCAATATCTGACAGCAATCAAAATACACATGTAGTTCCAGATTTTATATTGACAATTGAAAACGGAATTTTAAAAGTTACACTCAACAGAAGAAATGCCCCCGAACTAAGAATTTCCAAAAATTACAAGGAAATGCTTTCTGGTTATGCTGAAGCACCTAATAAAAATAAATCACAACAAGAAGCAGTACTTTTTATCAAACAAAAGTTGGATGCTGCCAAATGGTTTATTGATGCTATAGAACAGCGGCATCAAACTCTTTTTTTAACCATTAATGCCATAGTAGATTACCAAAGTGCATATTTTTTGACAGGAGATGAACAAAAATTAAAACCCATGATCCTTAAAGATATAGCCGATAAAATTAATATGGATATTTCAACCATCTCCAGAGTAGCCAATAGCAAATATATAGATACTCCATATGGGGTAAAGTTGTTAAAAAATATTTTTTCTGAGGGCATGAAAAATGAGGAGGGAGTGGATGTTTCGACAATTGAGATCAAAAATATTCTCGATGAGCTCATCTCTAATGAAGACAAAAAAAAGCCCTTGGCCGATCAAGCATTGTCTGTATTACTTAAAAAGAAAGGGTACAAGGTTGCACGAAGAACAGTTGCTAAATATCGCGAGCAAATGGATATACCTGTCGCCCGACTCAGAAAATCAATTTGATCAAAGAATATAAAAAATTAAGCCAAGTTTAATGGTTTGGAGATGGGCATCAAAATCATCCGAAAACTTTATATCCGATTTGTAAATAGAATTCAAATCGTATTCAAAGAACATATTCCAGGTGTTGTAACCCAGAGATAGAAAAATGGAAGTATTATTTTTCCTGATAAAATAACTTTGGATGGATTTTCCGGAAAAGGGTTTATAGCGTTCGGCAAAATTTAAAAAATATTTTACTCCTACATAGAACCGCCAAAAATCGGTTCGATCTGGAGTAGAGGTTCTAAAGCGAAATGAGAGAGGAATAACAAGTGAGGAATAGGTTTGTCGGTTTTCTTCATCGCCTTTGATAGAGAAGCTAGGGTTGTCTCCTTCTGAATCTAAATAAAGGTTGGAAATCAATCGATTGTATGCATATCCAAGACCTAAACCTACAGCTGTTCGACCTTTAACATTAAGTGGCAAATCCCTCATAAAACCGATCTGAAAGTTGTTTGAAAAACCATTTTGTTTGAATCCACTAATATTAATTTGTTGTAGTTGTAATCCAAAACTTACGTAAAATTGATCTTCCCTGTATTTTGTAGATAAGCTGTCTTGTTGGGCCATTAAGCTGCATCCCATAAATAGGATTCCTGCACAAAAGAGAAGGCGAACTGACATTTTTCTAAAATTTTACTGAAAAATAATATACTAAAACGATGGTATAAAAAAAGTGCCACAAAGGGCACTTTTTTTAATCAATTAAAATTTAATCCATATTTTGATAAAAATCCCCTACACGAGTGGTGTAATTAATCTTCAATGCATTAACTTTTCTAAGTTCCTGTTTTATGTCAGAAATCAGCCCCATTTTGGTATCACCATCCACTTTTAGGGCAGTGGTCAAAACATCTTGTAATTCCTGACGTTTAGATGCGCGTTCAGACAATACAAAAGCACCAACCTCAGAAACGGTGGCAAATTTATCGTTAAGCTGAATTCGAGCTTGCGTACCGTATTTCTCGGCATATCGAGTGGAGGGCTCTCCAGCATAAATATACATGACACGGTCTTTTTTGTCTAATTTTTGAATTTGATCAGCGGCTGGCAATTGGTTTTTAACCATCAAAGTACTGTCCCGCATCACAGTAGCTACCATAAAAAAGAACAACAACATGAAAACGATATCAGGCAGAGACGCCGTTGAAATTGCAGGTAAATCTCCTCCTTTTTTCTTTTTAAATTTTGACATTAAATGTATTTTTAGTTCGTTTTACTGGGTTCTGCTTCAGAAAGTTTTTGTGGAAATAACAATTTGACCTCAGAAAGTTTGGGTTTTAATCTTATTTTTTCTTGCGGGGAAGTTCTTGGATCATAATACTTCTTGTTGGCTTCTACAAAAGACATGTTCTCACTGGGGAACAACCTAATAAACTCTCGGTCTCTCAGTTCATTATAGGCAGCTACCAATTCATTCTGAACAGCGATATAAACTTTATAAGAGGTCTCCCTGTCATTTTTTAAAGAAATGATCGCCTTGTCTGGATTGTCAGAAGATTTTGGATCACCGGGCCCTTGACAATATTTACATTCCTCTTCTCCTTCCCCTCCACCATTATCAAGAAACTCTGCCGCCAAGGCACGTAAATCAGCGATGTCGATCAACTCCTCTTCTGCCAATAATTGGTTATTTTTATTAACCACTACAGTAAAAATATTTTTCTGTTTGATAATCGGTGGGTCTTCAATCTCCTCTATGGGTGGTAGTTTTCTGTTAAGCCCGCTATCAGTTTCAATTGTAGTGGTAACCAAGAAGAAAATCAACAGTAAAAAAGCAATATCTGCCATTGATCCTGCATTAACTTCTGGAGCTGATCTTTTGGCCATGGCTAGTTATTTTTTGATGATCCTAGTCACTCCTGAGAACAACATTAAACCAATGGCTACTGAAGCGAGTATGTAAAATGTTCTGATGCCAGTACCGACCCATCTGGATGCGCTTGCAGACAACACCTCACCATCCTTCAGGGGGGTTTCAATACCATCTGAAATTAAATAGGAGATTACGACAACCACCAAGAAAAGTCCGACTGAAATTGCTGCTTTCTTTAATTTTGCAGGGTCAGAGAACAATCCTAAAAGTGTAAAAATCAAAGTTACCGATATTGTAATAAGCAATACAATTCGAGCCAATTCTACCAGCGGAGAAACAGCACCAAAATCACCTATACTAGCTGCCATTTTGATGTCGTCATCACCGGTGCCGATAATTCTCAGAAGGAAAAAGGCGGCTAATACACCAATGATGGCACTGAATATTTTGATTATGTTCTGAATTTTCATATTTCAAATTATTTTTTCTGAGCTACCAAAATGTCAATCAAGTTGATTGAAGCGTCCTCCATATCATTAACAATACTGTCAATTTTAGCAATGATGTAATTGTAAAATACCTGAAGGATAATGGCTACAATCAAACCGAAAACGGTGGTCAAAAGGGCTACTTTAATACCCCCTGCAACCAACGACGGTTGCATGTCACCAGCAGCTTCAATTTTGTCAAAAGCCTGAATCATCCCAATTACAGTTCCCATAAATCCGAGCATGGGAGCCAAGGCAATAAATAATGAAATCCAAGAAACATTCTTTTCCAATTGTCCCATTTGAACACCACCGTAAGCAACGACTGCTTTTTCGGCACTGTCAACACCCTCGTCGGCACGGTCAAGACCCTGGTAGAAAATAGAGGCAACAGGACCCTTTGTATTTCTACAAAGTTCTTTTGCAGCTTCTACACCTCCAGATGACAATGCTTGCTCAACACCTGCAGTCAACTTTTGGGAATTAGTAGTAGCCAGATTAAGATATATAATACGTTCGATGGCAATGGCAAGTCCTAAAATCAAACAAATCAAAACAATTCCCATAAAGCCTGGACCTCCTTCGATAAATCTTTTTTTAAGTTCTTGTGTAAAAGAAGCTTCGGCGGGAACTGATGCTGATTCTTCAAAAGCTTCGGGTTCCTCCATAACTGGTGCTTCTTCAACCAGGGCTTCTGCCTTATCGGCATCATCTTGTTGATCGGTTTCCTGAGTAGTTAGATTTAATATTGTTGTTGCATACGACAAAGATTGAAACATTAACATTCCAATAAGGCTCAGGGCAAAAAATAGTTTTCTCATTTTGATAAAATTTTTTTTTCTATTCTAAAATTTTTTAAAGATAAAAAAAATTACATACTAATTGCATCTTTTTTGTTCAGAGAAAAGTTTTAATTTATAATCTCAAATCCTATCAATTCAATATAATATTGACTCATAAACACTTTTTAATAAATGCTTGTAAAAGAATAAATATGGAAGAATTATAATTAAATAAAATGACTTGAAAATTATTAAAAATCTAATATAAATTTGACAATACCAGAGGGATGAAATTAAATGGTTTCTAGATTGTTCTATGTCAAATTTTATTTTGATTCTAGAAACATAATCTTTAAAAAATCTTGATTTTTTTTTGATAAATTTATAATAATTTTTAAAATCTAATAATGATCCGAAAAATTATTCGTAAAACGATTTCAGTAATTGAAAGTGAACAAAAATCCTCTATTCTTTCAAAAGAATACGTTCTAGAAAATCGCTCTCAAGAAAAAAAAGTATTAGAGTTAATTAAAAAATTGCAACCCTATAATGTGGGTAAAGATTTAATAAGATTAGGAGCAAAAAGAGATGGAGGATACCTTGTTCCTGATGATTTAGATCAAATAGAAGCTTGCTTTTCTCCAGGCGTTTCGACAGTTAGTGAATTTGAAAAAGATTGTTTTGAAAGAGGGATGAAAATTTTTCTCGCTGATAAATCAGTAGATAAACCAAAAATAGGACTAAATAAAAATAATTATCATTTTTTAAAAAAATATATTGGTTGCTATAATAATGAAGAATTTATAACACTAGACTCCTGGGTTAACTCAAGAAATATTAAAAAAAACACAGATTTAATGCTTCAAATGGATATTGAAGGTTCAGAATACATATCCCTATTAAATATTTCAGACGATTTACTCAAACTTTTTAGAATAATTGTAATAGAATTTCACGATTTACATAAGTTTTGGAATAAAAGTTTTTATGATATTGCTTCAGTATGTTTTGATAAAATTTTACGAAATCACACCTGCGTTCACATACATCCAAACAATTTTGAACCAATTAATTCTTACAATGGTATTGAAATTCCGATGGCTGCTGAATTTTCATTTATAAGAAATGATAGATTTTCAACTAAAAGTCATCAAGAGTCTTTTCCACATAAGCTAGATACTGACAATTCAGATGAAAGGGAATCTGTTTTATTGCCAAAAATTTGGTATCTCCAATAGACTATTTAAAGCATTAGATATTATAATTGAATTAATGGTAAGTGATTGTAAGCATCAGGAATTTGATGTGCTTTTTGATAGGATTATCACTTTCGGCTCGGTTATTAGTAATTAATTTCTATTACTTTAGAACAAAAATAGTTTCTTAAAAAAACTTTTAATAATGAGTTTACTTAAGTTTTATTTGATGATATCTCCGAATTGGAGTAGGCAATTTTTTTTGCTAATACCGAGTATTCTCCTTTTTATTTAACTGACAAAACATAATAGATGGTATTAAATTATAAATTTTTATTATTGGGATTAATCATGATCCCGTTTACATTAAAATCTCAAAAAGACAGAATTAATGTTGATTTTAATTCAGATAAAGAAATTACAAAAGAATTAATATTATCATTTAAACTTTACAGGGAGAAACTTCTTAAAGATCCCTATAGACCTGCATATCATTTTTGTATTCCAGAAGGCTTAAATACAAGTAAAACCCCAAATAGCACGCCTTTTGACCCAAATGGCGCGTTTTTTAAAGATGGTCGCTATCATTTAATGTATTTATACAAGCGTTTTGGAGGAGAATCGTATGGTTGGACCTGGGGACATGTTTCAAGTAATGATCTTATAAATT
>CAJVZM010000057.1 GCA_913020475.1 uncultured Flavobacteriaceae bacterium
ATATAATTTCTCCCGAAAAAATTGACCAATCCATTATAAATGAGCATCTTTATACTAATAATTTGCCAGATGTGGATTTACTGATTCGAACAAGTGGAGAAAAGAGAATTAGTAATTTTTTATTATGGCAGACCGCCTATGCAGAATTGTATTTTTCTAAGGTACTATGGCCCGATTTTACAAAAAAACATTTTCACAAAGCATTAATAAGTTACCAAAAAAGAGAGCGGAGATTTGGAAAGACAAGTAATCAACTTCTTGGGTAAACCATTCAACCCATTCTATACCTTTTTTTGCACATTTTTTTTGTCGGGTGTTCTTTCCTCCCAAGCACAGAATCTAGACGAATATGTGAAAGGAAAATTGTATACCATCGATACTATTATGGTAAGTGGCATCAAGACATTCAGCGATCAAACGGTAATTTCTTACAGCCAGTTGAGAAAGGGACAAAAGGTCAATATCCCAGGAGATAAAATCAGTTCAGTAATAAATAAGTTGTGGAACTTAAAGCTTTTCAGTGACATCAATTTCTTCATCAACGAAATTAAGGGAGATCGTATCGCATTGGAAATCGAAATCGAGGAATTGCCCTCTTTGAGTGATGTCAAAATCAACGGATTAAAAAAGTCAAAAATTGAACCTATTATAACAGAGACTGAACTTAAGGCTGGAAAAAAACTTTCAGAAAGCTTCTTGGCTAACACTAAGAATTATATCATCAATAAATTCCAAAAAGAAGGTTTTCTCAATACCAAAGTTGTCTTTAACACCTTACCCGATAGTATCAACTCCAATAACTTCAGAATGGTAGTCAATGTGGATTTAGGTGAGCGGGTAAAAATTAAAGCCATAAACTTTGAAGGCAACGATGTGTTCAAGGACAAAAAACTGAGATCAAAACTCAAAAAAACTAAGCAAAAGTTTCCCTTGAGATTTTGGAAAAAATCCAAATTCATAGAAGAGGATTTTGAAGAAGGAAAACAAAACCTTTTAGACTTTTACAAAGAAAAAGGTTACCGTGATGCTAGAATTATTCAGGACAGCTTGGTCTTCAATAATGACAATTCCATCACAATCAATTTCAATATGGAAGAGGGTAACCAGTATTACTTTGGAGATATCTCCTACTTGGGAAATTCGGTTTATACCGATTATCAACTGAGTCAGTTGTTGGGAATCAAAAAAGGAGATACCTACGATGGTGTATTATTAAAGAAGCGAATAGCTGATGAAAAACCCGATGCCAATGACCTTACAAATTTGTATCAAAATAATGGTTATCTATTTTCAAATATAAATGCGGTAGAGGTAAGTGCTGAAAATGATACCATTAATTTTGAAATTAGGGTTTCTGAAGGCAAACTCGCCAGCTTTAATAAAATTTCAGTGGTAGGGAATACTAAGACCAACGATCATGTGATTTACAGAGAATTAAGAACCAAACCAGGAGAGTTGTACAGTAAGGACATGGTGGTCAGAACGGTAAGAGAACTGGGGCAGCTTGGATTTTTTGATGCAGAAAATATCGATCCCCAATTTAAAAATGTAAATCCCAATGCTGGAACAGTAGATATCGAATATGGTTTGGTTGAGGCCGGAGCAAGTCAAATCGAACTTCAGGGAGGATACGGTGGTGGGGGATTCATTGGAACCCTTGGCCTTTCCTTTAACAACTTTTCCCTAAAAAATATATTTAACTTTGACACCTATAAACCTCTTCCGATGGGAGATGGTCAAAGTCTAAGTTTAAGACTTCAGGCCAGTCAGTTTTACAGTACTTATAGTTTTAGTTTTGCAGAACCTTGGATGGGAGGTCGAGAACCGGTTCAATTTTCTACCTCATTATCCCATACTGTTCAATACCGTTACGATTATCTTACCGGTAGGGCCGACGAAAGCCAATATTTTCAAATCAGCGGTTTGACCTTGGGCTTGGCCAAAAGGCTTAAAGTACCCGATGACTTCTTTACCCTTTCTCAAGCCTTTGCCTATCAGTATTACAATCTAAATAATTACTACACTGGCTTATTTACTTTTGGAGATGGAAGTGCTAACAACCTTACCTACACAATAGCATTATCAAGAAACAATACATTTACCAATCCTATTTTCCCAATTGGAGGTTCAAAATTCACCATAAGTGGAAAATTTACACCTCCCTACTCCCTAATCAAAGGAATTGATTTTAGCAATTTGGAGAATCGAAAAGAATTTCAATTACCTAACGGCGAACCCGATGTCGCTAAAATTGATCAAGAAAAATTTAGATGGTTGGAATACTACAAACTAAAATTCACTGGAGAATGGTATACCAGCATAATTGGAAAACTTGTTTTTAAAGCTCAAACCGATTTTGGTTTTATTGGAGCCTATAATCAAGAACGTGGAAACATCCCCTTCGAAAGATTTTATTTAGGAGGAGACGGAATGCAAAGTTATGCCCTTGACGGTCGAGAGACCATTTCACTTAGGGGTTACAAAAACCAGTCGCTTTCCAGCAGAGACGGTTCACTATTATATAACAAATTCACTTTTGAACTGCGGTATCCAATCACCTTAAAACCAAGTGCTTCAATTTTTGCACTCTCTTTTTTGGAGTCGGGAAATGGATATAACAGTTTTAGAGATTTCAATCCTTTTAACTCGAAGCGTTCTGCTGGAATGGGGGTAAGGATATTTATGCCGGCCTTTGGATTACTCGGTATCGATTTTGGTTATGGATTTGACAGTGCATTGATCAACAACGATAATCCCAATGGGTGGGAGACACATTTCATTATTGGGCAACAGTTTTAATCACTAAATCCATTAGGTGTTAAAATAATCCTCCAATTTGATCGTTAATATTTAAAAATAAGTTCCTCATAATCATGAAAATAAAATTATTAATCTCCATAGTATTGAGCTTACTCTCTCTCTCAATTCAAGCTCAAAGAGGAGCGCGTATTGCCTACATTGATATGAATGTCATCTTGAGTAAAAACAAGGAGTTCAGAACTTCAAATCAGTTACTCGACGAGAAAATCACCCAATGGAAAAAGGAGATAGAATTAAAAAAAATTCAACTTAAACAAATAGAAGATCAATTCGCTGTTGAGAAAATATTATTGACCCCTGAACTTATCGCCGACCGGGAAATGGAAATAAGTGATTTTGCTTCCGAAGTAGTTTCACTTCAAGAAAAAAGATTTGGACCCGACGGAGACATGATGATCCAGAAGAATCAACTTCTAAAACCGGTCCAAGATCAGGTATTGAGTATTGTTCAGGAAATTGCCAAGGAAAGAAAATATGACTTTGTCCTTGATCGATCTTCTAATATAATTATGTTGTATTCTTCAAAAAATTACGATATTAGCGACTTGGTTCTAAGAAGAATTCAGGCTCAAGAAAGAATCAAAGAAAGAAAAGAAAAATTAAACTCTACGAACAAAATTAAAGACAGAGTGAATAATTAAGATTAAAAAATTTTAAAATAATGAAAAAATTAAAAAACCTATTTGTACCCCTGATGTTTTTGCTGGCTCCCTTAAGTATTGTCAATGCTCAAGCTAAAGTAGCGCACATCGAAGTCCAAAAATTAATCAGCGAAATGCCTGAAGTAATTGTGGCACAAAAAGAATTAAAAAAACTAGAGGAATCTTACACTGCTGAAATGGAAACTACTTACAAGGAATTCCAGACCAAAGCCCAAACATATGCTGCCGATGCAGCTAACCAGACCGAAATCACCAATCAATCTCGTCAAAAAGAACTTGAAGGGATGCAAAAAAATATTCAAGAGTACCAGCAGACAGTTTCCCAAGATTTACAAAAAAAGTCTGTTGACATGATGAAGCCTCTTGTTGACAAGGCAAAAGCTGCAATCGATAAAGTAGCTACTAATTTGGGATACAACTACGTATTGGATTCCTCTGCAGGAGGAAGTGTTATTATTGCCAAAGGAAAAGATATTATGGCCGATGTTAAAAAAGAGCTAGGATTTTAGTCTAAACTTACTAAAAGTAAAACTCTCATTCGTGGGAGTTTTTTTTGGCCTTACTTGAACCATGAAGCATATTTAATATAATTTGCTGCAATTCGTTCGATTTCTCCCTGTTCCAATTCAGGACTTATATCTTTGATTTTTTTGGCAGGAATTCCAGCAAAAACAGTACCCTCAGGGACAATGGTGTTTTTGGGTAAAACGCTGCCAGCGGCAATAATACTGTTTGACCCAACCACACAATTATCCATAATAATACTTCCCATTCCGATCAAAACCCTCTCCTTAATTGTGCAACCGTGAACAATGGCATTGTGACCTATGGATACGTCGTCACCTATTTTGGTAGCTGATTGCTCATAAGTTCCGTGGATAACAGCCCCATCTTGGATGTTGACCCTATTTCCTATTGTGATACTGTTTACGTCTCCCCTTACAACAGCTTGATACCATACAGAACAATCATTTCCCATGATGAGCTCACCTATAAGGGTTGCATTTTCAGCAAAAAAACAATTTTTACCGTATTGAGGAGTAAACCCTCGAACTGACTTAATCAACATAATTTAACTTTGATGTCTAAATTATAAAATTGATCCCTAAGATCCTTGGATTTGTTTTTGTTAAATTTGTAGAAAAAAGATGAAAAAAATCAGCATCGTAGCCACTTGTAAAAAAGGATCTCCTATCGCAAAATTTCTCATTACTCCTCCCCTAGATATTTCAGTATCTAAAACCTTTATTAATATTGACCAAGCTGCCGATGCCCCTCTAGTTAAGCAGTTGTTTTTCCTTCCCTTCATAAAAAAAGTGGCACTGGAAAACAGCTCGTTGATTGTGGAACGTTTCGAAATTTTGGAATGGGAAGAGGTGATCCAAGAAGTTGCAGAGCAGATAGAAAAGTACCTTAATGAAGGTGGAGCAATCCTCAATGAAGTTAGAAAAGTTGAAAAAGTACCCGTCACGGTTTATGCGGAAAGTACCCCCAATCCGTCAGCCATGAAGTTTGTAGCGAACAAAAAAATAACCAATAAGACACTCTCTTTTGAAAATACCAATAGCGCACAAGACGCGCCTTTGGTCAAGGAACTTTTTAAATTTCCTTTTGTCAAAGAAGTTTTTATTGATGAAAATTATATTTCCATATCCAAAAACGATACTACACAATGGGAGGAAGTTGTTATGGAAATCAGAGGATTTATCAAATCCTATTTGGAGGAAGATAAAACCATACTAGGTCCCTCCTTTGATTCGAACAGGCAAAGGAAAAAAAATGCAAACTTAGATCAGCCTCTTAATGATACTGAGCAGGAGATAGTAAAAATTTTGGAAGAGTACGTCAAACCTGCGGTAGCCTCAGATGGAGGAAACATTATTTTTGACTCCTACCAGGATGCCGATAAAAGGGTGAAAGTTGTGCTTCAAGGCGCATGCAGTGGATGTCCTTCCTCTACCTTTACCCTCAAAAATGGTATTGAAAATATTTTAAAAGAAATGCTTCCAGGTAAAGTTGAACTGGTAGAGGCCGTCAACGGGTAAGTTATAAGCCAATTTTGTTAGCGGTTGTGTAAAAATCTTTGAGGTAAAAAGGTTCAAAATAAGCCACATCCTCAAACTTATTGGCTTGGAATGCTTTCCAGGCCAAAGAAACCATTTCTGAAGCTGAGGGATGCTGAATGTCGCTACGGTATTCAATGTGGTTGGCGTCAAATACTTCTTTGCATTTTTGGGCACCTTCACCCATAAAAACCCACTGGACATTGGTTGGAAATTCTTTAAAACTCTCAGTAGTCAATACTTCAGCAAAAGTGGGCTTTACAACTTCCTTTTTTTCATTAAGGATCATAACATAAACCTCCTTTCGACGGGCGTCAAACATGGGGAATAGTAAGGCTTGATTATTGTCCTGATACTTTTCGGTTAAAATTTGAAGAGAATTTACTGCAATAAGGGGCAAATCCAAAGCAAAGCAGATACCTTTGGCAGCAGCAACTCCAATTCTCAAACCGGTATATGAACCTGGACCCTTACTCACAGCTACTGCAGCTAGCGCTGTCATATCCATATGGGCTTCTTTTAATACGTCTTGAATAAAACTGTGAAGCTGTTCACTATGACTGAATTGCTCTGAAAATTGCTCCTTCAAAGCGAGCATCGTCCCCGATCGGCTGACGGCAACAGAACAATTCTTGGTGGCGGTCTCAATATGCAGAATAATACTCACTCTACAAAAATAGAAAATCAATAACTCCTATGGGCTCTAAAGCTTTATAAATCTACAGA
The DNA here is from genome assembly GCA_913020475.1 of uncultured Flavobacteriaceae bacterium. Lineage (GTDB taxonomy): Bacteria > Bacteroidota > Bacteroidia > Flavobacteriales > Flavobacteriaceae > UBA8316. The sequence continues at coordinate 6,272 of CAJVZM010000057.1, forward strand.
GTAATGTTTTCGCCAAAATAAAATTCGAGGACTATCAATTTGAAAATATAATCGAACTTGGCCCTTACCAAATCTGATGACGACATTTCAAAGCGTTGCTTGATTTGATTAAAATCAAAAATATTCATCACACCTGCCTCAAAACGGTTGATTGCATCTTCGTAGGCTTTTCGTCTTGCCAACTCTGTTTTTTGGGCTGCTTCATAGAATTTAAAAGCCCCTTCTGCATTGTTGTAGGCCTGATTAATGGTATTTTCAAGATTAAGTTTTTCTTGTTGTAATTGATTTTGAGAGCGCAATAGATTTACTTTGGAACGCTCCACTCTGTTTCTGGCCATTAGGCCATTGAAAATAGGAATACTTACCCTCAAACCAAAATTGTGTCCTGCATTGAGATCAAATTGCTCTCCAAAAGGAATCGGACCAATTGCCTTGTTTCCCTCCACAGAGCGTAATACAGGTTCTTTTGTCGAAGATATAAAACCTATGGGAATGTCGGTGAAAATTCCATCTCCCGTAATTCTATCCGCATAGGAAACACGAGTGTTGTACCCGTAAAAAGCAACGAGACTTGGGTGAAGTGTCCCTTTGGCTAACGCTACATCTTTTTCAGCAATGGCGATATTGGTCAATGAGAATTTAATATCTTTTCGATGGGTTAATGCCTTTTCAAAAATATCCTTAGGCTTCTGGAATAAAATCTGTCCAAAAGGTGCTTCTAAATCCATGTTCACCACATCAAAATTATCGTAATCTGTAATCAAAAGCAACTGTGACAAATTGATTTTAGACAGCCTTAAATTATTTTCGGCTTGAATTAAAGATTGTTCCTGTGTAGCCATTGTTGCTTCAATTTCCAACAAATCGTATTTTACCATTGTTCCAGCTTCGATCATTTTTTGGGTACGTCCCACATCCTTTAGTGTAATTTCCAATTGGGATCTTTGGACTTCTAAAATTTCAATGTTGAACAGTATTTGCAAATAGGCATTGGCCACCATCAATCGAACATCGTCTTTCATATCTTCCAGTTGATATTCTCCTGCTAATATGGCTAGGTTGGCCCGATGCAACTGGTTTAAATTCCTGAGACCATTGTACAAATCAACATTAATACTTGCGCCAAAAGAGGTGTACTGTGTTGTTTTGTTTTCCAAGAGTCCTCTTGTAATGTCTTGATTCAAACCGACATTCCAGGTGTGATTGGCTTGTGCATTTAAAGATGGAAAAAAGTTACCCGTGGCGTCGTCTTTATTTATTTCGGCATCGTTAAGGGCGAGTTCACTTTGTTTGACACTAATGTTTTTTTCAACAGCCATCTCAATGCATTCCACTAGAGTCATCGGTTGTGGCTGTGCCCTGAGTTCAATGACTAAAGACAATAAAATGACAATCAATAAGAATTGTACTCCCTTCATATTTAGTTATTTGTTTCTAGTTTCCCCTTCCTCCCCTATTTTGATGGGTTCTGTCTTATTCCAAACTTTTATTTCATCCTTTATATTCAAACCCGAAATGACTTCCACATTAATTCCATCGGAAATGCCTAATTCAATATTTTTTCGTTCAAATGCTCCTTGGTCGTTTTTTATCTCCACAAAAGGGTCATTGGTGATTTTATCAAATTGTAGGAGTGCCTCTGATATTCCCATAATGCTATCCTTATTTTCGAGAACCAAGGAGGCATTGGCACTATATCCTGCCCGGATAAAGATCGAGTTATCCAAATAAACATCTCCTTCAATTTTGAACTGAACGGTTCCTTGTTCTTCATTGCCTTTGGGAGCTATAAATTTTAACTGGGCATCAAATTCTTTGTCTTGAATGGCTCCTAGACTTACCTTTAGTGGCATTCCGATAATCAGTTTTGCAACCTCTGCCTCGTCAACTTTCCCTTCAAAAATCATTTTGTTCAAATCGGCCACTGTGGCAATGGTGGTCCCAGCGTTGAAGGTGTTACTCTCTATAACTTGATCCCCTTCTTTAATAGGTATTTCCAGAATGGTTCCCGCTACTGTGGCACGAATATTAGTATTAGCGGTAGTAGAGCCTCCAGCAGAACCCATTTTAATTATCTGAAGATCGGTTCTTGCATTTTCAACATTTTGCTTTGCTTGGTCATAATTCAATTTTGCGTTGTCAAAATCCCGCTTGGAGATAATTTCCTTTTCAAATAGGGATTGATTCCTTTTGAATTCTATTTCAGCATTTTTTAGTAAAATCAGGGTGTTGGAAAGTCTTCCTTTGGCGGTATTTAAAGCTTGTTCGTTAGGAACGACCTTCACTTTGGCCAACAGGTCTCCATTGGTCACTAAATCTCCCTCCTCAACAAATAGTTTTTCGATGATCCCAGAAATTTGGGGTTTGATTTCTACTTCATCCTCCGGAATTACTGTTCCGGTGACTACTGTCTTTGTTTTAATACTTTGAATTTCAGGAGACTGAATGTCATACTCAATGAGCGGTTTACTGTTGGTCTTAATAAAATAGAGCGTGGCAAAAATAGCTCCGAAAACTAGTAAACCAATTCCTAAATATTTTAAAATTTTCATGTTGAAATATATTTATTATTCTTCTCTTAATGCGTCAATGGGTTTTATACTTACCGCCCTTTGTGCAGGGATTAATCCTATCAAAGTCCCCAAAACCAGCATAGTTGCCAAAGCACCCAAAACCAATGGAATCGGTACGGTGGGGTTGGTATAGGGAAAATCTGATTGGTTTTGAGTAGCAAAGTTTATGATGGCCAAAACTGCCGTTCCAAGTATGATGCCAACTATACCAGCAATTAGGGTTAAAAAAACAGATTCTAATAAGATCTGAATCCTGACCTCTCCTGGAGTAGCTCCCAAGGCGCGCCTTACCCCCAACTCATTGGTTCGTTCCTTGACCGAGATCAGTAGAATATTTCCAATGCCTATTACTCCAGCCAAAATGGTTGCTAAACCTACTACCAGAGACAAAAATGTCATCCCATTGGCAAAGCCAGTGATCTTATTGAATACCTCTCCCAGGTTGAACGACCCGAAAGCTCTATCGTCTTCTGGAGCCACCTTGTGTATTTTTTTTAATACATCCTTGACGTTTTTTTCTACCGCAACAACGTCGGCATCCGCATACGCTGAGATGGTGAACCAATCCACCTTTTCACCGGTATTGTATAAATTCCTGAACGTATTAAAAGGGATAAAAATATCGCCATCGGTTTCGAAACCCCCTCCCTCAAGGTATTTGTGTACTCCAATCACCTGGAAATAAACATTGTTGATACGAATGTATTTTCCAACGGGGTTTTCATCTTCTTCAAACAACTCCTCCTGATTCCGTTCACCAATTACACAAACTTTACGATTGTTTCGCTGGTCTTCTTCATTGATAAATCGGCCCCCTTTGTATATTTTTTTGGTAGCTATTTTTGTATACTCTGGATAATCTCCATAGATATTGTAAGAACGAGATATTTCCTTGTAAACAACACTAGCAGGTTGGCTGCCACCAAATACCCCCCTAGCGTTTCTTGGAGCGATATATTGAATTTCGGGAATCTGCTGTTTTAATTCTTTAACATTAGAAATAGTAAAACGCGGATATCTTCCCACCATAAACCCCGCATAGGGGATACTCGTTCTTTGTGGCCAAACAAACATAGAGTTCATAGCCATATCTTGAAATTCTCGTTCGAAACCATTGTCTAACCCTTTTGCTGCACCAGATAAGGTGATATAAATAAAAATCCCCCACAATACACCAATAACTGTAATAATAGTTCGGGTCTTATTCTTGGCAATAGAGCCAAAAATCTCCTGCCATGTGTCGAAATCAAATATGACCTTTAAACTATTCATCTCTTAAGGCTACTATGGGTTTAATACTTGCGGCTCTCTTAGCTGGGATGTAACCTGCAACGGCTCCAAATAGAATTAGCAAAACCGTTGCAAATATAGCAGTGGAATTTTCTATGTAGGGATCAATAATAAAAAACTTCTCCAACCGATCGTCTATATTACTCAATAGCAAAATTCCGGCGATCATTCCAATGATACCGGACAATGTTGTAATAAAAATAGACTCATGTAAAACCATACCAATAACACTTTTGGGCGTGGCACCAAGGGCTTTTCTTACCCCCAATTCTTTAGTACGTTTTTTAACTACAAAAACCATAATATTGGATATTCCAATGATTCCTGCTAATAAAGTACCAATACCTACAAAAACAACAATCATCTGTAATACGAATGCAAATTTTTGGTTTTGACGTATTTGATCAGCTACATTCCTAATTCTTATTCCATTATTATCTCTGGGGTCAATAGATTTTTTCTTTTTTAAAAAAAGACGCAGTTGTCTTTCAAAAACCAATGCAGAATTATAGCCCAGTTCGGGTCTAAAACTAACAATGATAGAGTTTATTTTATCATTATTTTTTTCAATCAACTGCTGGGTAGTATAGGGCATATAAATAAATCTTTCCTCTCGATCTCCACTTTGATCCTGGAAAACTCCTACAACCTTGAAAGCACTAGACCCAATTTCTAAATATTTTCCGATAGGTTCTTCTTTCTTAAATAGATCCTTGGCCACCAAACGACCAATGACTATATTTTTGGTCTTTTTGTCTATATCATCTTGATTGATGAACCTACCCTTCATAATAAGAGTTTTTTCTATGTATTGATGATCAGGAGCTACCGCTCGGGTATTATAGTTGTCTGATTCTCCACTGTATCTTACCCTC
>CAJVZM010000058.1 GCA_913020475.1 uncultured Flavobacteriaceae bacterium
GAAGAGATACATATCCCGAACTTATCCGATCTTTGGACCATTATATTTACCTCAGGAACAACGGGTAATCCTAAAGGAGTAAAATTGTCTTATTTGGCATTGGACTCTACAAAAATAATTACCGAACAAGTAAATCCGCTAAAAGTCGATTTTTCAGGCAACAATGATTTTATCTCTTACCTCCCCCTTAATCATATAGCAGAGCGTGTTGTGGTTGAACACGTTTGTATGCGTTATGGCGGAACACTTTCTTTTGTTGAGTCGATTGAAAGTTTTCCTCAAAACTTAAAAGATATACAGCCACATGTATTTTTTGCAGCTCCCAGAATATGGACCAAATTCAAATTAGGGATCTTGGAAAAAGTGTCCCAAACAAAATTAGAATTTATACTCAAAATTCCTCTGGTATCTGGTTTGTTAAAAAAGAAGCTAAAAAAGAACCTTGGATTGACTCGTGCTAGATCTACCATATCTGGCTCTGCACCCATACCGATTGCCCAGATCGAATGGTTTAAAAAAATCGGTATTTATATAACCAACGGCTACGGTATGACTGAAAATTGTGCTATCTGTACTCAAGTAGATGGGAAAGATTTTAAAAAATTAGCCTCTGTGGGAAAACCCCAATGTGGGGTTGATATAAAGATAGATCCAAAAACCAAGGAGATTCTCATGAGAGGACCTTTTGTAATGGATGGATATTATAAAAATGAAAAAATCACAAATTCCACCCTTATTAATGGATGGCTTCACACCGGGGATAAAGGTTACTTAGATGACGAAAATTATCTCTACATAACAGGAAGGGTTGCCGATAGCTTTAAAACCTCTAAAGGAGAATTCATCGAACCTTTAACCTTAGAAAATTATTTTGGAACCATTAAGGAATTACAAGAAGTGTGTATTACAGGCTTGGGCTTGCCCCAACCCATCGCGGTGTCACAAATATCAGAAATTGGTAAAGCCATCCCTAAAGAGGAACTTCTTGAACTTTTAGAAAAAAAGTTAAAAGAAATTAATTTAGATCTAGAAAACTATAAAAAAATATCTACAATAGTCTTGGTAAAGGGCCAATGGACCGAGCAAAATATGATTCTTGGCCCCACATTAAAATTAAAAAGGGGGAATGTAGAAAAGATGTATAGTGCCAAATATAAAGGGTGGCATGAAGACCAAAAGACTGTTTTATTCGAAAAGTAGTATATTTGACTCAAAATCAAATGGTTTGGCCTATGTCCAAAATCTTGTTTCAATCAATAAAAAATTAAACATCAATTTAATGAAAACAAAAAAGGTATTTAAAAAAATAATTTTAGCGAGTGCTATGCTCTTGTTGAACACCATATATGCTCAGCAAACAATTAGCGGTAACATTTTAGATAATGAAGATGGAACACCCATCCCTGGGGCAAATGTTTTCATTTTAGGGTCAACAAATGGATCTGCATCTGACTTTGACGGAAATTTTTCGATTACCACTTCAAGAGATTTACCAATAGAAATAGAAATAAGTTCATTAGGCTACACAACTCAAGTCATCAATATAACTTCTTTAGATCAAGAAGTATCTGTAAAACTACAAATGGGTAGCGATTTTTTAGATGAGATAATCATTTCTGCATCTAGAAGGCCTGAAAAAATTGTTGATGCACCTGCTTCTGTGTCAGTAATAAGTGCAAGAAAGATTGCAAATTCAGCTGAAGCCATTGACCCTATGAGACATTTAATGAATGTCCCTGGTGTAACAGTACAGCAGCAAACAGCAAACTCTATGAATATTGAAATGAGAGCTGGTAACGGTCTTTTTGGCACTGCTGTTCTTCCCCTTCTTGATTACAGAATTATTTCTACACCAGCGGCTCGATCTAATTTTAGCTATCAATATGGTATTTCAAATCTTGACCTTGAGAGAATTGAGGTAATAAGAGGGACAAATTCTGCTTTATATGGACCTGGCGTTGAAGGTGGAGTAGTCCATTTCATTACCAAGAAGGCAATTGACCATCCTGGTACTTCTGCTGAGTTATATACAGGGAATTTAAATTCAAGGGGTGGTGCAATCAGGCATGCATACGCAAGCGAGTCCAAAAAATTTGGTTATAAATTAAATGTCAAATACAATCAAGGCGATGATTTTGGACTTGATTTGGTTGAAGATGCTAGTAGAATTAATTCTTTCTACAAAACAATTGTAATGCCTAAGATAAAAAATAATGTTGTTGATGCCACTCAGCAAGGAACACCACTTCTAAACATGGCTGATCTTGATACTAATCAAGATGGAAATCCTTTAGCAAGTGAATATCAAAACTTGGCAATGAACGCTCATTTTGAGTTCAGGCCAAGTGAAAAGACCACTGCTACGATTTCTGGTGGATTTTCAGATGCAGGAGGTATTTTTATACAAGATCAAGGTTATTCATACAATCAAGGTCTTGACTACTGGGTTCATGGTAGATTAACATCAGGTAATTTATTCGTTCAAGCCTCATACAATGCAAATGATGGTGGAGATGAAAAATCTCCCACTTTTTTATACGAGACTGGTAACAGAGTAGTTGGAGATAGAAAATTTTTGATTTTCAATGCTCAATATGATTTTGACGCTCCATCTTTTTTAAATTCGAAATTTAATGTCGGAATTGATTATCAGGATACAGCATCTGATTCCCAATATACTCTTTACGGACGTAACGAAGATAATGACCCTTACAATATATCTGGGGTTTATGCTCAAGGAACATCGAAATTATCAAGTAACCTTAGCTTAACATATGCAGCTAGATATGATAAACTAAACTTTATTGATGATGGAGCATTTGCTCCGAAACTTGCACTAGTGTATAAGCTTAACGAGTCAAATTCTATAAGGGCCTCATATAGTAGAGGAACCTATGGACCATCATCTCTTGAGACCTATATTGATTTTCCAGTAAGAACTCTCAGTCCTGGTGTCCTAGATGTATGGTTATCCGGACAAATTGAGCCTCATATTTACGATCAAAATGCACCAATCGAGGTTACGGGAATGGGGGGATATACCATTCCTAGAAACGAAAGTCAGCTTAAATACAGTCATTTGTACAATATTGCACAAGGTTTAACATTACCTGGCCTTTATGATCAGGTAGGTTCAAATGCTGCATTAGCTCCATTGCTTCCTGCTATTCAAAACTTTTTTAACTCTTACGCAGGGCCATCTGGTGCAACTGGACAACTTATTGGCTATAATGTGTTTAACCCAGATGAATTGGTTACAGATCTTGTTGATGTAGGAACTGCAAGAATAGGCACTATTGATAACATAGAAATTGGTTACAAAGGAAGAATTGGAAAAAAATTATCATTAGGGATTGATTTTTATTCAACTGCTAGAAAAGGTTTCACCGAATTTACCTCCGTTGGACCCACTTATATGCTTATGGGTGCAGACCTTACAGGCACTTGGCCGGGTTTAATTGGACAAGATTTAATTGCTGATCCAACTATGCAGGGAGCCGCAGCAGCCTTTGTCGCAGGTGCATATGCTGCAAATTCGCTTCCTCCTACTGGACTTCCCGCTGCAACTTCAATAGCTCTTGGATTACCATCATCACCCTTGGCAGTCCTTTTAGCACCTGACGGGGCTTTACCTCCCCAAAATCTGGCCCAATTAGGATTACTTCAATTAATAAGTTCTTCAGTTGCAGGTGGGTTTGACCTAGCTGCTAACGCTCTACAGGGAGGTATTAATCCCTCGTTCTTTGGAACAATTTCCTCAGATAGAGCTCCCAATGATGCGGTGGCTCACATACCTGCAGGATATAGACAATACCCAGAAGTCACACGAAGTCATTGGGGAACTGATATGTCAGCTGAATATTATCACAATGAGAATATTTCAATATGGTTAAATTATTCACACATTAGCCAAAATGAGTGGATTCCTGGTCAAGAGGATGACGATGACCTACCCTTTCCTAGTCATTTAAATACACCACTTAATAAATATAGAGCAGGTGTTAGATTAAATTATGACACATTTCGTGCAAGTTTAGCTTATCAACATGATAACTCATTTACTTCTGTCTTTGGCGCAGGACTTGGTGGGTTTACTCCCGAGAGAAATATTTTTGATGCGAATTTTGGATTCCCAATTATTGAAGGAGTTTACTTTGATATACAGGCTACAAATTTATTAGATCGTAAGTACCGTCAATTCCCTGGTTTACCTATAATTGGGAGAAGAGTATTATTTAAAACAACATTTAATTTTTAGAGATTTAAGTTATATCTCAACCAAAAAAGGCATTCAAATTGAATGCCTTTTTTTGTACATAATAAGTCTGGTCATTTTCACTTTTTGCTCTATATTTACACTCTTAAAATTTTAGTATAAATTAACTTAAATTATCATTCTTAAAGTATGTCAAATTCAGTAGGAACCGTTTCACAAATCATTGGTCCTGTAGTAGATGTAATATTTTCTGGAGAAGACAATGAGCTTCCCAAAATATATGATTCCCTTGTAATATCAAAGGATGATGGTACCCAATTGGTACTTGAAGTCCAATCTCATATTGGAGAGAATACCGTTAGAACGGTATCCATGGACTCTACTGACGGTTTGAGCCGAGGTACCGAAGCTAAAGCCCCTGGAAGCCCTATTCAGATGCCCATTGGTGAGGAAGTTTACGGAAGACTTTTTAATGTGATCGGAGACGCCATTGACGGTTTGGGAAATCTCCCCAAAGAAAATGACAATGGGTTGCCCATCCACCGACAGGCACCTGCTTTTGAAGATCTTTCTACTTCGACAGAAGTCCTTTTTACAGGGATCAAAGTCATCGATTTGATTGAGCCCTATGCCAAAGGAGGAAAGATCGGATTGTTTGGAGGTGCAGGAGTAGGTAAAACGGTTTTGATTCAAGAATTGATTAATAATATTGCCAAAGGACATGGAGGGCTCTCTGTATTTGCCGGAGTAGGGGAAAGAACAAGAGAAGGAAATGACCTTTTGCGTGAGATGCTAGAATCAGGAATTATAAAATACGGAGATGACTTTTTGCATTCGATGGAAGAAGGCGGCTGGGATTTGACCAAAGTGGACAAAAAGAGTATGCTTGAATCCAAGGCCACATTTGTTTTTGGACAGATGAATGAGCCTCCAGGAGCAAGAGCTCGAGTAGCACTTTCTGGCTTGACCATTGCAGAATACTTTAGGGATGGTGCAGGAGATGGGCAAGGTAAAGACGTACTTTTCTTTGTCGATAACATTTTCCGATTTACTCAAGCAGGTTCTGAGGTATCGGCCCTTTTGGGACGTATGCCTTCGGCGGTAGGTTATCAACCCACTTTGGCCACAGAAATGGGTGCCATGCAAGAAAGAATTACTTCGACCAAAAAAGGATCTATTACCTCTGTTCAAGCGGTATATGTTCCGGCAGATGACTTGACAGACCCTGCACCTGCGACCACTTTTGCTCACTTGGATGCTACCACTGTATTGTCCCGTAAAATTGCCGAGTTGGGGATTTACCCTGCAGTAGATCCTCTGGACTCTACTTCTAGGATTCTGACAGCAGATATTTTAGGTGACGATCATTACAACTGTGCCCAAAAGGTTAAAGAGTTATTGCAACGCTATAAAGAGTTACAAGATATCATTGCCATTTTGGGAATGGAAGAGCTTTCGGAAGAAGATAAGTTGGCCGTGTCCAGAGCTAGAAGGGTGCAACGTTTCCTTTCTCAGCCTTTCCATGTAGCAGAACAATTTACAGGAATTCCTGGAGTATTGGTGGATATCAAAGATACCATCAAAGGGTTTAATATGATCATGGACGGGGAGTTAGACCACCTACCAGAAGCTGCCTTTAACCTCAAAGGAACCATTGAAGAAGCCATCGAGGCTGGCGAAAAAATGTTAGCTGAAGTATAATGCACTTAGAAATCGTTTCCCCTGAAGCCACCTTGTTTACTGGTGAAGTTGATTCAGTAATTGTTCCTGGAACTACTGGTTCTTTTCAAATGCTCAATAACCACGCTCCCATTCTTTCCACTCTCAAAGAGGGAACTGTAACTATTTCTGGTAAAATCGAGTTGGATCATGCCGTTCAAAACAAGTTTAAAAAGCAGGACGATAACACCACTTTATTTGAAATCAGTTCTGGTACTGTTGAAATGAGGAACAACAAATTAATCCTGCTTGCGGATTAATTTATTCAATCAATGTAAATTTTATTGGTAATGAAAAAAGCACACCCAGTAAGCCTCTTATGTCTTTTTTTTGTGGTCAGTTGGGCCAGGGCCCAGGACAAAGCCAACATTGATTCTCTACCCACCCAAAAGCTTAAGGAAGTTATCCTCTCTTCCAACCGATTGGAGATACCTCTACGTCAAAATTCTAAGACCGTTCAGATCCTAACAGCCGATCAAATTCAACAAAGTGGGGTCACCCATGTGGTTGACCTATTGCAACAAGTCGCTGGGATAGATATCAAAAGAAGAGGAGCTGGAGCGACACAAGCCGACCTCAACATTCGCGGGGGTACTTTCGACCAAACCCTTTTGCTTATTGACGGGATCAAATTGGACGATGCACAGACAGGGCACCATACCCTTAATTTTCTCCCGCCCCCCCAAGTGATCGAACGCATCGAAATAATCAAAGGCCCCGCTTCTAGAACATATGGTCAAAATGCTTTCACAGGAGCTATAAATATAGTAACCAAAAAAGAGACACCTAAAACACTGACTTTAGGCTTACAAAAAGGGAACTTTGACCAAACCAATGGTTCTTTTTTTGTGGGTAATACTAGCGAGAAAACCGGCGTCTTAGGATTTGTTTCCAGAAATACCTCTGATGGCTATCGCTACAATACCGACTATGATTACAATCAATTTTTTGTCAAATCCAGTTTTAATCGCCATAAAACCCCCTTAGATTTTATTGCAACCTATTCGGGACGAAAGTTTGGAGCCAACGGTTTTTATGCCAACGCATCAGCCATAGATCAATATGAGGAAACTCAAGCGAGTTTGGTTTCGTTATCTCAGAGATACAGTAAGGGGTCTTGGATTTTTAAACCCAAGCTTTATTGGCGTAGGGGACAGGATATGTATGAATATATCCGCAACAAACCCGAAATATATCGCAATCTTCATGTCACCAACAAATTAGGGACTGCTTTTGACACTTCTGTATCATCTGACTGGGGATTGACGGGTATGGGGCTTGAGATTTCTCGTGTCAGCATTCGCAGCAATAATTTGGGTGATCACAGTCGAACCATGATGAACTTTTTTTTAGAACATCGATTTTACCTTTTTAACAACAAGGTGGACATCACCCCAGGGATTGCGGCCAACTATTTCACAGACTTTGGAACGCATAGTTTTCCGGGGATTGATTTGGGTTGGCAACTCAATCCTAAGTTGAGATTTTATGGAAATTTAGGGGCTACGTTCCGAATACCAACTTTTACAGATTTGTTCTATTCTGACAGAACCACTGTTGGTAATGCCGATTTAAAACCTGAAGAAGCTTTTTCCAATGAGATCGGATTGCGCTATAGCAGTCCCAAAGTTAACGTATCTTTAGCCTTCTATAGTCGAAAGGCTAAAAACCTCATAGACTATGTGAAAAATAGCAATGACGACAGCATCCCCTTTAGTGCTGAAAATATTCAGCGGGTCAATACCCAAGGAATCGATTTCGAATTCATACACAGAATTGAGCTCTACTCCCTAAATCACGAATTTAAGATCAGTTATTCCTATTTGGAAAATAACTTGGAAAACAGCGGTTATAATTTTTCTCGATATTCTATTAATAATAATTTAAAACATCATTTTGTTGGTAATTACTACTTCCCGATTTATAAAAATTTAAGTACCAATTTTGTCTATAAATTTGTAGAAAGAACCGTTGGAGAAGGATACTCAGTAATGGATTTATCTGCCAGATGGACGCTTGATCAATTGGAAGTCAGTTTATATTTTAATAATATTTTCAATACAGAATATTGGGAGTCGAATTTGGTTCAGATGCCTGAGGGGAATGGGCTTTTGGGATTACGTTATTCATTCTGATGTTCCAGTCTTAGGATATTTTCCATGATCAGCTCTGTTTCCCAACCGCGATATTGCATGGCATTCCAAACCTTTTTCTTTTGTTCCGCCAACGGGCGATGACGATGGGCCTGCCAAAACTTTTCGGCCAAGGCTTGTCCAGATTCCAAGTAGGTTTTGTCAGAAATTCCTTTCATTGCATTTTTTATGTTCCAATCCGAAATATGGCGTTGTTTCAGTTCTCTTTGGAGTCGTCTTTTTCCCCATTTTTTGATGCTGAATTTCCCACGCACAAAGTGTTCTGCAAAACGTGTTTCGTTCAAGTAATTTTGCTCAATCAAATGAGAAATAACAGTATCCCTAGGGGTTCCGAAAATGCCCAGTTCTTTGAGTTTCTGAGAAACCTCTTCGTGACAACGCTCTTGATATGCGCAATAATACTCTAATTTTTTTTGGATTTCTAGTAAAGTATTTCCGAGATTGGTCATGGCCAAAATTAGTAAGTTTTGGAGTTTCAAAAACGGTTCAACATTTAATTTTCTAAAATTAAATTTCCAAATCTTAAATTATAGGCAAAAAATATAAAGCGGAAAAGTCATTAGTGGGTTCAATGCACTAGGCTGTCCCAAAAAGCAGAAGACCAAATCAATCCTTGGGCGAGGGTATAAAAAAACCGCCCAAATGTTAGGGCGGTTTTTAGTTATTTGGTTCGGAGAAGTCTTCTGTTTTGATCCAAAAAACGGAACTCCAAATAGAGGTAAGCATCACGGGGTACGATACGCACCCACTTTTTGTATTTAAAATACCAGCTGGACCGGATGGATGGTAAACCGCTGGTTAAATAGGCAGCGACAAAAGGGTGAAGGTGCAATTGCAACTGTTTGTTTTTGTTGTGCCTATGCTCGACGATTTTGTCGAGTTCTGCGTTGATTTTGTCTACTAAAACAATGGGAGCTTCAACCTCACCATTTTTATTGGGATTGGGTTCTCGTGTTTTAATACTCATCTCGGGGCGAACCCGTTGACGGGTGATTTGGATCAATCCAAATCGCGAAGGTGGTAGAATTTTATGTTTGGTTCTGTCACTTTCCATCTCCTTTCGAAGATGGTCAAATAATTTTTTTCGATTTTCGTTGGTATTCAGGTCGATAAAGTCGACGACAATAATACCTCCCATATCTCTCAACCTTAATTGTCGGGCAATTTCACTTGCAGCAATCATATTGACCTCCAAGGCAGTTTGTTCTTGTGATTTAGCCTTGTTGGATCTATTCCCACTGTTAACGTCTATTACATGCAGTGCCTCGGTGTGTTCGATGACTAAATAGGCACCTTTTTGCATGGAAACAGTTTTACCAAATGAGGTTTTGATTTGCCTTTCGACTCCAAAATGATCGAAAATGGGGGTAGACTTGTTTTTGAAATACTTGACGATAGACACTTTGTCTGGCGCAATGGTTTTCAAATAATTCTTGATTTCCACTAGCATTTCTGGATCATCAACATTGATTCCATTAAAATCGTTATCAAAAATGTCTCTTAAAATCGAGGAGGATCGATTAATCTCACTGAGAATTTTGGTAGGGTATTGATCTACTTTAACAAATTTCTCACATAAGTTTTTCCATCGACCCATCAACTGCTGTAAATCGGCATCGAGTTCTTTGACCTTTTGGTCTTTGGCTACAGTTCTTATAATGACACCAAAGCCTTTAGGTCGGATGCTTTTGACTAGCTTTTTTAATCGATTTTTTTCTGCATTACTCTCGATTTTTTGTGAAATCGAAATGCGGTCTGAAAAGGGAATCAATACCATAAATCTACCCGCTAGGGACAATTCTGAACTGACCCTAGGACCTTTTGTAGAAATAGGTTCCTTAACAATCTGAACAAGAATCTGTTGTTGGGTATTTAGATAGTCTTGTATGGATCCATCTTTAGGTATTTCTTTTTCAAAACGAAAATTCCTTATAGAATAATCTTTGGTTCTACCTGAGCTTACCTGTTTAAAATATTTTAATAAAGTGAGAAGGTTGGGTCCTAAATCATGATAGTGTAAAAAACCATCTTTTTCATGACCTACGCCAACAAAAGCAGCGTTTAGACCGGGTACGGGTTTTCTAATCTTGGCAGCATAAATGTCACCAACAGAAAACTTATTATTATCTACTTCTTTATTGAGCTCAATTAATTTTCCATCCTTGAGCAGTGCAAAATCAACAGCAGAGGAATTCGATCGTATAATCAGTTCTTTATTCACTCTGATGAATTTTAGATACGACACCATACAGTGTGTCGTTGTTAAACAATAAATATTCAGGATTTTCCTGAAGATACTGACTGAGCAGTATCAAATATCAATGAACTTTGGATATATTTTTGAGTGTATTACCAAACACTATTTTTTCTTGTGGCGGTTGGCTCTTCTACGCTTTTTTCTTTTATGCGTGGCTACCTTATGCCGTTTTCTTTTTTTACCACTTGGCATAGTTCAAATTTAATTTATAATTGATTTTTTATGCAACTTCTACCTTCGATTTAACACGGTTTGTAAAAACCTTTGCAGGTTTAAAGGCGGGAATGTTATGTGCTGGAATATTTACGGCGACGTTCTTGGAAATATTTCTACCTGTTTTTTCAGCTCG